>CAVOEB010000014.1:0-48872 GCA_963694715.1 Alphaproteobacteria bacterium | reverse complement strand
GTTGAGTTGGCGATCAATCAGCACGACCGAGCGATTCACTTCGTCTTCGAGCGTGGCAAGCTGGCGATGATCCTCGTCGATCGCGCCCTGCAGGCCATAGGCGGCACGCACGGATTCGAGCAGGTAGGCGGCCATCGCCGAATCGGCGGCGACTTGATTGCCCAGCGCGTTCAGCGCTGCGATATCGGCCAGGATGCGGTCCAACTCGCTCTGGGCGGCGTTCCACTGGCTGACCAGGATCGGATTGCCCGGGGTGGTGCCGATCTGCAGGCGTGCGTTGATTGCCGCGATGGTCGCGTAGTAGGTTTGGGAATCCTGCCGGGCGGTGGTGCGCTGCTGCTGGAATTGGGCGTTGCGCTGGCCGATCGCGGCCTTGAGTTCAGAAAGCTCCTGCTGATGGCCGCCGACCTTTTCGCCGACGAAGGTGCCGGTCGGTTGACCCATCGAGGCCGACCCGGTCATGTCGTAAAGCGGCGTTACTATCGGTGCCGGTGACAAGGTGCTCTGCATGGCGACCGTCTGGACGGGTGCCACGGTCGGCGTGCCGATGCTCTCGGACGGCGAAGCCGGAATCGGCTGCGCGTAACCCGACGGCTCGTATCCGGTTAAGGACGGAAAGATTTCTTCTAAGGTAGAGCAGCCGCCAAGAAAAAATCCGGCGCCCACGATCGTCAACGCAAATTTCAAACGTGCCATTACGAGCAAGTTCCCCGATTAAACCGATGTCGTTGCGGCAAAGATGCTTGTCGCCGCACCGTCCGCGACTTGGTACCCTTCAGCTAGGCAGTTGGCCCAATAGTGGAAAATATTACTCAATGGGGCTCAAAGCGACAAGTCGGATTTATTAACCCGCCAGAATGGGGCTTTTCGCCCAGCGCGACGCATCGCCGCAAAATGGAGCTGCGCTTGCTTCGGAACGGGTGTTTGCAGTAATGTCCGGCTCCTTCGACGCACCTGATCCGGCGTGGGTCAGGCGCCAACCGGCGCCCGTAGCTCAATTGGATAGAGCACCAGACTACGAATCTGGGGGTTGGGAGTTCGAGTCTCTCCGGGCGCACCATTTTCCTGAAAATGCGACGTGTTCCAACGCCCTGGCCTCGGGCTGAGTGAGAGAGGCTGCCGATGGAACCCGGTGTCGAAATAAGATCCAGGCGGATTCCCGGGTTCGTGCGTTGGTGCGCCGACGCGCTCGGTAACGCTGGGGCCTCGCCGGGCTGACGCTTCCGGTCTATTACGGCTTTATCCTGATTGTTGCGTTTGCGCCCTCTTTGCTGGGAGCCCCGCTGGGCGGCAACAATATTGCGATGATCCATCTCGCCCGTGCGGTCGGGGGCGATATTTTCCTGGGCTTCATCTCCGCGGTCGCGTTCGCCGCAATCCTGGCGGTCGTCGCTGGGCTGACCCTCGCCGGGGTCTCGGCTCTTTCCCACGACCTTTATGCCAGCGTGCTGTGCCGTGGGACGGCGCGCGAAAAGGACGAAATGCAGGTCTAGCGGCTCGCAACCCTAGTGCCGGGCGCGCGGGCCATTTTTCTCGGCGCCTTATTCGAAACCCAGAACGTCGCTTTCATGGTCGGTCTTGCCTTCGCGATTGCGACCAGCATCAACTCCCCCGTGCTTTTCCTGTCCATGTACCGGCGCCGTCTGATCACCTGGGGTGCTTTTCTCCGTGGCTTTCTGGGTTTGTTTACCGCTGTGCCGCTGATGATCCTGGGGCCGACCGCCTGGGTCGATTTTCTGGGGCACTACACGCCGGTGTTTCCCTATAAATATCCGGCTTTGTTTTCCATGACGATGGCGTTTACCAGATTGTAGTTCTTCTCCATCACCGATCGCAGCACGGGCGGGCGGGCCAAGCGCGGGGCCTTTGCCGCCTAGTATGTCCGTTCCCAGACCGGGCTCGGCGCGCAAGGGGCTACGCGTCATTAGATCCGGAAATTCGGCAGATTATTTTAGCTGTACTAGAAAATTCCAGATTCGATCAGAGACCGCTACATTGTCTGTGGGGGAAACGCCGACGCGGGTTTAAGAAAGTCGGCATCGCAGAACGGACGCGAAATGGCTTTGGACGGCCTAGCGGATGAGCTCTTTGAGCTCCAGACGGAAAACTGCAGTTCTCAAGGAGACGATTCAGGCGCCGCGTGACGAGCTCGCCCTCATGCGCGCGCATGAGGGCGAAATGGCGCAAAAGGCGCTGGCCGGGGCGGTTCCGATTCAGCTTGTTTCCCGGCGTGCGCGAGCGTAACTCGGAGCGATGGAAGGGCTCCCCGAAAGACACGACCCCGTCGCTCCGTCGGCTCGCGGCGTCGCCTATTTCCTTGTCGCGTCCGTGCTGTTCATCGCGATGGATACCGCGGCTAAAATACTCACCGAAGAGCTCAACGCCGTCATGGCGGTGTGGGGGCGCTACGTCTTTCACCTCGTCTTCGCGTCGCTGATCTTCGCCACCGGGCGGTTCGGGCGGATCGGCTGGACCGCCCAACTGGGCCTGCAGATCGTCCGCTCTCTGCTGCTCGTGGGCGCCACGCTCTCGTTCTTCATCATGCTGAGCTACATGCCGCTCGCCGAATCTGTGGCGCTGTCTCACGTCTCGCCGATCATCCTTACGGTTCTCGGTGCGTTGTTCCTGCGCGAGAGGGTGGGGCCGCGTCGCTGGGCGGCAGTCATCGTCGGCTTCATTGGCGCCATGATCATCATTCAGCCGGGCTTTGGTACATTTCACTGGGCCGCGCCGCTCGGGCTCGTCACCGCGACTTGCTTCGCGTTTTACGCGATTGCGACACGTATGCTCTCGGGTCGGGATTCGCCCGCCACGACGATCTTCTACACCGCGCTGGCGGGCGCGGTGGTGATGAGCGCTGCTGCGCCCTTTTTCTGGATCTGGCCCAGCCTCGAGGCCTGGGGCTTGCTCGCGCTGCTCGGTTTTCTCGGTGCGGTCTCGCACCTCTTGTTCATCAAGGCACTCGACCACTCGTCGGCGTCGGGTCTCGCGCCCTACGGCTATTCGGACCTGATCTGGGCGACACTGTTCGGCATCGTCGTGTTCGGCGATTTCCCCGGACCCTGGACCATCGTTGGCGCGGCGGTGGTTGTGGCGAGCGGGCTCTACATTTTCTACCGCGAACGCCGTACGGCCGGCAGCTAAGCGCGCTCCGCCACCAGTACCGCCGCGGCGAAATCCTCGAGCGCCGTGCCCGTCGATTTGAACAGGGTGATCTGGCCTGTGTCTTCCCGGCCCGCCGCCTCGCCGCGCGCAAGCTCAAACAAATCGCCTCGGATATCGCTCATTGTGATCACGCCACGCGCCAGCGGATTGGTCATGTCGCCCGCCTCCGTCAGCGCGCCTTCGCGGGTATCCACATAAATCCGCGCCCGGCGCACCGCTTCGTCATCGGCCTCGCGCATGGTGGGGCGAAAGCCGCCGACCAGGTCGAGATGGCAGCCGGGCGCCAGCCAGGCGCCCTGGATCAGCGGTTCGCAGCTGAGCGTTGCGCAGGACACCATGTCCGCCTCGCGCACCGCTGCCTCGAGGTCGCTAACCGCGTGGACCCGCCGCTCCGGCCGATCGAGCTTTGCCGCCAGGGCCTCGGCTTTTTCCGGGCTACGGCCCCATACCGCCACCTCGGTCAGCTCGCGCCACACGCCGTGGGCCTCGATCAACTCGGGCGCGAGCGCCCCGGTGCCGACCATGAGGAAGCGGTGCGCGTCGGCGCGCGCGAGATAGCCCGCTGCCAGCGCCGAGGCCGCCGCGGTGCGTCGGCGCGTCAGGCTGGGCCCGTCGATCACCGCGACCGGCGTACCGGTCTCGCCGTCGAGCAGCAGATAGAGACCCATCACCGAAGGCAGGTCGTGGGTGCTGTTCGAAGGGAACACCGTCGCAGCCTTGACGCCGATATGGCGCCCCGACTGCCAGGCAGGCATCAGCAGCAGGGTCGCGTCCGCCTCCCCGGGCACGGGGATAGTATGGTGGTGGCGCAGCGGCGTCGTAACCCCTTCACGAAACGCTTCGCGAAGCCGCTCGATCAGGGCGCCGTAATCGAGGGCGGCAACGACTGTGTCGGCATCGATCCGGCGCATCGTTTCACCCCGCCGTCAGAGGATGGCGAGAACGGATTTGGGCGGGCGGCCTAGCGCGGCCTTACCCTGGGCCATCACGATGGGTCGCTCGATCAGGATCGGATCGGCGATCATCGCCGCGATCAGCGCGTCGCGCGTGAGACCCGGGTCGTCGAGCTTGTTGACGGCGTACTCCGCCTCTTTCTTGCGCATCAGCTCGCGCGGCTCGCAGTCCAGCAGATCGAGAATTTTGCCCAGCGTCGCGGCGTCGGGCGGGGTCTTGAGATATTCGACGATCTCGGGCGCAATCCCGCGCGCCTGGAGCAACTCCAGGGTCTGGCGCGATTTCGAGCAGCGCGGGTTGTGATAGAGGGTCACGCTCATGTTGGCCGCCTCCCGTGGCGGTGAGCATCGTCGCATGGGGCCTGGGTCCTGTCCAGATTGCCCGGCGGGCGTCCGGGATTAGGCCTTTCGGCGCGCGCGGCGGCTCACTATATTGACTCCCGAGCGCAAATCGTCAGAAGAGACCATGGATAACAGCCAACGCCTCGCCCAGCACATCGCCGCATTCTTCGGCGACGCCACCTGGATCTATCCCGTCGTCATGCTCGGTGCTGCCGTGCTGGCCTATTTTCTGGTGCGCTACCTTCTGGTTCCGCTCGCCGATCACGCGATCGACCAGGTCCAGGACCGGTGGGACGACCTGTTGGCAAAGCGCGGCGTGTTCAACCTGCTCGCCCTGCTCGGTCCGGCGATGATCCTCTATGTTGGGATCAGCTATTACCCCGAGTTTGGCGGCCTCGTGCGCCGCCTCGTCCTGGCCTTTTCCGTCGCCATGGTGATCCTGTCGCTGGGCCGTCTGCTCACCGCAGCCAACGACATCTACCAGCTCTACCCGATTTCGAAGGAGCGCCCGATCAAGGGCTATATCCAGCTCGCCAAGCTGGTGCTTTACCTGCTCGGCGCGATCCTCATCATCTGCATCGTGATCGACCGCTCGCCCTGGGGCATCCTGGGGGGCTTGGGCGCGATGACGGCGGTGCTCCTGCTCGTCTTCCGCGACACCATTCTGTCCTTCATCGCGGGCATCCAACTCAGCTCGAACGACCTCGTGC
Source organism: Alphaproteobacteria bacterium (assembly GCA_963694715.1). Taxonomy (GTDB): domain Bacteria; phylum Pseudomonadota; class Alphaproteobacteria; order UBA828; family JAPUJA01; genus CAVOEB01. Next base: position 43,702 of record CAVOEB010000014.1, on the reverse strand, counting down.
GCAAGGGCGACTGGATCGAGGTGCCCGAATTTGGCGCCGACGGCAATGTCGTCGATATCGCGCTCCATACCGTCAAGGTGCGCAACTGGGACAACACCTTCGTCACCATCCCGACCTACAAGATGATAGAAAGCTCGTTCAAGAACTGGCGCGGCATGGACGAATTGGGTGGCCGGCGGATCAAGCGTAGCCTGTTGCTCGACCAGACCAGCATCCGCTTCTGCGACGACGCCATGATCGAGCGTTTCAAGGGCTTCAAGCGGCTTACCCCCTATATCGAGCTCAAGCAGCAGGAACTGGTCGAGGCCAACGCTGGGCTCGGGGCCGACGAAATAGCGGTGCTGCCGCTCAACCGCCGGGCGCTGACCAACCTCGGCAGCTTTCGCGCCTATTGCCAAGCCTATATCGATGAGCATGGAAAGCTGCACAAGACAATGACCCTGATGGTCCGCCAGCTCGCCCCCACCGCTAACGGCTTGCCCCTCGAGATCTATGCTTTCTCGAACGATACCGCTTGGGTCAGCTTCGAAGGCATCCAGGCTGATATTTTCGACCATCTCCTGTCCGTCCTGCCCTTCTTCGAGCTCCGCGTCTTCCAGCACCCGACCGGCGGCGATTTTCGCACCCTCGGCGGCCCTCGCGGCGGCGGGGCGTAAGGCATCGGCTGACGGCAACGATGATCGCGTCACCCCGCCATTTCGGCGCTGTTAACTGGCTCGGCCTGCGGACCCTCTACGTCAAGGAGGTCCGCCGCTTCATGAAGGTCTTTCTCCAGACCGTGGCGGCGCCCGCCGCGACGTCGTTGCTGTTTCTCACCATCTTCGCCCTGGCGCTGGGCGGTGCAGTGCGCGAGATCGCGGGCGTTCCCTTCCTCGAGTTCCTGGCACCCGGCCTGATCATGATGGCGATGGCCCAGAACGCATTCGCCAACACCTCCTCGACGGTGATCGTCGCCAAGATGCAGGGCAACGTCATTGATCTGGTCATGCCGCCGCTCAGCCCTACCGAGCTACTGCTCGGGCTGGTTGGCGGCGCGGTCACCCGCGCGCTGCTCATCGGGCTGTTGCTGCCGCTCCTGATGCTGCCCTTCGTCGACCTGGAGCTACGCCATCTGGGCTTTCTCGTCTTTCATGCCGTCACCGCCTCGACGGCACTTGCCCTGCTCGGCCTGATGACGGGGATATGGGCGGCGAAATTCGACCATGTCGCAACCATCCAGAACTTCGTGGTCATGCCGCTGGCTTTTCTCTCGGGCACCTTCTATTCGGTCCAGCAATTGCCGCCCGTCTTCTACACAATTAGTCAGTTCAATCCGTTCTTCTACATGATAGACGGCTTCCGCCACGGCTTCATCGAGCATGCCGACGCCACGCCCTGGGTCGGCCTCGCGGTCATGGCCGGGCTCACGGCGGTACTATGGCTTGCCTGTCACCGCATGATCGCCTCGGGCTACAAGATCAAGGCCTGAAACCTGGCCTTGTACCGTCGTTGACAGCTTGCCGCCTTGGGCGGATACTTTCCTGCTTTCCGCGCCCCTTCAAGCCTTTGCGCGCCCTTGTGGCGGTGGAGAGTTAATCGTGATTCCTGCTCTGATGCCCCTTCATGTGCGGCCCGATCTCGTCTTCGAGCGGGGCGAGGGCTGCTACCTGTTCGACACCGATGGCAACCGCTACCTTGATTTCATCTGCGGCATCGGCGTCACCGGTCTGGGTCATTGCCACCCCCACCTGGTCGCGGTGTTGACCGAGCAGGCGGGCAAGGTCTGGCATAACTCGAACCTGTTTCGCATCGCCGACCAGGAGCGCCTGGCCGAGCGTCTGGTTGCAGCGACCTTCGCGGATACCGCCTTTTTCTTCAATTCGGGCAGCGAGGCCATCGAGTGTTCCATCAAGGTGGTGCGCAAGCACCACGATACGGTGGGCAATCCCGAACGCTACCGAATCATCACCTTCGCGGGCGCATTTCACGGCCGCACCATGGCGGCGATCTCTGCAGGTCGGCAAGCCAAGCACACCGACGGTTTCGAGCCGCTGCTCGATGGTTTCGACCGGGTTCCGTTCGGCGATCTCGAGGCCGTTCGCGCCGCGATCGGGTCTGAGACCGCGGGCATCATGGTCGAGCCGGTGCAGGGCGAGGGCGGCATCTTCCCCGCGGATGACGCCTTTCTGTCTGGGCTGCGCCAGATCGCAGACGAACACGGCCTGCTCCTGGTGTTCGACGAAGTACAGTGCGGCATGGGCCGGACGGGCAAGTTGCTTGCCCACGAATGGTCCGGCGTCGAGCCGGACATCGCGGCAATTGCCAAGGCGCTGGGCGGCGGCTTTCCCGTCGGTGCCTGCCTTGCGAAAGAAACCCCGGCCAGCGCCATGACAGTGGGCAGCCACGGCACCACCTTCGGCGGCAATCCCCTGGCCATGGCCGTGGCCAACGCCGTGCTCGACGTCTTTCTGACCGACGGCTTCTTCGCCCATGTCTGTGAGATGGCGGAACTATTTCGCGAACGCCTCGAAAGCTTCGTCGCGGGCAATTTGTCGCTGTTCGAGAGCGTGCGCGGCAAGGGCCTGATGCTCGGCCTGAAATGCTGCGACGACGGTGCCAACACGGATCTCATGGTCGCGCTCCGCGAGCGGGGCCTGCTGGCCGGCCCGGCGGGCGATAATGTTCTACGCTTTTTGCCGCCGCTCATCATCGAGCCTGCGCAGATCGACGAAGCGCTCGATATCCTGGAGACCACCTGCACGGAATTCCGCGGATGAGCGGTCTCCGGAATTTTCTCGATCTCGACGAGCTCGCACCCGATACGCTGCGGGGCGTTCTCGATCTCGGCCTTGGCTTCAAGGAGGCCACGAACGAGCCGGCGCGCCCGCTAGAGGGCAAGTCACTCGCGATGATCTTTGAGAAGCCTTCGACGCGGACCCGCGTCTCCTTCGAGCTCGGCATGAAGACCCTGGGCGGCGATGTCGTCATGCTGAGCACGACCGACACCCAGCTCGGGCGCGGCGAAACCGTCGCCGACACCGCGCGCGTGCTCTCGCGTTACGTCGACATCATCATGCTCCGCGCGACCCAGCACGAAACGCTGATTGAGCTGGCCGAAAATGCTACGGTGCCCGTGATCAATGGCCTGACCGACCGCACTCATCCCTGCCAGCTGATGGCCGACGTGATGACCTTCGAGCAGCATCAGGGACCGATTGCGGGCAGCACCGTCGCCTGGGTGGGCGACGGCAACAACATGGCGGCGTCGTGGATCCATGCGGCGGCGCGCTTCGAGTTCGAGCTTCGCCTTGCCTGTCCGGCCGAATTGGCCCCGCCTGGCGAGATCGTCGATTGGGCGCGGACCGAAGGTGCCAAGGTCGCGGTGACCAACGATATCAACGAGGCGGTGAGCGGCGCGGATTGCGTAGTCACCGACACCTGGGTTTCGATGAGCGACGGGCCGCGCTCGAACGTCGAGGCTTTGCTCGGGCCCTATCAGGTCAATGCTGCGCTGATGGCCCGGGCTAAGCCGTCGGCTATCTTCATGCATTGCCTGCCGGCTAAACGGGGCAAGGAGGTCACCGCGGAGGTGATCGACGGCCCGCAGTCGGTCGTTTGGGACGAGGCCGAGAATCGGCTGCACGCCCAAAAGGGCATTCTCGCCTGGTGCTTGGGGTGACCGACCCGTCTGCCGCAGAAAATATCGCGGCTGACGGAATTCACCCCTTTCGTATCGAGGGTGTACCGGTTCGGGGCCGGCTCGTTCGTCTCTCCACCACGCTCGACCGCGTACTTTCGCATCACGACTATCCAGCTCCCGTTGCCGACTTGCTCGCCGAGGCCATGGTGCTGACGGTCATGCTCGCCAACGCCATCAAGTTCGACGGTGTTTTTATTTTCGAGACCCGAGGCGACGGGCCGGTGCGGCTGATCGTCGTCGATATTACCAGCGAAGGCACGCTCCGCGCGACCGTGCAGGTCGATATCGAGCGGCTCGAAGCCGTGCTCGGCAACGCCGCCCTTGCCCAGGCGCCCGTGCCTCGGCTGATCGGGGCGGGTCAGTTGCTGTTCACCGTCGATCAGGGGCCGGAGACGGAGCGCTATCAGGGTATTGTCGAACTCGATGGAGCCACCCTTGCGGATTGTGCCCATAATTATTTCCGCCGTTCCGAGCAAATCGAGACCGCGATCATGCTCGTCGCCGATGCTGCCGGGCCCGAAGGCCGCCACGCCGGCGGCCTGATGGTCCAGCGGATGCCCGCGGACGACGACGCATTGCGCGAGGGCGTCGACGACGACGCCTGGCGTCGTTCCTTCGTGTTGATGAGTAGCGCGACCCGCGACGAGCTACTCGACCCGGCGTTAGCGCCGTGTGATCTGCTTTACCGGCTATTTCACGAGGACGGCGTCTGGGCCTACGATCCGCGTGCGTTACGCTTTGCCTGCCGCTGCTCGCGCGAGCGCATCGAGGCGATGCTCCAGGCCTTGCCGCGCGACGAGATCGAGACAATGAAGCAGGATGACCAGGTCGAGGTGACGTGCGAATTCTGCGGTCAGATGGAGATTTTCGACGATGCGGCGATCGAGGCGCTTCACGCGGCTTGAATCGCGGCAGTCCGGATGTCACCTTGGTCGGAGACTTGCTCGTACCGGAGGTGGCCATGCATCGTTCCGTTTCCGCCATTGCTCTTGCTGGTCTGGTGGCCGGGCTCACGTTGCTGGGGGCTTGCGCCAGCCAGGTTGAACGCCCGATCTACCCGGAGCTACGCTTCAGCCAACTGCCCGTGATCGAACTCGATGTTTCCCGCGTCGAGTATGTCGACCGCTACAACGCCCCGGGGGCGCCGCCTTACGTCGAACATCTGTTTCCGCAAACCCCCGAAACCATGGCGCAAAACTGGGCACTCCAGCGCTTCCAGGCGGTCGGTGTTACCCGATCGGCGCGCGTTATCCTGACCGATGCCCGCGTGACCAGCGAGGCGCTGGCGACCACGATGGGGATCGAGGGCTGGTTCACCGTTGACCAGGAAGAAGAGCTCGACGCCCGGGCCGCCGTCACAGTCGAGATTTTTGACGATCTCGGCGGGCGTGAGGGCTATGTCAAGGCCGAGGCCCGCCTCAGCCGGACCCTGCCGGAGAATCTTACCTTGAACGAGCGCGACGCGATCGCCTACGAGATGACCGAACAGCTAATCATGGCGCTCGACGCCGAAGTGGAGAAAGCCATCCGGACTCATCTCGCCCGTTATGTGCATTAGCGCAAAATCCAATCACATGGACCCGACCGGGTTTCGCAAGCCTGCAAGTGCGGGCCGCCGCTGATGCGGCGAGAGCCTGCGCAACGCTTGAGCGCACCAAGTCCTTAGTGGTGACTGAACGTCGCTTAGCCTTATTACATAGAGCCAAGCGGAGAATGGATAGGGGCGAGATTACCGCTCCGTACTCAGGAATCTTTAAGGCGTCTGCGCCCACTCGATCAGGCGGCGTAAAAACGCCTCGCAGGCGGTTACCTGGTCAAGGTCGATGAATTCGTCGGGCCTGTGGGCCTGCTCGATGCTGCCCGGTCCACACACCACGGCGTGAAACCCCGCCTGCTGGAACAGGCCCGCTTCCGTGCCGTAGGAGACCTTGTAGGTCTGGTTGGTCTCCGCGAGGAGCTTGATCAGGGCTTCCGCCGGCGCACCGTCCTCGGCATGCAGTCCCAAAATCCGGGAGGCGACGGTTGTCTCGACATCGGCCGCTTCGCTGACCGCCTTGATTCGGGGCCGTACGGTTCGCTCGACATAATCCTGGAAGCGCCTCGCCACCTCGTCGATATCGGTGCCCGGTAGCGGGCGGTACTCCCAGGTGAAGTGGCAATGCCGGGGTACGATATTTTGCGCCGTGCCGCCCTGGATCGTGCCCACCTGGATCGTCCCATAGGGCGGGTCGAACCCGTTGTCTGGATCGGCATTCTGGGCCAGGTCGGCGCCGATCACGCTCAACTCGCCGATCAGCTCCGCGGCCACCGCAATCGCATTGATGCCCTTGTGGGTCAGGCTGGAATGGCATTCGAGGCCGGTCACCGTGGTGACGTAGCCGGCATAACCCTTGTGCGCGTCAATCACGGTCATCGAAGTAGGCTCGCCGATAATTGCGAGGCGCGGGTGAAGGTCGCCGCCCACTATCTGGTCGATCAGGCGCGGTGCGCCGAGGCAGCCGATCTCTTCATCGTAGGAAAACGCAAAGTGGATTGGCTTGACGAGGGGCTGGGCGATGAACTCGGGCACCAGGGCCAGGGCGATCGCGATGAAGCTCTTCATGTCGGCCGTGCCCCGGCCGATCAGCTGTCCATCGGTCTCGACTACGGTAAACGGGTTGGAATGCCAGTCCTGGTCATCGACGGGAACCACGTCCGTATGTCCCGAGAGAACCACGCCGCCGTCCGAGTCTGGGCCGATCGTCGCAAGCAGGTTCGCTTTCTCCCCGCCGTCATCGAACGACAATGCGGCTTCGATGCCATAGTTCGCTAGGTAGGCCTGGATATGGTAGATCAGCGCCATGTTCGAGTTTCGGCTCGTGGTGTCGAACGCGACAAGCGTCCGGATCATCTCTGTCGAGCCGGGTCGTTCGTCTGCCACCCCGCGCCCCCGTCTTAGCGCCGCCAGAAGCTCGGCATGAACAGCACCAGCACGGTAAACAGTTCAAGCCGGCCTAGCAGCATGCCGAACGACAGCAGCCATTTCGCGCCGTCGGGCAGCGGCGCGAACGAGCCTGCCGGCCCGATGACCGAGCCAAGGCCTGGTCCCACATTGGCCAGCGCCGTGGCGGCGCCCGACAGGCTGGTCAGGTAATCGAGCCCGAACATCGATAGCGCGAGGGTCAGTGCGACGAGGCAAACCACGAATAGGAAGAAGAAGCCCATGACGGCGGGGGCAACGCCCTCCGGAATGGGCTTGCGGTTGTAATGCGCCGCAAAGACCCCGTGGGGCTGCAGCAGGTGTAGGATCTGGATGCGTGCCGTGGTGTAGGCGATCTGGAAGCGGAAGACCTTGATCCCGCCCGTCGTCGATCCGGTGCAGCCGCCGACGAACATCAGGAACAGGAACAAGGCGATACAGAACGGGCCCCAAACGTTGTAATCGCCCGCCGAATAACCGGTCCCGGTCATGATCGACAGGCTGTTGAACGCACCGTCGCGAAGCGCATTGTCCGCGTCCCACCCCTGGGCGAGCCACAACCAGCCGGACATCGCCACGATAGCGGCGATGGCGATCCCGAAAAACCACTGGATCTGGCTGTCGGTCACGAGCGCCCGCCATCCGCCACGTACCGCGCGCAGGTAGAGCACGAAGGGCAGCGAGCCCAGCACCATGAAAATCATGGCAACCGACTGGATCGCAGTGTCGTCGAAATGGCCAATCGATGCGTCCGACGTCGAATATCCTCCCGTCGCGATGGTCGTCATGGCGTGGCAGAACGCCTCGAAGACCGTCATGCCCGCAGCCCAGTAGCACAGGCCGTTGATGACGGTCAGGACCAGATAGATGACACCGATCGCGCCCGCGATCTGTGCCGCGCGGGGCAGCACCTTCTCCGACTGATCGGACGATTCGGTGCGGAAGATCTCCATGCCGCCAATTTGCAGCATGGGCAAGACGGCAACCGCCATGACGATGATCCCGATCCCGCCCAGCCACTGGAGCAGGGCGCGCCACAGAAGAATTCCCGGCGGCGCGTCGTCGAGCCCGACGATGACCGTCGATCCCGTTGTCGTCAGACCCGACATAGCCTCGAAGAACGCGTCGGTGTAGCTCAGGCCGAGGTCGGAAAAGTAGAAGGGCAGGGCGCCGACGGCGGTAATCACCGTCCAGCTCAGCGCCGTCAGCAGAAAGGCCTGGCGTACGCTCAGGCTCGCGGGCCCGGTCCGGTTGACCAGCACCAGGCAAACCCCGATGAACAGGCTGACCAGCGCTGAGATCAGGAACACCTTCCAGTCGGCATTGCCGTGGGCGCCGTCGACCACCGCGGGCAGCAGCATGGCGACCGCCAAGGTCGTCAGCAGGATTCCAATCACCAGCAGGATGGGGCGGAAGTCGATCACCGCAACGGTCCTGAATTATCCGTGTAACGCCTCGTACTGGCGCCGGTCGGATCATGCCACGACGCGGGCCGGTCTGGCGAGTTGGAAGGTTTACGCGATTTCGCGGCTCGACGGGTTGCCGATCATGCTGAGGAACTCGCGCCGGGTCGACGGATTGGTCCGAAACGCGCCGGTCATCCGGCTCGTCACCATCGAGACACCGGGCCTGTTGATGCCACGCGTCGTCATGCACTGGTGCTGGGCCTCGATCACGACCGCGACACCGAGTGGGGTGAGGACGTCGTTGATGGTGTCGGCGATCTGGGCGGTCATTTTTTCCTGGATTTGCAGTCGCCGGGCATAGACCTGGACGATCCGGGCTAGCTTGCTGATCCCGACCACCCGCTGGTGGGGCAAATAGGCGACGTGGGCGACCCCGATTATCGGGGCCATGTGATGTTCGCAATGCGAGGCGACGCGAATATCGCGCAACACCACCATCTCGTCGTAGCCTTCAACTTCCTCGAAGGTGCGGGCCAGTATATCCTGGGGGTCGAGGTTATAGCCCTCGAACCACTCCTCAAAGGCGCGCGCAACCCGTTTAGGCGTATCTAGCAGGCCCTCGCGCGACGGGTCGTCGCCCGTCCAGCTGAGCAGGGTGCGAATCGCGTCCTCGGCCTCCTCGCGGCTTGGCCGTTCCGGCTCGCTTTCGCCGGGCGTGCCCGGCATCGCGGTGGCGGGGGTCTCGTTGGTCTTGGCGCCATCCACGGTCCGTCTCCTTCGCGTTTATCCCGATACCGTGCGGAGCGTTTGAGTAAGTAGCGCGCGCGAGACGGGTGTCAACCTCAATTACCGCCCTCGGGCCGGCTGTTGGCCGTTCCGTCCGGCGTCAATGCACCTGAGCAGGGCAGTGCGGGCTGTCGAGCGAGAAGGCCGGGATCTGGACGTCGAATTTCCCCCCGCCCGGGGTTTGCATCTCGTAACTGCCGACCATGATGCCCGAGGGCGTCGAAAGCGGGCAGCCGCTCGTGTATTCAAACGATTCGCCCGGCTTCAGGGTCGGTTGCTCGCCCACCACGCCGGGTCCGCGGAGCTCTTGGAGGCGGCCCAGCGCATCGGTGATTTTCCAGTTACGGTTGAGCAGCTGGACCGTATCTGAGCCCTGGTTCTCGATGCGCACATGATAGGCCCAGACGAAATGGTCCTCCCCCGGGGACGATTGGTCCTCAAGGAAACAGGGATTTACGGTGACCAGAATTTTGCGGGTCGTTTCGTTGTACATCGGCGCCTCGTCACTCCGGGGCCCTGCCCCGGCCACACGCGAACTTAGCCCGTACTATCGCGATGATCGCAGAGCTTGTCTAGGCCGCAGGTCTCTTGACAGGGCGATTCAACCCGTCGTGCCGCCGCCGCAGCTGCCCCCGCCCAGAACGCAGAACCGAGCGCAGTGGGGATGGTTGAGCGCGACCGGCCCGCGCGCGCCAGCCAGCCGCTCGCCCATGTCGAACGCAGGGTCGTTGGGCAGCAGAGTGCAGGGCACGAAGGTGGCGCGCACCGCCCCCTTGCGCTTGAGCACCATGCGAGAGCCGGCGCACATCAAGCCGGCCGGGTCGACCCCCAGGATGTCCCAGCAGGCGGTGGTGATCTCGGCCACGTCGGCGGCCTCGTCCATCTCCGGGAAGAGCACAAGTTTCCGCGGGTTCCAGGCGTCGATTGCGTAACCCCTTGTTGCGAACAGCGCCGCAAAGCCGCGCCGCAGACTGGCTTCGTCTTCGTTCCAGCAAGTCCGCCCAGCGATGTGGACGCGAAAGCCGTTGGCACACAGCCAGTCCAGCCCCGGCAGGGTCTGCTCCCAGGCGCGGGCGCCGCGTTCGCGGTCGTGCAGGGCTTGGCCATAGTGATCGAGCGAAACCCGCAAGGTCAGTTGCGCGCCCCACCGGCGCTGCAGCTCAAGCAGGCCGTTGGCGCATTTCATCATCGGTCGCATGGCGTTGGTTAGGACGAGTACATGGTATCCACGGGCGAGACCGTCACCTAGGATCGTGATGAAATCCGGGTTCATGAATGGCTCACCGCCGGTGTAGCCGAGCTCCGTGGTCTCGTCGCCGTTGTCGTCCAGCTGGGCCAGAATCATCGCGACGTCGTCTTTCGTCAGATAGGCCAGCTGGTCGTTCGTGGGGCTGGAGTCGACGTAGCAATGATTGCAGGCGAGGTTGCACAACGAGCCGGTGTTGAACCACAGGGTTCGAAGCCGTGCGAGCGAGACGCTGGCCCGGATTTTGCCGTCAGCAGTTAGTGACGGGTCGGCGAATTTGCGCGGCCTAGCGCGTTGCATCGAGGTAGCGGTTGAGATGTCGGTCATGGCATCATGCAGTCTTGTCATTGTCCCCATATCCTATGACACTTGTTAGCTAGGGCGGGCCGCGCTAAAATTTTTTGTAATCATTACTGTCGGCGACCACCACTAAACCCTCCTCTGCCCGCTTGCAGCCAAGCCAGCGCCGCCGTATAAAGATTCGGCGAGCGGGTGTAGTTCAGAGGTAGAACGTCAGCTTCCCAAGCTGAATGTCGTGGGTTCGATTCCCATCACCCGCTCCAGCTTCTCTTTAGTTTTGGGATCAACAAAAAATTTTAGTGCTTTCCTCTCCCAAAGTTCTGGATGAGCCGATCCGGGCCTAGAAGCGCATCAAAATGCCATTCTAAGCTGAGCGATTTTGCATACCAGCTAAGTTGAGGGAACGGGAAAATACTAAAAAATTTAAACTACGCCGAAGACGGAATATTACAGACCCTGCATGATGATATCGCCAACGGCAATATTGGCACTCGATCCAGAACCGAGCGTAGCAATGACGGTGAAACTACCATCTGAAATAGACGCATCGTAGTATAGGGTGTTTACGTTGTTGTCGAATACAAAATGTGGAGTATTGGATCCTGCGTTGCTGTTGGTACCATTGTATCCGTTAACTTCAAAGAAGTTAGATCCTGTAGTTAAAAATTCAGACCCAATATTAAATTGGCTATTAAGAAACTCAAATTCGTCTTGCCCGGTTTTAAAATTTAAGATGGTATCGCCAGTCGTGGGACTAACTGCACCATCTGATACAAGAGTTCCGTCGGTGGGGAATTCATAGACGAAAATATCGATAAAATTGTCGGCGCCGGCATCAAGAGTGTCTCGCCCACCGCGGCCTATCAAAACGTCTCTACCAATCGTGCCTGTTATGGTGTTGGCACCACTATTCCCCTCAAATACGCTCACCGTTTCTGACTGATCGACGAAGATGAAGAAAGATTCATCGCGATCGCTCTCGTCGAAAAGACTATTGAATTCTCTCACTTGGGGCCCGCTGTCAAATCCAAAGCCATCGTCGAACCCGAACCCGCTGTCGAATCCAAAGCCATCGTTGAACCCGAACCCGCTGTCGAATCCAAAGCCATCGTCAAAACCTATACCGCGACCGCGAGCGGACCCGAAGCCGTCATCAAAGCCCAAACCGAAGCCAGGATCGCGAGCGGACCCGAAGCCGTCATTAGGACCGAACCCGAAGCCGTCATTAGGACCGAACCCACCATCATTAGGACCGAACCCACCATCATTAGGACCGAACCCACCATCATTAGGACCGAACCCACCATCATTAGGACCGAACCCGCCATCATTAGGACCGAACCCACCATCATTAGGACCGAACCCACCATCATTAGGACCGAACCCACCATCATTAGGACCGAACCCACCATCAAAATGGTCATCGTCAAAGTGCGGGGTCCCGCCAGTGTCAAACATGCCCTTATCAGAGCCCGGTTCCATCATCCTGCCCTCGGAGCCCATCATGCCTGGGTCCATCATCATGTTGTCGTAGCCCATCATGCCTGGGTCCATCATCCTGCCCTCGGGTCCCATCATGCCCTCGGGTCCCATCAGGCCTTCCGCGCCCATCATGTAGTCCATCTTCATGTCATCGTAGCCCATCATGCCTGGGTCCATCATGTAGTCCATCATGCCTGGGTCCATCATCATGTCTTGCACCATGCCTGGGTCCATCATGTAGTCCATCATCATGTCGTCGTAGCCCATCATGCCTGGGTCCATCATCATGCCCTCGGGTCCCATCGTGTCCGAGGGGCCCATCATGCCTGGGTCCATCATCATGCCGTCGGGGCTCACGCCGTAGCCCATCATACCTGGGTCCATCTCAGGTCCCATCGTGCCCGAGGGGCCCATCATGTCTGCCCTCATGCCAGGGTCAATCATGCCAGGGTCCATCATGCTAGGACCGGAGTACATATACATATCCATGGTCGCCTGGTGCACCGCGCCAGAATAGAGGTCGTCGACTGAGAAGCCATACGAGCTAGCCACATCGACTGCCTTTGCTTCGGCGCTCATCATGGCCGAATCAATATTCTCACCTGCCACGAGCGCATCTGTGAAGCTCGCCCATGCAGCATCTTCAATTGCCATTCCTGCGTCGATCATCGCCATGGAGCTCTCAAAGCCCCGATCCATCCTCATTTCTTCCATCATGCGTGGGTCCATCATCGTGCTCTCGGGTCCCATCATGGCCTCGGGGCCCATCATGTAGTCCATCTGCATGTCGTTGTAGCCCATCATGCCTGGGTCCATCATCATGCCCTCGGGTCCCATCATGCCCTCGGGTCCCATCATGCCCTCGCGGCCCATCATCGTGCTCTCGGGTCCCATCATGGCCTCGGGGCCCATCATGTAGTCCATCATGCCTGGGTCCATCATCATGCCCTCGGGTCCCATCATGCCCTCGGGGCCCATCATGCCCTCGGGTCCCATCATGCCTTCCGGGCCCATCATGTAGTCCATCATGCCTGGGTCCATCATCATGCCGTCGGGCCCCATCATGCCCTCGGGGCCCATCATCATGCCTTCCGGGCCCATCATCATGCCCTCGGGGCCCATCATGTAGTCCATCATGCCTGGGTCCATCATCATGCCGTCGGGCCCCATCATACCTTCAGGATCCATCATACCTTCAGGTCCTAGCTCTGAGAGCTCCGTCCCATCGCTGGCAGCGTCACCGTCGTCCGCCGCTGCGGCCGCATCACCGTCTGCTGTCGATTCGCCACCAGCAGAAGCCTCTTGCGCTGAACTATCATCACGATTCGAAGTTTCGGCAGGGCTCGATGCAACCGATGTGCGAACATCTACCGATTGGTAAAGCATCTGTGACTGCTCAGCCGAGATCACTACCGGGTTCACAGGTGCTACAAACGCGCTTGCCGTCGCAGTTGTCTCGTACGACGAGCTAAGGGTCACAACACCTGACGCGTTCTGCACAGTGATTGAGCCGACAAATTCCGTGACAGATCCGTCAGAATTTACTGTCTCCTGCGGCAACAGCGTGATGGTGTTGTATTCACCTTCTTGCGCGGCCTTACCGCCAACTTTAGTTCCTCGGATTCCGATGCTAGCCACCGGTGTTGTAACGATCATCCCATCTGGATTATTCGCGGCAATTTCGCCAGATACAAAAACGAAAACACCTTGGAGGATTGAGAATGCTGAGCTGCCCTCGGCTGTGACCGGATCGTAAATCATCTCGTCCAGCACCATCCTGCCGTCACCGCCCATCGAAAAAGTAGTCTCATCAACAAACAGCAAACCTACTCCACCATCTGTTCCCGTTTCGATGATGTCACCTTGGTATACGTCTGCGCCTGGTGAAAGGGTTACAGCCGTGCCGTCTACGCGGGTAGCACTGACCTCACCCATCGCCGTATTGACTTGGCCTATCACCTCTGGCGAGATTAAATCTCCAGCTTGCGTGTACTGGCCGGGCGTTAGTGGGCCGGCAAGGGTTTTTACAAGGTCAGATACGACGACGGCGCCACCTGGCGTCAGCAAATCGGGTGGGAAGGGGACTTCAAAATAATCTGAAATTATTAAACTTGAACCGTCTGGATCAGTTAAGAGCAGGTCGGAGCCGGTCCGAGAAAAATCCGCCTTAAGGAGATCAAATCCCAAGGGTATAGAAAGTTGTTCCCCGCCATCGACGCGTAACACAACGTCGAAATATTGATCATGAATTTGAAATTTTATCGCGCCGCTGAGAGACATGACGGACTCCTCTAAAACTCTGCGGTACGTTGCTCAACAAACATCGTGCCAATGCAGCAAGGACATTGTTCAGACTACTGAAAGCCTAGACAAAAATGTCGTGAATTTAACTTCCTGGACAAGCTACGGGTGCTTCACGATCTCTATGATTCCAAGGTGAATACCTATGAGAAGTCACCACCTGATGACGACTGGGATGGCGTGTATATCGCTACCACAAAATAATACCTCACTGTAACAGCTAGGACAGGACCCCTCGTGGAACTTCCGCTAACGATCAATTCCTAGCGGTATTTAGGTTCGACGGCACGAGGTCGCCAATTGCCAAGAGTAGTTGGTAAACTGCGACCCGGGCATCATGTTGAGCAGTGACGAGGTTGATGCGGACGCTAAATACCTCACTCTCGGCATCCAGGACATTTATGACGGTTTCATTTCCGGCCTCGCGCAGCCTCTTGCGCGAATCCCATACCTCGCTTGAGATGTTAACGGCGTTTTGGAGGAGTCCCACTCGCTTGCGAGCCGTTTGCAAGCCCTGCCAAGCAAGACGCACCCCCTCAACTACCGAACGTCTAGCAAAGGCCTCTTCATCTACGCTTGCGTGGAAACGCTTTACCGCTGAATTCACATTGGCGTCAGTAGCAAACCCGTCAAAAAACTGCCAGTTAAGTTGAAGGCTAGCCTTAGCATCGCGTCGGGTACCAAGGGTGCCATTAAAGTCGTCCTCAAAATTCCACTCTGTCACCAAGTCAACGGTAGGGTAGTACGCTGCGGCCGCAGTGTCCTGCTGGGTGCGAGCTATTTCGACGTTCACTGTGGTTTGAGCCAGGGACGGGTTTCTCGCCACTGCCACGGAAATCGCTTCGTCGAGTTCTGTGGGCAGAATATCAAGTGGCGGCGTCGGCATCACCATACTAGCAATGTCAGGCATAGCGCCGAAGACTTGCTCGAAGCGGCTGCGCGAATTCTCTAACTCGCCTTCGAGAGAAACTCTTCTTTCCTTAGCAGACTGCAATCGTGATTTCGCCTGCAGCACGTCCACGGTGATGCCCGAACCCCGCCGTACCCGCTCGTCTTCCAACTCAAGCTGGCGCTGAACATTTGATTCACTGGCGCGGGAAAGCTCAAGCAACATGATGTCACGTAGCAACTGCAGATAGGCGACTACTCCTGACATGGCAACATTCTGTGAAACTGCATTGAGCGAAATGTCAGCAGCGTCCCGGCTGAGTTGCGCAGTTTCGTTATTAGCTTGGTTAGCGAAGCCATTGAATACTGTTTGGGTCATGCTGAAGCCAACCTTGCGAGGTACGGCGCTAATTTCAGTACCGTCAGGCTCGGCAGAACGTCGTCCCGGGCTATCGATGTAGTCGTAGCCGTATTGGCCAGAAAAACTAATTTTTGGCAAAAAATCCGCAAACGCGGCATCTATGCCACTCTCGGAGGCCGCTAAATTTGACTGTGCCGCACGAATTTGCGGGTGCGTTTCCAGTAAACGCTCGATCTCCTTCTCAAGGGGTTCCGCCAGTGCAGCCGAAGCAGTGCACATCATGACTGAAACGATCCCGACCGCTCGAAATTTCACTAGGCGACCTCGAGTGCTAATAAAGTGGAAGAAGATATCGTTATAAGAACTGTAAATACATCTGATCAATATGAAGTTTATTTTCACGTATCAGTTACGCATCAAGAACCAGGCTCGACTTAGGTACGGCGCAGCAGGTAAGGCAAGAACCATCCTCCGGAGTTGCCCCCGGTTCAATCTCGTACTCCACCTGACCTGATTTTATTGCGGTGATGCAGGTTCCGCAATTGCCTGCGCGGCAACCAAAATCGATCGCCACGTCGTTCTCTTCGGCGAAGTCAAGAATGGTGCTCGCGTCCGAATTCCACACCGCCGTAACGCCGGATTTGGCGAACACGACCTCGATCGCGGCGCTCGCGGAAGCTTCCTTCAAATCGGCAATGGCTTCGGCGGCCTTGGGCGTCTTCTTCACCGTCGCCGGGCCGAACGCCTCGTAATGGACCTTTTTCTCCGGCACGCCCCATTCTTCAAGGGCGGGGACCACCGTGCCCATCATGGGCGGTGGGCCGCACATGTAGAAATCGTAGTTGTTCGACGGCAGAATCTTCTTGAACAGTTCGACGCTGACCCGCTCCGCGTACTGATAATCCTTGTCCTTTACGTCGTCGTCACCGGGGCCCGAATAGCAGATGCACATATGCACGTTCGGATTCTCCGCGGCGATCCGTTCGAGATGCTCCTTCATGACATGCTCTTTGCTGTTGCGCAGGCCGTAGAAGAACCAAACTTCTCGGGTCGAGCCCGATTCCACGACCGCGTTCAGCATCGAGAGCACCGGGGTCAGCCCAATGCCGCCGCCGATCAGCACGATCGGCGTGTGCTTGGTCATGTCGAGGAAAAAATGACCCGACGGTGCCTTGACGTCGATGATGTCGCCCTCGTTAATCGAGTCGTGAAAGAAATTCGACGACAGGCCGGCAGGGTGCGCGTCGGGGTTGTCCCGCGGCGGCGGCACGGCCTTGATCGAACAGCGGTAGTAATCGGGGTGATTGGGGCTGTCCGAAAGCGAATAGCAACGGATCACTGCCTTCTTTTGGTCGGGAATATCGAGTTGGAACGTCAGATACTGGCCGGGTTCGAAGGGGGGAAGGTTCTTCTTGTCGTGGGGCGAGAAGTAGAACGAGCAGATCCCGCCGCCCTCCATGGTCTTCTGCTTGATCTCGAACTTGCGAAACCCGTTCCAAGAGAGCTCGGATTTCCCCCGCTCCGTGCGGCGCAAGTCCATGATCTGGCCCACTCGGGCGCGCAAAACGTCGCCCTCAAGATCGGCGGTTTGTCCCGCCACCGCGGCGCGCCGCAGGCCAAGAAATCCGCTCGAGAGGGTAAACGCCACTAACGTGGCAAGAAACACCAGCGCGAGTATACTGATCGCAACATCCATAATCGTCCTCCCTTATGTCTCCGCTTGCCCTAGAACTTGCGCCGGATTTCAAGCCGGACACCAGCGAGGTTATCATCTTCGACACGCCAGCCATGCATGGCGTCGGCGCGCAGGATCCAGGTCACGTTCAGCGGAAGCTGATAGCGCACACCGATGGCGTATTCGTCGCCCCGCGCGGGGCGGCCCGGTTCGTTGCGGCCCTCGATCACTTGGACCATCGCGGCCTCGACCACCAGCTGCCGGTCGAGCGAGAAGAGATAATTCACGCCGAGCGCGCCGCCGAAGGTGTTACGCCCGGTGTCGTCGAGCTTCGGAAAGCCCGTCAGCCCGTCGGTCTCGAAGTTAATGCCCGTGTTCTTCAGGATGCCGCCGGCGCCGCCGTCGCGCGCGAGCGATTGCGGCCGGTCGAACCCGGCGAAGAAATTCCCGTACGGGATCAGGGTCGAGGGCAAATGGGTAATTAATGAGTTCTCGACCAGGAAGATCACGCCATCCGCATTCTGCTGGGCGTTGTTGTCGCGGCTCTGGCCCACGTTCCATACGGCACGGACGCTGTTGGAGAGCCACGCGCCGTAGCGCGACGTAAATGCGCCGGTGAGATTGTGGTAGTCCTGATCGTCGAGCCCGTCCTCGCCGTCGGTGTAGCCGTAACCAAACTCGAAATAGCCGCGCATCGCCTCGACGAAGGTGGTTGCGCCGTACAGGTTGACGTTGTGATCGGCGACCAGCCCGTCATTGTCCAGCACGCCCGCGGAGGAAACCTTGTCGAGGCCGGCGAAGAAGGTGACATCGTAATTCGAGATATCGAGCCAGCGGCTGTTCAACGCGGGGAATGAGAAGGCCACGCCCGTAAACGCGTCCTCCACCCAGATCCCGTTCTGGAACAGGAGCGGCATCAAGCCGAACGAGAAGGGCAGGTCGACGCTATTATATTCACCCGTCAGGCCGGCCATGATTGCGCCCACGTCGCCCTCGAAGAACAGCGCATCGGCGTTCAGATCGGCGTTCAGGTCGCAATTATCCTCGTCGGGGCCGAAAAACTCGCAATTGGTAAAATTTCCGCCCTGGTCGAGGGGGCGAACGAAGGCATGGACACGCTCCGTCGAGGTGAACTTGTAGTCGATGTCGAGGTTGAGCCGGGTTGCGACCTGACCGACTTCGGCGGCACCGTTGTTATTGTAGGCCACTGCGGTGCGCCAGTCGCCGTAGAGATAAAGCTCGCTGAACATCGGGTTGAGTTCGCCCAGCAAGCTGCTCGTCTCGGTGAACGGGCCCGAACCGTACAACTCGCGCCCCAACTCGAGCAGCGGGCGCGTCGTATCGACGGCGAATTTCGCGCCATAGATATCAAGCTGCGCCTGCGGATCGTAAGGCTTGTTCTCATAGCTCGGATCGGCACCGAACGCCGAATCGTCGTAGGGAACCACCTGGGCCTCGGGCGACATCTCGATGTCGTCCGCAACCGCGCTAGCCACGAATGGAGCAACAACGAACACCCCTGCGAGCGCCGCCGCCATGCCGGTTGTCCGGACGCGTTTAGCGCCCCTTGCAAATATTTTTTTCATAATTAGTTACCGTACTTCAAATTCTACGGTGTAAGCGTCCACATCCATCATCCATTCGTTCATCGCCTGCTCCATCTCAATCGTCGCGCCGACAAATCTCATGAAGTAGATGGGCTCCGCCCGGCTGCGCAAGCGCGCCGAAAGCTGGTAGGTACCCGGCGCGGAGATTAGGTCTCCCGGCACGCTGTAGTTTGCGTCGCGCGATCCCAGAGGAGGAATCGAGCGGCCCTCCATACGCACGAACGGCGGATGGTTCATCACCGTGACCGGCTGCTGCGCCGGGCGCAGGAAGGGTAGTTGGTCGAGGTCGAAGTTCACCGGTAGATACATTTCTCGGTCGGTGCCCTTGACGTTGGTGGTGAGGAATTTTGTCTGGAGGTTGAACAGCTGGTCGTCAGGTTCGATCAGGCCGGCCGCAACGTCAAGGGAATGTAGGTCGGCCATGTCACCATTACTGTCCACATAGCCCGATTCCCAGACGTTGTTGCCGTCCGGGTCTGCGAGCACGACATTAAGCCATAACTCGGGCTGCGCGCCGAGCGAGCCCGACGGCAGGTTGTGGCCTGAATTCGTGTTGGTAATGACGTAGGAAAAGTCGAGAGAATCGCCCAGTTTCGGGCCATCGCTGAAGAACGGCCCGTCGATATGCGAGCCATTTTCCATCACCTCACGACGCAAATCTCGCTTCTCTTCGAGGCGCTCGAGATTGACTTCGATAATTTCCCACGCGTCCATACGGTCGAACTCGTCGGTCCAGATATCGGGGAACTCGACCTCGATATCACCGTCTTCGATCATCTCCTCGAAGTCGTCGGTGCCCCAGCCCGCGCGGTAGTCGAACAGCAGCCACTCTTCCACCGTCCAGGCTTCCGCGTCGGGATTGTGCGGAAAGATGCCGGGGTGGGCGATCGGGTAGCCCGGGCCGGCGAACGCATGATTATGGTGGGGGCGGTCGGGATTGACCTCCTTGCCCGCAACGACTGCTGCCGGCGCGGTGTCGTAGCCCGATGCCACGCCGGGCTCACTGCCCATGTGGCAGTCCTGGCAGGTGACGCCCTGGGCCATTGCCGGCGAGGCGCGGTACTGGTCCCACACCACTTCGAGCTTGATGCCGAGATTGACCGCCACCTGGTGACACGAGACGCAGAATTCGGATTCGCTCAGCTGCGCAAACTTGATGCCTTCGGTGTGGATCGGGTTGCCGCGCTCTTCCTCGCTGGTCGCAACCAGGTAGGTGCCCTTGTCCTCGATCACCGCGGCGACGCCGTCGCCCCCGAAGGGTCCGTAGACCGGCTCATGGATGTTGCCGGGCTCGATACGGCGAGCGCCGTTCATCTTGCCGTAGGCTTCGGCAACGCGGTGGCAGGTGATGCAGGTCACGCCCTCGCGCGATACTTGCGAGCGCTCCCAGAGGGGCATCTCGCGGGGCTCGCCCAGGTTCGTGCCCACCGAGGCGTGACAGCGCACGCAGAAGTTCGAAATCGTCGGCGCCAGCGTGTTGATCGCCTGTTCGAACTTGTGGAACATCGGCGAAATCGAGGCGTAGGCGTGGTTCGAGGATGCCCACTCGTTGTAGATTTGTTCGTGGCAGGGCTGGCATTTTGAGGCGCTGGGGAACGCGTCCTCGTCGAACACCGCCATATGCGAATCTGCATCCTCTTCTTCCGCCCAGGCCGGTGATACGGCCAGCGCACCCGCCGCCAGGGCGAGCGCCGCCAGCCCGCTAACCAGCCAGCGGGGGGAGCGAAGAAAAGAAATTCGGCGTCGTGCCATTATTCCGGGCTCTCCGTCAGTTTGAAACCGGGTTTCGTATGATAAACGTGACATAGCTGGCATTCTTGCCTCACCTCACCTTGTGCATGACAACTCGCGCAAGTTTCCTTTGCTATCGGAAGGAAGTTAGATGCGAAGTGATGGGGGTCGCTGCCCTGGAAGGCTTCACGATAGGGCGCCTCCACGTTGAACTTGTGGCAGGTCTGGCAACCGGTACCGTCCGCCGACACATCCGCACCTTCGGCACTGAGTATATTCAAATGCGGTCCGTGGGTATAGACCGTGCGCGACGCGGCGTCCTCTTCGTAATACGTCCACTCCACACTGAGCGCGTCTTCGTCTTTGCCCGTCTGGCTGACCGCGTGGCACTTCATGCAGGCGCCGACGCCCGTTTTCGGATCGAGCAGCTGCCAGCGAATTTCCTGCGCGCGTTCGTAATCCTCATCGTCCTCCGCCTCGGCGACGGCCGCGATGGAAAAATCAATCCAGGCCTTCGCCACCGGGTCCGCATGTCCCTGGGGCCGATAGGATAATTCTAGGTAATCGCCGTACCAACCGCCGAATTCAACCTCTTCCGGGCTCTCATATTCGAGATTTGAGGCCCACGCGCACGCCGTGCGTTTCGCAACTTCCGGGTTCAGCCCCGCCAGCAACGTCGGCCCCATATCCGTCCGCTCCTCGAGCAGTTCGGCGAGGGGACTTGCACCGTATTCAGCCATGGCCAGGACCAGTTCCTGCATCGCTTCGCCGTACTCGTCGGCGTCATCGAGCGGCACGCCGAGCAGGTAAGCGCCGATCGGCGTCATCTCGTCATACGAGACCGACTCGAACTCTTCGATTGCTTCCATATCTTCGATAGGGCCGCACAGCTCCTGAATCTCGTCGACGTCGTAGCTGTACTCCATAAACTCGGGCAGGCGCAGCACGACCATGGGCTTGCTGCTCATCACCTCGCCGTGACAGGCGACGCAGCTCTGCGCAAAGCCCGCAGGTTCGACGGCGGCTTGGGCGGCCTCGGCGGCGTGACAGTCGGTGCACGAGGCAGGCGCGCGCTCCGTATAACGCGCGTCGGCGAAATGAACGCCGATGTGGTTCACATGATCGAACTGGATAGAATTGCGTCGTTCGTGCGGGAAATTATCCGAAAACTCGGGGTGATTTCCCGCAAAGCTGCGCACCGAGACCTTGTGACAACTGTTGCACTGGGTGTCGGTCAGACCGGTGATGTCGGCGCCCTGACCCTTGTGTTCCGTATGGCAGCTGACACAGGCGAATTCACCGATATCTCGCCCGCCCTCGAACGTCGTGTTGTGGGCAAGCCGCGCAGGCCCGGCGAAGGTGTGGCAATCGAGGCACTGACCGGTCAGGTCGTTGTCATGGAGCGCCGCGTCGAACCAGCCGCCTTCGAGGTCACCGTGCGCTTCGTGACAGGCCACGCAGCCAAGACCGCCGGTGAACTTGGCGTGTTGGTCGGTCAGCGCGCCCGGGCTCAACGGCAGGAGGGTGGCCGAACCTTCACCGCCCGAGAGAGTCAGGAACAGGGCAATGAAGGCGATCACGGCCCCGGCTGAAAACAGCGAAATCAGGCCGCGAATACGGCGCAACGAGCGGCGTGGCCGACAGGGTGGGCGCTGCTGCGAGCACGACCCGTCCGGCTGCGGACCGTCCGCACACGGCCCGCCGTTGATCGCCGAGCGGCGGCATTCGTGGCGGTCGCCCACCGTTGCGGGCGCGCATTCCGAAGTCCCGCCGCAACTCCCGTTGGGGTTCGGCCCGTTCGAACAGGGTTTGCCCCAGTCGGCGCCGCGGCCGCAGCGCCAAGGGTAAGTCGGCCGCTCGTAGCGGCTTCGGTCATGCTTATATTTATCCGGGTCCATCATAGCGCGTACACATGAATGACGAAGAGGTGCCACAACGCCAGAACCAGAACCGAGGCGGAAAACGGTACGTGGAACAGAAGCCAGCGCTTCATGATCGATTGCGCGGCGTAGTGAAAGTCGATCTTCGCCTTGACCTCAGCCATTTCCTCGATCTGGTCGAGATAGGCGCCCTCGTCGTCGTTCAGATAGCGACGCACTGCGCTGCAGTTGGTGTGCACCCAGTGACCGGCCTTTGGGTCGCCCAGGGCGTGGGCCCAGAAAAATCGAGGCTGGCGAAAATACCAGGACAGGGTCTCGAGATAAGACCGCGCCAACGTGTCGCTGCCGGTTTCCTCGGTGCATTCGACGACCAGCGCCTCGGCCTTTTCGCGCATCGCCGCCAGTTCCGCCGGGATCCGCTCGTAGATCACTTCGACCCCGGTCTCGGTGATCCGGTGGGGGTACATGCGCTGAACGAGATAGCCGACGATACCCGTGATCGAAACTAGGTAGAACAGGATGGCCAGTACCTGTTCGTACAAGCCAGTCGGCCAGAACGTTCCGGTATGCAGGAAGAACAGCGCGATCGCGACCACGCCGCCCACGGAGTGCGCACTTAACCACACGGCGCTGCGCCCCAGTGGCAGCATGGAAAGCCGCTTGCGCATGTTGTAGAGCGCCAGCCCGAGCATGATTGTCAGCAGGCTGTAGCCAGTAATAATCGTCGGCTCGCCGAGTTGCCGGGTCTCCTGGAAGGTGAACACGACATAGGCGAGGATGGCCGTCAGGCCGACGAGCCAAATCACCTTGAGGCGCTTTGTACGCGCGAGTTGACCCGCGTTCTTCATCGGATCTCTCCGTCGAAGCTGGATTCGTCCTGGAAATCGACGCGCCGAAGCGCGTCGTGCGGACAGGCGCGCACGCAAGCCGGCCCGCCCGGGTTGGTCGCGCACAGATCGCACTTGGTGGCTTTTACGATTGGCTTCTGGCTATCCGGGTCGAGCACCGGGTTGCCGGCAAGGTCCTTGATTTCGGTCAGGCGAATATTGTCGTAGGGGCAGGAATTGGCGCAGGTACCGCAGCCAATACAGGTATCGTCGTTGATTACCACCATGCCGCCCTCGACCGAGCGGTGGATCGCACCGGTCGGGCAGCCGATCATGCAGACCGGGTCGGCGCAATGCATGCAGGCGTTGGTCACCATCCAATGGTCGAAGGTCCGTCCGTGCCGGATGAAGCGTGGGTTACCGCCGTGAGTCGAGGCGCAGGCACGCACGCAGTCGTCGCAGCGTACGCAATTGTCCAAGTCTATCAGCATCGCCTGGGTGCCGTTGATGAAGCGCTCATCGACCGCCCATTCGAGGCGCGCGTCGTTTGCGATCGGGCGGTCTGCGGCCTTCACCAGCGGTTCGGGCCGGGCGCGTACGTAGGGGAACACATGCTCCTCGAGGCAAGGCGCAGGCACGCGCAGAACATCCACATAGCCCAGCGCCGTCAGCGAGGTCTGCATCGGCGTATCTTCGATGCCCTTCCACGCCGCGTAGAGCTCGTCGAATCCGTAATGAGCGCCGGCACCGAGATAGGCCAAGGTCCGCTGACCATGGCCCAGATCGACCGATACTCGGGCAAAGCCCGCGCGGATAAGGAGCACGCCGTCCGGGTAATCTCCCTTCTGGGCAATCACCGGCTCGCCCTTGGGGCCGGATTGGCCCTTCTGGCGCATTTTGGCGAAGCTCACATTCCAGTCGAAACTGCCATAGGTCTCAAACAGGGTCTTGTCTGCCACCTTCTGCAGATTTTCCTCATCGAGCTCGGAAAACAGGTCGGTCTCGCGCAAATGCACCTTGAGCGAATTTGCGCGGTATTTCTCGTCGATCAGCCGGCGCCAGCCTTCATCGTAGCGGCGAAACTCACGCAGGCCCTGCCAGCGGATTTCAAGCAGCTCCGCCTCGGTCTCGGCGAACACGGTCGCGGTACGCGGAACCCGGCCCAGAGCCGCCAGCTCGCCGAACAGCGCGCTCTCGCCCAGCTCGACGGTCTTGTGCTGGTCGAGCACGCCCGGCACGTCTTGCAGGAACACCCGCGAGCTCTCAGGCGAGGTACCCGTGCGCATTGAGCTGTCGGCGTAGCGCCGCGTATCGCGAATTTCGGGCAGGGTCCGGTTGGTCCAAAGCTGGGTCAGCGCCTCGAAGAACCCCTTTTTCCGCATCGACTGGCGGCCGATCAGATTCCGCGGTAGGCCCGGGGCCAGCACCACGCGCAACTTACCGGTCAGCACCAGGAAGGCGGAGTTGCCGTAGTCGCCCTCGCGCACCACCATGTCGCCCGGGGCGCATTTAACGATTCGGGTATCGTTGCGCAGGATGCCGTTAAGCGGCGTGTGCTTGGGGAATTTCTCGGTTTCGATGGCGGAAATCTCCGACCGCCCCAGCAGCCGGCTGACATCCGCATCGGTCATGTCTGCACCGAACGGTGTGTCCCACCGTTGCGGCCGCTCCAGTATAGCAACGTTAGACAATCCTTCGCCCCCCTGCACGCTCGGCTGGATCCCGCCCATCCAGTCGCTGCCACCGCCAAGCGGTTGGCAGAATTCCCTGTTCCATTTGGTCGATCCCGCTAACCGGGTCCGGCCTTCTCATTTTCTCGCGCCGCCTCTCGGCACAACCGGCTGCACAGGGCAATAGTTGAAAAACCGCCCCCGTCAAAGTCCCCCGACCCCGCCGTTCTCGTCACATCGCACGCGAAGGGTTAGCCGTTGGTTACCCGCCGCGCCTACTTGTAGCTGCCCGGGTCGGGCAACATCCCGCCGACCTCTCCGGACAGGTCCATGCCCGCGATGGCGTCGACCAGCGCGCGCGCGTTAGCTCTGGACGGATCCGAGATCAGCGCGGCCGCCTCCGGCGCGCTGAGCGCGGAGAGGGCCTCGGTGGCCGCTGCCGCACGCGCGTCCTGAAATTCAACATATTTCGGATGATCCGACTTGCTCGCCGCGCCGGCTGCCGAAACCAGCTTGGCAGCCTGACCGACGACGAACAGGTTGGCCAACTCCGCCGCTGACATCTCGGCATTGACCGTCATGTCGGGTGGATAGTAGCGATGGCGTACCGTGCCTTGCGAATAGCGCACCAACTCCCAGTCGGCCACGATCTTGTGGCCCTTGTCGAGCATGATGGCGAGCGCCGCCGAATCGAGATCCGGGTGGGCGAGACCATGGCAGGCCATGCAGTTCTCCGCGACGCCGTACCGGTCGGAAGGCCATAGCATGCCTGCGGCCGCGGCACCGGCCATGCGCTGCTCCTTGTGCTCTGCCGTTTCTTCCTCGGCCTTCACACCTGTGCCGCCGTAATCGTTGTGGATCGGGTACCACTCCGACGAGGCGCCGTGGCAGCTCTCGCAGGACGGGCCCGCTTTCGCCTTGACCTTATCCTTGTTGGGATCGGTGACCATGGAGTAGTGGCAGGTCTGGCAGACCTCGTTCTTCTTCATGTTCTTTTGACCGCCGGCGGCTTTCGCGAGCGCCTTCGCACCGTCTGCCTTGTGCACGGTCCGAAACGACCCGTGATGCTTGGTACCTTCGTAAATCGCCATTTCGGCGCGATGGCATTCGGCGCAGACCTCAGGTCCCTGGACGGTGGGTTCCGCGTCAGCCGGGGTTGGAACGGCGCACAGCACGATGGCGACGGCAATGCCAGCCGCCAAGCCTATAATTGCTCGACGAATCATAAGTACGCTCCCGTGGACCAGTTCGTCCTTAATTTCATTATCCACCATGATGTTTGATTTTAAGAGCAGACTCAACCTTTAGCTCCCCCTAAAAAGCGGCGGACCCGAAGGGCTTCGACGCGTCGAGGGTTGCAATCCCGGGCGCTATGGGTGGAGTGCCTTAAAAATGTCGCCGGATGCATGCACATGTTAAATTCGCACCTAGATCATGCAGAATACCATACGTATAAGTATCCTATTATAGAGCAGCTAAGCATCCTATTATAGAGCAGCCATATAGGCCAGTCGAAACCACTCTCTAAAATAGATTAAAAAAATAGTCAGACAGAGGGGTCCGGTTGTTTTATTTTGCGCCGAACCGAGATCGGCGGCGGGGTCCGAAGCGGGCCGGTCGCTCAGGTCAGGCTGACCTTCATGCCCTCGCGCGCGACGAAGGCCGAGCTCCAGCTCGCCCGCGCGTCGGCCTCGATCTGCTGCATGGCCGCGTCGTCGTGGCTCGGATCGTGGTGGAAGATCGCGAGCGACTTGACGTTCGCAGCGCGACACAGGCGAATGCCTTCCTGCCAGGTCGAGTGGCCCCAGCCGACCTTGGCGGGGAATTCTTCGTCCGTGTAGGTTGAGTCGTAGACCACCAGGTCGGCGCCCTCGATCAAGCCCAGCACGTTAGCGTCGGGTTTGCCCTGCACGTGTTCGGTGTCGGTGATGTAGCAAAACGACTTGCCCTCGAAATCGAATCGGTAGCCTGTCGACCCGCCTGGGTGGTTGAGGGCTGTCGTGCTCACCTTGACGCCGGGCTCAAGCTGGAAGTCGTTGCCCGCCGTGAAGTCGATGAATTCCATCTTGGACTGCATCATCTCGAGGGGGATGGGAAAGGTCGGGGCGGTCATCTGGCTGGCGAGCACGGCGCGAATCCCGCCGGCCTCGTTGAGATGGCCTGTCATGATATTAAAGGAATGGGTCGAGCCGTAGGCCGGGGCGAAGAAGGGAAAACCATTGATATGGTCCCAGTGGGTGTGGGTGAGCAGGATGTCGGCGCGGGTCACATCGTCGGCGAGCATTTCATCGCCCAGGCCCCGGATGCCCGTGCCGGAGTCTAGGATGATCCTCCGGTCGCCTGCGAACACCTGAATGCAGCTGGTATTGCCGCCATAGCCGATATGCTTTGGCGTCGGGCAGGCTATGCTGCCGCGTACCCCCCAAAATTCAATGCCGAAGCTCATTACGCCTCCCGCGGGACCAATGGCCCTGGAACCGGTGCAGACCACCGGAAAATGGATCAGCCAGTCACGTACCCAACTCGTCGAAGCACTACAGCGTACGATCGTTAACCAATGCGATTCTAAGGCAGCGCGACCGCGCCGACTGTGACCATTGTCACCGGTCGGTCAAGTTATCGGCCGCCACGCGACGCTGCCGGGTCTAATTTTTCTCTCTCTTTCTATAGTGGGTAACAACCCTTCCGCCGGCCCGTGCTGCCGCGGGCCGGCGGAAGCGCATACTGCTGCTAGATCGGGAACTCGATCTTGCCCAGGCGCCGCGACATCTTCATGTTCTCGCGGTAGTCGATCGGCACGCCGATGACCGCCGGGCCTTTTTGCTTGAAGGCCTCCTCGAGCGCGGGTACCAGTTCCGCCGCGCTCTCGATCGTCCGGCCCCAGGCGCCGTAGGACTTGGCCCACATCTCCAGGTCGGGGTTGCCGAAGGCGAGGTCGGAATGCTTGCCGTCAAAGGCGTTCTGCTGCTTCCACTTGATAAGGCCGTACTCGCCGTCCATCCAGACCATGGCCACGACGTTGAGCTTCCACCTCACTGCGGTCTCGATGTCTTGGGCGTTCATGAAGAAGCCGGCATCGCCGCTGATCGAGAGCGCCTTGCGCTTGGGCATGGCGATCTTGGCGCCGATCGAGCCCGGGAACGCGAAGCCCATGGTGCAGAAGCCGTTCGAGATCAGGCAGGTGTTGGGCTCGTCGCATTGGTAGTAGCGCGAGATCCACATCTTGTGGGCGCCCACGTCGGACAGAAGGATGTCATCCGGACCCATCACCTGGCGCACGTCATAGAGCACCTTTTGCGGCTTCATCGGGAAAGCGCCGCTGTCCTTCTCTTTCTCGAGGTCGTCTTGAATCGTCTTACGCAGCTTGCCCCGGGTCTTGATATTGTTCAGAGGCAGTGTCTTCTTTTTCTTGCGTGCCCGCTTGATGATTTCTTCGTTGACTTGCCACAGGGCATCGGCAACGTCGCCGGCAAGGTCGACAGTCGTCTGATAGTCGCCGTCGATCTCCGCAGGCCAGAAGTCTATATGGACGATCTTCTTTGCGCGGCCCTTGTTCCAGAACGAGGGTGCATATTCCACGAGGTCGTAACCGACCGAAATGATCGTATCCGCATCGCGCATGGCAACCAGAATGTGATCTTTGCCCTGCAGGCCGACGGTGAACAAACAGTGCTCGTCGGTACGCGGCACCGCACCTTTGCCCATGAAGGTATTCACGACGCCGATCCCGGTATTCGTGGCGAGCCGCTTGAGCTGCGTCGCCGCGCGTTTGCGGATGGCACCGTTGCCGGCCAGGATCAGCGGCTTCTTGGCCGCCATGATAATGTCGACGGCCTGGGAGACGGCCTTGTGGTCTGCGCCTGGCCGGCGGGTTACCCGGGGCTTAATCGGTTTCGCCTTCGACGCGCTGTCGGCGATGTCCTCAGGCAATTCGATGAGCACCGCGCCGGGCTTCTCGGTTTCGGCGACCTTGAACGCTTTGCGCACGATCTCGGGAATGTTGTCCGGATGGTAGATCGACTGAGCCCATTTGGTGATCGGTTTAAACATGGAAACCGAATCCATGTTTTGGTGACTTTCTTTATGGAGCCGCTCGGTGTCGGCCTGGCCGATGATGCAGACCAGCGGCGCGCGATCCATGTTCGCGTCGGCAACGCCGGTCACGAGGTTGGTCGCGCCCGGACCCAGCGTACCCAGGCAGACGCCCGACTTGCCGGTCAGCCGGCCGTAGACATCGGCCATGAAGGCGGCTGCCTGCTCGTGCCGGCAGAGCACAAATTTAATCTTGCTGTCGAGCAAGGAGATCATTGTGTCGGCATTTTCCTCGCCGGGAATGCCGAAAATATGTGTCACGCCTTCCGTCTCAAGGCACTTCACGAAAAGGTCGGAAGCTTTCATATTTAATTTCCCCCTGGTTTATTGAATCGCTACCGCAAGCCGACAGTATCCGGGCCTTGGCCCGGTTCGTCAATCGCAAGTGGTGGTGAATGGTGCTCGGCTGATAGCGGGCGCCGATCCGAAGGGATCGACGCCCGCGGTAACCGGTTGAGCGAGGTGTCCTGACCAGGACGGTTACGAAGCGCCTTGGTCGGGCTCGGTGGCGTTGACCAGGCAGG
Organism: Alphaproteobacteria bacterium; assembly: GCA_963694715.1. Classification (GTDB taxonomy): domain Bacteria; phylum Pseudomonadota; class Alphaproteobacteria; order UBA828; family JAPUJA01; genus CAVOEB01. Next base: position 14,288 of record CAVOEB010000014.1, on the reverse strand, counting down.
CCATATTGCCCGCGGGATGCTTGTTCTCGTGCATCAGCTGATGGGCCTCGCCGATCTCATCGAAGCTGAAGGTCTGTGACAGGCAGGGGTCCATCTTGCCGTCCGCAATCAGCGTGGTCACAGCCGCGGCCTGCTCGTCGTTGGACAGGTGGCTGCCCTGCAGACGCTTCTGGCGCATCCAGTGGTAACGTAAATCGAGCGTCGCCTTGTAGCCGCTGGTGCCGGCGCAGATCACCACCATGCCGCCGGTGGCGCAGACAAACACCGAAGTCGGCATGGTCGCTTCGCCGGGATGTTCAAAGATGATGCGCGGACTGACTTTCTCGCCCAGCGCTTCCCAGATAGCCTTGCCGAAACCGCGCGCGCCCTTGGCCCACGCCCCATAAGCGGGGTTGTCGATGTCGGGCATCTGGCCCCAGTGGTCGAAGTCCGAGCGGTTGATCACGCCGGCCGCGCCGTGGTCGAGGCAGAACTGGCGCTTGCTCTCGCTGGAGACCACCGCGACCGCCTTGCCGCCTTTCGCACGTACGATTTCGAGCGCCATGCTACCGATGCCCCCGGTCGCGCCCCAGACGAGCACGGCGTCGCCCGCCTCGACGGTATTACCCGCCCAGCCCATCAGCATGCGGTACGAGGTCGAGGCGCAGAGCAGGTAACAGCCCGCCTCTTCCCAACTCAGGCGCGCGGGCTTGGGCACGCACTGGTGGGCCTGCGCCCGGGCGAACTGGCAGTAGCTGCCGTAATTCGTCTGGTAGCCCCAGATGCGCGTGCTCTCGGCCAGCATGGGGTCGCGCCCCGAGAGCACCCAGGGATCGTCGGGCTGCCACCAGCCGCTGTGCACGACCACCTCGTCGCCCGGCTTGACGTTGGTGACCTGATCGCCGACCGCCCAGACGATGCCCGAACAATCGCTGCCGCCGGCGTGGAAATCCTCTTCCTCGCCGAGGTTCTTCTGGCGCTCGGCGATGACGTCGATAGGCTGACCCAGTGCGGCCCAGACATTGTTATAGTTGATCCCCGTCGCCATCACGTAGACCAGCACTTCGTGAGGTTGGATCGAGGGGGTAGGCAGGACCTCGCGCTGCCAGGCGTCGCACGGCTCGCCAAAACGATCCTGGCGGACACAGAAGGCGTGCATCTTTTCGGGCACCTCGCCCAGCGGCGGGCGATCGCCCAGATCACATAGTTCCATCAGGTCTCCCTTTCGTATTCATGTGGCGCCGTCATCGGGCGGGACATTAGCGCCTCAGCTGTATTTCGAGAACTGCTCTTCGCGCCATTTCAGGGCCGCCTTGAAGCCCTTCTTGACGCGGATCTCGTCGAACTGCTTGTACTCCGGGGTCTCGAAGGAATCCATCAGGGTGCAGGCGGCGACGCCGTAATTCATCGCCGGGTGGAAGCCCATCGATTCGTAGGCGTTGTTGATTGAACGCTTATTCCACTTGAGGCATTCGAGCGCAACCATGGACATGCGCTTGGCGAGCTTCATGGTCTCGGTCTTCAACTCGGCCTTGGGGTGGACCTTGCTTACGAGTCCGAGGCGGTAGGCCTCTTCGGCGTCGATGACATCGCCCGTGTAGATCAGGTCGCGCGCGCGGGTGCCGATGATGAAGGGCATGATCATGGTCGCAACGCCCGCGGAGAAGTGGGTCTCGATCACCGCAAATTTCGAATCGTCGGAGCAGATCCGCACGTCGCACATCTGGGCGAATTCGAGCCCGCCCGCGACGCAGTAGCCATCGATCATCGCGATCACGGGCTTGGAGCAGTTCCAGACGCACTTGGTAAATTCGAAATCGTGGTTGAGCCGGTACCACCACTCTTCGGCGGATTCCTTCATACCCTCGTCGCCTTCGGCGATGTCGTAGCCCGCCGAGAAGGCCCGTCCGCCGGTGCCGGTGACAACGAGCACGCGGATGTCGTCGTCGGCGTCGGCCTTGGCGACCGCCTTCTTGACGTCGTTGCACAATTCGATCGAGAGCGCGTTGAGGTTGTCGGGCCGGTTCAGCGTCAGGACGGCGACCCGCTCGTCCTTTTTGTATTTCAGTACCTTCGCTGCCATGGAATTTCTCCCCTTGAATGAATGTTCCTTCAGGATCGGTCGTTCGTAGCGGGTTCGAGCAGGGCGTCGACGCCGAGCACGCCCTGGCCCTGCTCCAGAACAATGAGGGGGTTGATCTCGACCGCCGCGAGCACGCCGTACGTCGCGGCGCCGAAGCGCGAGAGGGCCGAGATCGCGCGGGCGGCGGCGTCCACGTCGTAGGGGCCCTTGCCGCGGGTGCCGCGCAGCAGCGTGCCAGCGACGGTTTCGTCGAGCATCGTGCGAGCCGTGTCGGCGCTGACAGGACCGATCCGCAGGCTCGATTGCTTCAGGACCTCGACCAATGTGCCGCCGACGCCGACCACGATCAGGCTACCGAACGCGGGATCGTTGCGAATGCCCGCGATCAGCTCGATGCCGCCTCGCGCCAGGGGCTGAACGGTGATGCAGGCCGCGGGCCCCGCGTCGGGCTGGGCCGCGAGGATGGCGTCGAGCTCCGTGAACGCAGCGGCGAGCGCGTCGGCATCGGTGAGGCCGAGGCGGACCAGTCCAAGCTCGGACTTGTGAGGAAGCGCCGGCGAGGTGCCCTTGAGCACGACGGGATAGCCCAGCGCCTCGGCTGCACCGACCGCCTCGTCAGCGTTTGCCACGGGCCGGCTGTTGGCCAGCGGCACGCCCGCGTCGCGCAGCAGGTCGAACCAGGCGGGCTCGGTCATCTCGCCGGCGCTTGCGGCGCGGGCGCGCCAGCCGGCGGTAGCTGTCTCGTCAATCGCGATGTCGTCCTGCTCCGGATCGGCGGCGCGGGACCAGGCCGCAAGCGCGCCGAGCGCTGAGCGCATGCCCGAAAGATAGGCCAGGCCCGCACCGTCGAGGATGGTGCGGACCCGCTCGTTGGGAACCGGGGCGGCGGTGGCGTTGAGCAGCATCAGGCGCGCGTCGGTGCCGGACGCGGCCTCGGCCAGCACCTCGGCCATCTCAATGGCGACCTGAAGGTCGTAGCCCTCGAGATTCGGCGGATCGGTTACGCCGATCACGGCGCCGTAGGTGGGATCGGCCAGAACGCCGTCGAGCGCGATGCGAAAAACCTCGGCGTCCCACGCCGCGCCCCAGGCGTCGAGCGGATTGCTCACGGTGCTGTAGTCGGGAAACACCGGCTCGACCCGGGCGCGGGTCGGCTTTGAGAGGGGCGGGAGGGAAAGCCCCGTATCCTCCGCGAGGTCCGCGATCAGGCTGCATTGCCCGCCGGACAGGGTCACGGCCAGTACGCCCGGGCTGCGCGGCGGCGTGGGGAAGCATGAAAACAGCACCGCCGCCTCGTTGAGTTCGTCGAGATCGTTCAGCCGAACGACGCCGTGGCGCCGGAAGAAGGCGGCGTAAACCTCATCTTCGCCGGACAATGCGCCGGTGTGGCCAGCGACGGCGGCACGCCCGGCCTCGGTGCGCCCGGCCTTGACCGCCAGGATAGGCTTGCCGCGCCGGTGAGCTTCGGCGGCCGCGGCGGCGAAAGCGTCGGGCCGGCGGATCGATTCGACGAACAGCATGACCGTGGAGACCGCATCATCGCGGACCACGTAGTCGAGGTAGTCGGCCATGTCGCAGACCGCCTCGTTGCCCGGCGTGATGACATAGGCGAGGCCGAGATGGCGGTCGTCCTGGGCGAGGCCGATAGCGACCGAGCCCGAATGGGAAATCAGCGCGACGGGGCCGGGATCGAGACGGGGCAGGTCCGTGGTCCAGACTGGCGCATGGTGAGCGACGTTGATGGCGCCGACATTGTTGGGCCCGCACAGCGCCATGCCGTGGTGTGCGGCGATGGCGCGGATCCCGTCTTGCAGAACGGCACCACCGGTCCCGGCGTCGGCGAAACCGCTGGCGTTGATGTAGGCGGCACCGATGCCGAGCGCGCCAGCCTCTTCCAGAAGCGCGGGGCCTGATGCGGCGGGGATGCCGATGAAAACCGCGTCGGGGGCTTCGGGAAGCGCGGCAAGCGAGGGATAGCAGCGGACGCCGCGGACCTCTTCGTAACGGGGATTGACCGGGTAGAGCGCACCGCCGTAGGCGCGGCTCTCGAGGTTCTTCTGAACCATGTGGCCGACGGAGAGTTCGCGCGGCGAGGCGCCGACGATGGCAATGGAGCGGGGTTTGAGCAGCTTGTCGAGCGCGAATTGATCCATGCTCAAAGAGCCTCGGGGCCGGGATGCACTATGGTGGCGCGCAGGCTCGATGTTGGGCCGGTCAACACGCGCTTACTTATAAGTGACTTTGATGACCTCGTATTCCTTGATCCCACCGGGGGTAGAGATATCGACATAGTCGTCGGTGCTCTTGCCGATGAGCGAGCGGGCAAGGGGAGCGATGATCGAGAGCCGTCCGTTTTCGACATCGGCCTCGTCGGCGCCGACGATCTGGTAGGTCTTGCGGTCGCCCGACTCAACGTCTTCGATGCGCACGGTCGCACCGAATTGGATGCGCTTGCCCGAGAGCTTGGATACGTCGATCACCTCGGCGCGGCGGATCTTGTCCTCAAGTTCGGTGACCTGGCCCTCGACGAAACTCTGGCGGTCGCGCGCCGCGTGATATTCGGCGTTCTCGGAGAGGTCGCCCATCTCGCGCGCCTCGGCGATCGCCCGAATAATCGCCGGGCGCTCTTCCACGGTCAGTCGCTTGAGCTCTTCCTTCAGACGCTCCAGGCCTTCCGCCGTAATCGGGTTCTTCTTCATCGCATTGTCCTTAGCTAAACAGGCAAAACAATACCGCTCTGCCTACGTCGGACAACGCGGGCAGAAACGATCAGTGAGACAGTACTCAACCTATAAAATAGAGCCGGAACGTTCGAACCTCAAGAGGAGTAGGACTGAAGAGTGCGCACCTCGAGGCGGCCGGTTTTCAGTGCGGCAATTGCCAGGACCATGGCGCGGCTGGCTGCCAGAGTGGTGCAATAGGGGGTCTTGTTGAGCAAGGTCGCCTGGCGCAAGGAGAGGCTGTCGGCGATCGCCTGGGCGCCTTCGGTGGTGTTGAACACCAGCGCAATCTCGCCGTTCTTGATGGCGTCGACGACGTGGGGCCGGCCTTCGAGCACCTTGTTGACGATCTGTACTTCGATCCCGGCAGCTTCGAGAGCTCTCTGGGTGCCGCGGGTGGCGATGAGCGAGAAGCCCAGTTCGATCAGACGGGCGCCCAGCTCGACCATCGCGGGTTTATCGTCATCGCGCACGGAGACGAACACCGTGCCCGAGACCGGCACGTTGTTGCCGACAGCGATCTGCGATTTTGCGAAGGCGCGGCCGAACTCGGTATCCAGCCCCATCACCTCGCCGGTCGATTTCATTTCGGGTCCGAGCAGCAGGTCGACCCCGGGAAAGCGGTCAAAGGGAAGGGCCGCTTCCTTGACCGCGACATGCCCGGGCGGGGCGGTGGGCCAGTCGAATTCGGAAAGCTTAGCGCCCGCCATGACCCGGGCCGCGATGCGTGCGACGGGCACGCCGGTGGCCTTGGCGACGAAGGGGACCGTGCGGCTCGCCCGCGGATTGACCTCGATGACGTAGATCGCGTCGTCCTTGATGGCGTATTGCACATTCATCAGCCCAATGACACCAAGCCCGCGGGCCAGCGCCTCGGTCTGCTCGCGCAGGCGGGCGAGGATGTCGGGGCCCAGGGAATAGGGCGGCAGGGAGCAGGCAGAATCGCCCGAATGGATGCCCGCCTCCTCGATATGCTCCATGATTCCGGCGATGACGATGCCCTCACCGTCGGCCACCGCGTCGACGTCGACCTCGATGGCGCCCTGGAGAAAGCTGTCGATCAAGACCGCCGCGTCGCCCGAGACACGGACCGCCTCGGCGATGTAGGCGGCCAGACTGTCGGCGTTGTGGACGATGCGCATGGCGCGCCCGCCGAGCACGTAGGAGGGGCGGACCAGCACGGGAAATCCGATCCGTTCGGCGATCTCGCAGGCGGCCTCGGCGGAATAGGCGATGCCGTTTTCGGGCTGGGCGAGGCCGAGCCCGCGGATCAGCTTCTGGAAGCGGGCGCGGTCCTCGGCGAGGTCGATGGCGTCGGGCGGCGTGCCCAAAATCGGCACACCGGCCGCCTCGAGGCCAGTGGCGAGCTTGAGCGGCGTCTGGCCGCCGAACTGGACGTTGAGCCCGAGCAGGGTGCCGCGGCTTTGCTCGACATGGACGATCTCGATGACATCTTCGTGGGTCAGCGGTTCGAAATAGAGCCGGTCGGAGGTGTTGTAGTCGGTCGAGACCGTCTCCGGGTTGCAGTTGACCATGATGGTCTCGTATCCGGCGTCGGCCCCGGCGTAGGCCGCGTGGACGCAGCAATAATCGAACTCGATGCCCTGGCCGATGCGGTTCGGCCCGCCGCCGAGAACCATCGTCTTGGTCCGCTCGGAGGGCGCCGCCTCGCATTCGGGGGGGCGCGAGCCATCGCCCTCGTAGGTCGAATACATGTAAGGCGTTTGCGTGGCGAATTCGCCGGCGCAGGTGTCGATGCGCTTATAGACCGGGCGTACGCCGGCCCCGTGGCGCACTGCGGCGACATCGGCTTCCGCGAGGCCTGCCAGCCCGGCCAGCCGGGCGTCGGAAAAGCCCATCGCCTTGAGCCTGCGCAGAGCTTGCGCGTCGCTCGGAAGGCCTCCGTCCCGGACCCGGTCTTCCGCATCGACGATGGCCTCGATCTGGGCCAAGAACCAGGGGTCGTAGCGGCACGAGCGATGGATTTCCTCGAGCGAGAGGCCCTGGCGGAAGGCCTCGGCGATAACTAGTAGGCGGTCGGGCGTGGGCCGGCCGAGTGCTGCGAAGAGCGCGTCGCGCCGGTCCGCGCCGGTCCCGCCTGCGCCCGGGATCTCGATCTCGTTGAGCCCGGTCAGGCCGGTCTCGAGCGAGCGCAGCGCCTTTTGCAGGGATTCGGCAAAGCAGCGCCCCACCGCCATGGCCTCCCCGACGGATTTCATCGAGGTGGTCAGGGTCGGCTCGGCGCCGTCGAATTTTTCGAAGGTGAAGCGTGGCACCTTGGTCACGACATAATCGATGGTCGGCTCGAACGAGGCGGGCGTGACCCCGGTAATCTCGTTATCGATCTCGTCGAGCGTGTAGCCCACGGCCAGCTTAGCCGCGACCGAGGCGATGGGAAAGCCGGTCGCCTTCGAGGCCAGCGCCGAGGAGCGCGAGACTCGGGGATTCATCTCGATCACGACCATGCGCCCGGTTGCGGGATCGACCGCGAACTGGACGTTCGAGCCGCCGGTCTCGACGCCGATCTTGCGCAGCACCGCGATTGACGCGTTGCGCATGATCTGGAATTCCTTGTCGGTCAGCGTCAGCGCCGGGGCGACGGTGATCGAATCGCCCGTGTGCACGCCCATGGGGTCGATGTTCTCGATCGAGCAGATGATGATGGCGTTGTCGGCCTTATCGCGCACGACCTCCATCTCGTACTCTTTCCAGCCGAGCACGGATTCCTCGATCAGCACTTCGTTGGTGGGCGAGGCGTCTAACCCGCCGGCGACGATGGCGTCGAATTCCTCGCGGTTATACGCAATGCCGCCGCCGGTGCCGCCGAGCGTAAAGGAGGGCCGGATGATGGCTGGCAGGCCGACCTCCGCGATCGCTTCGCGTGCCTGTTCGACGGAATGGGCAATCCGGCTCAGCGGGCATTCGAGGCCGATCTCGGCCATCGCGTCGCGAAATTTCTCGCGGTCCTCGGCGAGGTCGATGGCGTCGCGCGACGCGCCGATCATTTCGACGTTGAATTTTTCGAGTACGCCGTCGCGGGCGAGCGAAAGTGCGGTGTTGAGCGCGGTCTGCCCGCCCATGGTAGCCAACAGGGCGTCGGGCCTTTCCGCCTCGATGATGTGCGCAACCATCTCGGGCGTAATCGGCTCGATGTAGGTCGCGTCCGCCAGGCCCGGGTCGGTCATGATGGTCGCCGGGTTGGAGTTGACCAGGATGACGCGGTAGCCCTCGGCCTTGAGCGCAAGGCAGGCCTGGGTGCCCGAATAGTCGAACTCGCAGGCCTGGCCGATCACGATCGGCCCGGCGCCGATGACCAGGATCGAGGCAATGTCGGTACGCTTAGGCATTTAAACCTAACAATTTGGCCGCTAATTTTCCCAGCGAAATTGCGACCTGGTAATCTACTGTTGGTCGTTTCACCATCTCACTTTTCCATCAGCTCGATAAAGCGGGCGAAGAGGTGGTGGGCGTCTTGAGGGCCGGGCGAAGCCTCGGGATGGTACTGCACCGAAAAAACCGGCTTGTCCGCCATCGCCAGGCCTTCGAGCGAGCCGTCGAAGAGCGAGACGTGGGTTGCGCTCACGCCTTTGGGCAGGCTTTCGGGCACGACCTCGAAGCCGTGGTTCTGGCTGGTGATTTCGATCCGGCCCGTGGCGATCTCCTTGACCGGGTGGTTGGCGCCCCGGTGGCCGAACAGCATCTTGCGCGTGGCCGCACCCAGCGCCAGGGCGAGGAGCTGGTGGCCGAGGCAGATGCCGAAGACGGGCAGGCCCGTCGCGACCAGCTCGCGGATCACGGGCACGGCGTATTCGCCCGTCGCCGCCGGATCGCCCGGGCCGTTGGAGAGGAAGATGCCGTCGGGCTCAAACGCCATGATCTCCGCCGCGCTGGCGCTGGCGGGCACCACGGTGACCGCGCAGCCCTGACCGGCGAGGCAGCGCAGGATGTTGCGCTTGGCCCCGAAGTCGATGGCGACGACGCGGCGTTGGGCGGCGTCGAGCGCGCCGTAGCCGGGGCCGAGCCGCCACGGGGTCTCGGTCCACTCAAAGCTCTGCGTGCAGCAGACCTCCTTGGCCAGCTCCATGCCTTCGAGCCCGGGCCAGGCGCGCGCCAGGCCAAGCAGCTCGGCGCTGTCGGGCTCACCCTCAGGCGTAAATCCGAGCGCCCCGACTTGCGCGCCCGCATCGCGTAAAACCCGGGTCAGGCGGCGGGTATCGACGCTGGAAATCCCGGTCAGGCCGTGGCCGTTCAGCCACTCGTCGAGCGGGCGGGTGGAGCGGAAATTCGCAGGCTCGGTGATGTCGGCGCGCAGGATCACGCCGCGCGCGGCGGGGGTTGGGGCCTCGATGTCCTCGTCGTTGGTTCCGACATTGCCGATATGGGGAAAGGTGAAGGTGATGAGCTGCCCGGCGTAGGACGGATCGGTCAAGATTTCCTGGTAACCGGTCATCGCGGTGTTGAAGCAGACCTCGCCGACCGCGATGCCGGGCGCGCCGACGCCCCGGCCCCGGAACACCGTGCCGTCGGCCAGCACGAGGGCGGCCGTGGCGGGCGGGGCGGTCGGCGATGAGGCGTCGGTCATGCGCGGAGTCCCCAACCCGGGGTCCGGGGAAAATCTCAGGCAAACTGCGAAAAATAGCCGAAAACGAAACCGCAGCGCGCCGGGCCGCCGGGTTGAATCGCGACCCGGCGGAACTTACGTAATCAGCGGCCCCGCGTCAAGCTCATTGAATTCTATAAAAACATATGTATATCAATAAGTTAAGCTAGAACGCTTGCGCCTGCGCCGGGCGGCGCTATAGTGCCGCCTCCCACGCCAACGCCGGAAGACGATTCCCATGCTGAGAGAGCAGCTTTCCGACGCCTTGAAAGTCGCGATGAAGGCGCGCGACCAGGTCACGGTGTCGACGGTGCGCCTGATCCTCGCCGCGCTCAAGGATCGCGACATTGCGACCCGGGGCGGAGACAAGGACGACGGCCAGGGCGAAGACGAGATCTTGCAGTTGCTGACCACCATGGTGCGCCAACGGCGCGAGAGCATCGCACTTTATGAGCAAGGCAAGCGCGACGACCTGGCGGCGCGCGAGGCGGCTGAGGTCGTCGTCATCAAACGCTTCCTGCCGCGCCAGCTCGACGAGACCGAGGTCGCCACCGTGATCGGCGAGGTGATTGACGAGCTTGGCGCCTCGTCGCTCAAGGACATGGGCCGCACCATGGGCGTGCTCAAGGAGAAGTATGCCGGCCAGATGGACTTCGCCAAGGCGAGTGGTCTGATCAAGCAGCGACTCGCCTGAGCCCGGCTGGCCGGGATTTCGTTTGCCAGGGTCGGGGCCGGTTTGGCATAACTGACGGCGTGCGGACAGGCGGCTCCGCTCTCAAATCAGGCCCGCGATGGCGTTCCCGCCCGAATTTCTCGACGAGATCCGTGCCCGCGTCGCGCTTGCCGGCGTGATCGGCCAGCGCGTCAAACTCGTGCGTCGCGGCCGTGAGCTGCTCGGGCTGTGCCCTTTCCACAACGAAAAGACGCCGTCCTTCTCGGTGGTCGAGGACAAGGGCTTTTATCACTGCTTCGGCTGCGGCGCCCATGGCGACGTGATCGGCTTCGTGATGCGCCACGAAAACCTACCGTTTCCCGAGGCGGTCGAGCGGCTCGCGGGCGAGGCCGGAATCGCGGTGCCCGAGCTCAGCCCCGAGGAGCGCGTGCGCGAGCGCGAGCGCCACTCGCTCTACTCGGTGGTCGAGGCGGCCTGCGCCTGGTTCGAGGCGCAGCTGGCGGCACCGGCGGGCGCGGGCGCGCGGGGCTATCTGGAAGCGCGCGGCGTTTCGGCCGGAATGGTCGAAACCTTTCGCCTCGGCTTCGCGCCGGATTCGCGCGGCGCGCTCAAGGCGGCGCTGGCCGGGCAGGACATCTCGGAAGCGATGATGCTGGCGGCTGGACTGCTGATCCAGCCTGAGGGTTCCGGGCGCGAGCCCTACGACCGGTTTCGCGGCCGCCTGATCTTTCCCATCACGGATCGGCGCGGGCGGGTGATTGCCTTCGGTGGGCGGATTTTGGGCGCAGGGGAGCCGAAATACCTCAATTCGCCCGAGACCGCGGTGTTTCACAAGGGCGCGCATCTCTACGGTTACGCACTGGCCGCCGAGCGGGCGCGGCGCAAGAACTCGGTAGTCGCGGTCGAGGGCTATATGGACGTGATCGCGCTCCACCAGGCGGGCATCGCCAACGCCGTAGCCCCGCTGGGAACGGCAATCACCGAGGCCCAGGTCGAGGCGCTGTGGCGGCTCGCGCCCGAGCCCGTGCTCTGCTTCGACGGCGATGCGGCGGGCCGGCGCGCGGCGTTTCGTGCCGGCGAGCGGGTGTTGCCTCGGCTCCGCGTCGGCCACTCGCTGCGCTTCGCCTGGCTGCCCGCGGGCGAGGACCCCGACAGCCTGCTCAGCAACGGCGGCCCGGATCGCCTGCGCGAAGTGCTGGGCCGGGCGGCTACCCTGGCCGACCTGCTGTGGGAGCTGGTGACGGGCAAGGGCGCGCTGGCGACGCCCGAGCGCCAGGCGGGGGCGCGCCAGCGCCTGCGCGAGCTGGTCGCGCAGATCCCCGACGCCGACCTGCGGTTTTATTTCGAGCGCCACTTCCAGGACCGCATCTGGAAGGCGTTGCGTGCCGAACGGGAAAAGGGTCGGGGCGGACAGGCGCCCGGCGCGGCGCGCAGCCCAGGACGTCGCGACGAAGGACCGTCAAGGGACATTGCGGGCAGCGAGCTGGCGGGCGCGGCGGAGTCGCGCGAGCGCCGGCTGCTGCAGATCCTGCTGCTCCATCCCGAGCTTGTCGCCGAAGTTGCCGAAGAGATCGCTCAGCTCGATTTCGCGAGCGGGCGCCTCGACGCCTTGCGCGACGCCATCCTCGGTGCGATCGGGCCTGAGGGAGACGCACCGGCCGAGCTGGCGCAGACGCTTGGCGAGGACGAGCGGGTCGCCAGGCTGGTCTTGGACCTGACCGGTCAGGAGGCGCGGGCCAAAAACTGGCAGGGCCGCGGGGAGCGCGGCGAGGTCAAAGCGGTGCGTTCGGAACTTCGCCAAATCCTTGATCTCCAGCATCTGGGCGACCTTGAGCGCCTCAAACGCGAGGCGGAAGCCAGCTTTGCCGCCGACCCGAGTGAGCAGAATTCGGAAAAACTTAACAGTGCAATCCGTATGCTGCACGACGCTCCTGGCCGAGAAGAAGAGATACGGGACTGATCCGATTGCATAAATTTGGAAAATCCCGTAGAGATGGCGGGCAACTGCGGGTGCGGGGCGAGAAAAATAGATGCCAGTGAATGGCTTGATTTTCACGGGGCGAATCGCCAATTTAGCGAAAGCTGAACCGAATTCGGACCAGACCACTGGCGACAAGGGGAGCCGGTCGGTCCCAGATGATCGATTCGACCCGTGGCGCGCTACTGCGCCGATCCGCTGCACGAGAAAATCCGCTGAATCGGCCACGGGCCGGGAATGGTGATTGTATATGGTCTCGAAAGCCTCGAAAGCCTCCGCATCGTCCGAAGCGTCGGAGGAGAGCGTCGACGCGCCCTTGCTCGACACGGTGGCCGGTGCGGTCAAGAAGATGGTCGCGAAGGCCAAGGAGCGCGGCTACGTCACCTATGACGAACTAAACAAGACCCTGCCCCAGGAACAGATGTCCTCGGAACAGATCGAGGATGTCATGGCGGCGCTCTCGGAGATGGGCGTCAACGTCGTCGACAGCGACGAGGCCGAAGAGGCGGGCGGCGACGAGGCCGCGGCCGTCCCCGGTAAGAAGACCAAGACCTCGGAAGAGGATCTCGGGCGGACCGACGATCCGGTACGGATGTATCTGCGCGAGATGGGGAGCGTCGAGCTGCTTTCGCGCGAGGGCGAGATCGCGATCGCCAAGCGGATCGAGGCCGGCCGGTACAAGATGATCGGCACCATCTGCGAGAGCCCCCTGACCATGAGCGCGATTGCCGAGTGGCACGAGGCGCTCGGTGCGCAGCGCATGCTGTTGCGCGAAGTGGTCGATCTAGACGCCATGTACGTCAAGGGAAACGGTGACGGTGCGGCGCAAGATGCGACGCCCGCTGCCGACGCGACAAAGCCCGCTGCCGACGCGACAAAGCCCGCTGCCGACGCGACAAAGCCCGCTGCCGACGGCGCAAATCCGGAAGCACCGAGCGAGGCCAACGCGGAGGACGACGACGATTACGATGACGAGAGCACCGTCTCGCTCGCCGCCATGGAAGAAGCGGTCCGGCCCCTGATTATGGAGACCTTTGGCGTAATCGCCAAGGAGTTCAAGAAGCTCCGCCGGCTTCAGGAGCAACATGTCGCGCTCTCGCTCAAGGGCCAGGGCCTAAGCCCGTCGCAGCTGCGACGGCGCCAGAAGCTCAAGAAGGATCTCAACGCCCTGATCATCACCATCCAGTTCAACAATGCCCGCATCGAGGAACTTGTCGACGAGCTTTCCGGCGTGAACAAGCGGTTGCAGAGCTATCAGGGGAAGCTCCTGCGCTTGGCCGTCGACCGCGGTGTCAGCCGCGAGGAGTTCCTCAAATATTACTTCGGCCGCGAACTCGACCCCCGCTGGATCTCACGGGTCGGCCGGCTCAAGGGTAAGGGCTGGAAGACGTTCGCGGCCAAAGAACGCGAAAAGATTGAGGACCTGCGCGACGGCATCTCGGAGGTCGCGATCGAGGTCGGTCTCGATATCGTGGAGTTCCGTGACATCGTCGAGCGCGTCCAGATCGGCGAGCGTCGGGCGAGCCAGGCGAAGAAGGAGATGGTCGAGGCCAACTTGCGGCTCGTCATTTCGATTGCCAAGAAATACACCAACCGGGGCCTGCAATTCCTCGACCTGATCCAGGAAGGCAACATCGGGCTGATGAAGGCGGTCGACAAGTTCGAATACCGCCGGGGCTACAAGTTCTCGACCTACGCAACCTGGTGGATCCGCCAGGCCATCACCCGCTCTATTGCCGACCAGGCGCGCACCATCCGCATCCCGGTCCACATGATCGAGACCATCAACAAGCTGGTCCGTACTTCGCGCCAGATGCTCCACGAGATTGGCCGCGAGCCGACCCCGGAAGAGCTGGCCGTTCGCCTCGTCATGCCGCTCGACAAGGTGCGCAAGGTGCTCAAGATCGCGAAGGAGCCGATCAGCCTGGAAACCCCGATCGGCGACGAGGAAGACAGCCACCTAGGCGACTTCATCGAGGACAAGAACGCGATCCTGCCGCTCGACGCCGCCATCCAGGCCAACTTGCGTGAAACCACGACCCGGGTGCTCGCCTCGCTCACGCCGCGCGAAGAGCGCGTGCTGCGCATGCGTTTCGGCATCGGCATGAACACCGACCACACCCTCGAAGAGGTCGGCCAGCAGTTCTCGGTCACCCGCGAGCGCATCCGCCAGATCGAGGCCAAGGCGCTACGCAAGCTCAAGCACCCGAGCCGGAGCCGCAAGCTCAAAAGCTTCCTCGATACGTAAGAGGTCG
>CAVOEB010000013.1:0-50612 GCA_963694715.1 Alphaproteobacteria bacterium | reverse complement strand
ACGAGATGTTATCCATCTCGATAGACTATCGCAGATGCCCCTAAACGTCCTTCCTGTTAACGTGACAATGCCCCCCGCACCCGTAAAGCGGCGGCGGAACGTTATTCTAAGAAGGGAGATCGCTATGCTTGATTACGCAAAAACCCTGTCCCAGAGCGGGCTCGGCAAATGGCGCTCGCTCGACGATCTGGGCGCCGAGGTCGTGAGTGGCGCGCCTGAGCAGCGCGAACGGCTTGATTACGGTACGGATGCGAGCGCGCTGATGACGGGGGTGTGGGAATGCACCCAAGGAAGCTTTTCGCTGACCTATCCTTTCAACGAGCTTGCCACCATCCTCGAGGGCAACATCACGATCTCCTTCCCGGACGGCTCCGAGCACAGCTTCGGTCCCGGCGACACCCACTTTGCCCAGAAGGGCGACAGGGTGACCTGGACGGTCCATAGCGAGACGGTCCGCAAGACGTTCTTCATCTATATGGGCGATCAGGTCGAGGCCTCGGCCGCCGCCGAATAGCCGGCCGCTCTCCTCGCCTCGGAACCCGGCAAGACAAATATCCGCATCTCGCGTAGGGTCTCAAGGCGCTTCAATAGAGAAGCGAGAGGAGGGATTGGATGGCTGGAAAAACGCCGGTTGACCCCGCCGCCCTGCGTGAAGAGGTAAAGTCGAAATACCGTGAGGTTGCGGTCGACCCTCATGGCATTTTCCATTTTCACACGGGACGGCCGTTGGCCAAACGGCTTGAGTATGACGACGACGTGGTGGGCGCGATGCCCGACGTGGCCGTCGAATCATTCTCGGGCGTGGGCAATCCGTTTATATTGCGCCGGCTTTCGCGCGGCGAACGGGTCGTCGAGATGGGCTCGGGAGCAGGCTTTGACAGCTTCATCGCAAGGCAGCAGGTTGGCCCCGAGGGTCAGGTCATGGGTGTCGATATGACTGAGGAAATGCTCGAGAAGTCGCGCAAGACTGCCGCCGAGATGGGGTTCGACAACGTCGAGTTCCACGAGGGCATCATCGAAGACATGCCGGTCGAAGACGGCTGGGCGGATGTCGTGATCAGCAACGGTGTGATCAACCTGTGCGCCGACAAGGACCAGGTGTTTTCCGAGATCTTCCGCGTGCTTAAGCCGGGGGGGCGGTTGCAGTTCGGCGACATCGCCAACTCCAACCCGGTGCCCGACGAAGCGGTGGAAAACATCGATCTTTGGACGGCTTGAATCGCTGGTGGCGTTCCGTGTGAAGGCTGGAAAGCGATGATTGAGGAGGCGGGGTTTATCGACGTCGAGATCGGTGCACCGATGGATACGTTCGGCGGCGCGGGCGGTGAAGGCAACGCCCGGGCGTTCGGGGTTTACGGCTATTCGTTCCTCGCGCACAAGCCGGGCTAGGACGGGCGTCTATGTGACCAAGGGCGGCGGCTGACCGGGTGTCGTGACGTGGGCGGTGCCGGTCATTTCCCTGCGTCGAGAGCGAGACGCTCCACCCGAAACGGCACTGTCCCGACCGGCGGGGCATCGAGTTCGCGAGCAAACCTGTGACCGGCGTAGACCGCGCTCTGGATTGTCCCCGGCGCGAGGGCGTCGCCGACCCGCCCGAGGGTCGCGATGCCCGCCCGGGCGAGCCACTCCGTGTCGCCTGCCAGCTCGCGGTAGAGCGCGTCGTCGGGCAGCCGGGAGGCGACCAGAACCGCCCGCGCGCCGGCACGCTCGATGCGTTTCCCTGTCAGCAAATCGGTGAGTTCGACACCCTCGGTGTGAATCGCAGCCAGGGTCGTGTTGGGCAACAGCTCGACGCCCAGTTCGACCAGTCGCGCGATCACCCGTTCCTGTTCGAGTGTGTGTGCGGTCCAGTGCGATATCGTGGGCAGCGGGCAGGCAAGCGCGACCGCCAGACCGTCGCGCGCAAGGAGTTCAGCGATCACGCCGCCCATGTAGTAGTGGTCGTCGTCGAACACCACGACGGGCCCGTCGGGATGGCGGCCGGCCATGATGTCGTCGGGGGTGAACACGGGGGTATCGGCAACACCCGGGATTGGCTGGCGATGGTTGTGTGACACACCGTCGCGCCGCCACGCTGCTCCGGTTGCGATCACTACCGTATCGGCACCGTAATCTAGCACGTCCTGTGCGCCAAGACGGGTGCCCGTGATCACCTCGATCGATTTCAGTTGCTTGATCTGCCCACGCCGCCATGCCGCCACGCGATCCCAGGCGGCGAGCCCGGGTAACCGGCTTTCACGGGCGACGCGACCGCCCGGCTCGCTCTCTGCCTCCACGAGGTGGAGGTCGTAACCTCGCTGGCCGAGCGCGCGGGCGCATTCAAGGCCTGCCGGTCCGGCGCCGACGATGAGGACCTGCCGTTCCGAGCCTCGCTTTTCGATTGTCTCTGGGTGCCAGCCGCGTCGCCATTCCTCGCCGATTGCCGGGTTCTGAGTGCAGCGCAGCAGCGCGGCCGTGTTCTCCGACGCGACGCAGATGTTGCAGCCGATGCATTCGCGGATGTCATCGAGGCGGCCTTCCTCGATCTTCTTGGGAAGGAAGGGGTCGGCAATCGAGGGCCGCGCCGCGCCGATCAGGTCGACTACGCCGCCCTCGATGGCAGCAAGCATCGCGTCGGGCGACGTGTAGCGCCCGACCCCGACGACGGGTTTCGTCGTTCGCTGCTTGACGAAGCGTATATAGGGCTCCTGATGACCCTCGACGTAGAAGCGCGAGCTTCCCGAATCGTGCTCCCAGCCCGAAACGTTCACGTCCCACAAATCGGGCAACTCCGCAAATGCCTCGACCACGAAGACGCCCTCGCGCTCCCAGGTGATGCCGGCGCTGCCCTGCATCTCATCGACCGCGAAGCGGATGGCAACAGCCGCCCGATCCGCGCAGGCCTCGAGCGTGGTCTCGATCATCTCCCCGATCAGGCGGGCGCGGTTCTCCATACTGCCGCCATACTCGTCGCTGCGCTGATTTGTAAGCGGCGAGAGAAAGTGCTGGGGCAAGCCCATGGCATGGGCAGCATAGACGTAGACGATGTCGTAGCCGATTGACACCGCGCGCCGCGCTGCATCGGCTTGCCAACGCCGAACCGCTGCGATGTCCTCCAGGTCCATGGCGCGCGCAGCGACCGGATCCCACTCGAAGAGAACAGGTAGGGCGGAGGGCGCGAGGTTCGTCTCGCGGGTCATGCGGTTGCCAAAAGCGAAGCCGCTGTGGGCGAGTTCGATGCCCGCGAGCGCGTCGTAGGCATGGATGGCGTCGACTAACGCGCCGAGTTGGCGGGCGTCGCCCTCATCCCACAACCGCGTGTCGCAGAATGGGCCGGTATCGGCGCTGGGGTGGATCGAGCATTGTTCGCCACACACGGTGGCCCAGCCGCCTTCGGCCTTCACCGCCGCGTAGACGCGCTCGCCATGGGGATTGCGCCAGCCCATCGCGTTGGTGTGGGGCACCTGATAGAAGCGATTTTTCGCCGTCTTGGGGCCGATGCGCACGGGCTCGAACAGCACGTCGTAGCGGGGGTCGCGGGCCATCAGGGTGTGCCCCGCCTCAGCCGATCTCGACTTCGATCTCGCTGACCACGCCGCCGGCGTTGATCTCCCAGCCCTCGGGTGAGATGTCGAAGGGGCAGGCGGAGACGATGCAGATGGTATCGATCAGCGCCTCGAGCTCGACATAGGCGCCGGGCTTGACGTCGTTTCCCGGTGCCATGAGGCGGCCCACGGAATCCACGTTGGTGTGGGTGAAGAAGTTGACCGGCTGGGGCACGACGATGACCTCGTGGCCTAAACGGCGCATCGCGACCATGAGATTTTCCGAACAGCTCGGATGGGGCCCCTCGTAGCCGAAGAATTCGTAGCGAAACTGATCGCACGCCGGTAACAGCATGTCGTGGATGCCTTCGGCGCCGTCTTCGAGCATTTTAAGCATTGGGCGGCGAAAGCGCGAGAGAAAGTCGTCACCCGGGCGCGGCGTGACCGAATAGCTTGAGAGCCAGGTGTGCGGCGGCGAAAGCCACTCGGCGGTGTCCGCGGCGTTGTAGGCAAAGAAATCGGCGGCCTGGTGGCCCTTTGGCGTAGTGATCTTGATGCGTTTGCCCTTGGCCAGATGAAATGCGCGGCCGTCTCTCGGCGGAACGATGGTCTTTTCCATGATGAGCCTCCCCGATCCGGTCTGTTGAGGCCGCCACGATAGCGCAGCCGGCGGGAGCGCGCGACTCAGGGTTCTGCCCGGAGCGTCTTGTCGAGGAAGGGTGCGATCAGAGCATTGATTGCGTCGGGGTCTTCGACCAACCCCATGTGGAGCAGGCCCGAAACGATTCCGGCCCGTGCGCCAGGGATGGATGCTGCCATTGCCTGCGCCATGGCGGGCGAGTTGCCGCGGTCGTCCTCGCAGGCAACCACCAGGGTGGGACAACGGATTCCGGCGATAGGCTCGACCAATGCCGCGTCGCCCTCGGCCAGAACACGGTAGGCGTGGGGGTAGACCTCGGGGTCGTTGGCGAGGATCGCCCGGCGCACCCGCTCGAGAATTTCGGGCCGCGCGGCGGCGAAATCGGCGGTGAACCAGCGCTGCAACGCGGCGTCGACGGTCGCAGCCGGACCGTCGGTCGCGGCCTGCTCGGCGCGGGCGCGCACGGCGGCGCGTTCCTCATCGGTGCGATCGTGGGGCGAATTGAGTACCACGAGGGCGTCGACGCGCTCAGGACGGGCGATCGCATAAGCCCGGGCGATCATGCCGCCAAGCGAAAATCCGACCGGCGCGCAGCGCTTCAACGCCAAGCCGTCGAGTAACTCGTCGAGCTGAGCAACGAAGTCGGCCATCTCAAAGGCGCCGCGCGGCTTAGCGCTCTTGCCGTGGCCGAGCAAATCGTAGCGCACCACGCGAAAGCGCCCGATCAACGCGGGCACTTGTCCGCTCCACATCGTGCGCTCCAGGCCCAGACCGTGGATCAGCACGACCGGTGGGCCATCGCCCTCTATTGTGAAGGCAGTCTTGTTGATGAACCCGTCGGACACGTCGGGCGCCTAGGCGCCCGACGTGTACTGGAACGCGGGCATGACCTCGTCGACGAAGAGGCGAAGCGAGCTTTTCTGTTCGGCTAGGGGCAGGCCGAAGCTTGCCTGATAGCAGAAATAATCGATGCCCAGCACCTCGTAGGATTTCAGTTTAGCGATGGCTTCGTCAGGCGAGCCGAAGACCAGGTTATCGAGCAGGTTGCCCGGTTCGTATTCGGCCTGGTTGGTGAGCAACGCCGGATCGGGCGCCTGGGCGAAGCCGTCGACGACGGGCGCGAGGTTGCGGAACAGGTTCTCGAACTGGCGGCCCTGGTTGCGCACCGCCTCAATATAGACGTCGCGGGTCTTCTGGTTCTCATAGATCGCAGTATGGCGCATGGTCATGAAACGGGGGCGTGCCATGCCCAAATTGGCGGCGAGCGAGGCTTCGAAGCGTTCCATGTAGGTCTCGACCTCGGCGAACGGGCGGGTCAACGCCCAGGTCATGACCGAACAGCCCTGCTGGACCGCCCAGTCGAAGGTGCCGGGATCGCGCGCCGCGACCCAGATAGGGGGATGGGGTTGTTGCAGGGGCTTGGGACAGGCGGTCGCGGTGGGAAACGACCAGTACTCGCCGTCATGCTCATAATCTCCCTGCCACAGCGCTTTCAGTACGGGCAGCATCTCCTGCATCATCTCCACGCCGAGGTTCATTTCCATGCCGCTCGCCATGCGGTCGAACTCGCGCTGATAGGCGCCCTTACCGATGCCTAATTCGAGCCGCCCGCCCGAGAGCAAGTCGATCAGCGCCGCCTCGCCGGCGAGCTTGACAGGATGCCAGTAGGGCGCCACCACGACCGCGGTGCCGAGACGAATGCGCGACGTGTGGGCAGCGAAGTGGGCCAGCAACTGGAACGGGCCGGGCGCGATGGTCATCTCGATAGCGTGATGCTCGGCGGCCCAGACGATATCGCAACCGCCCTCGTCCGCGATCTGCACCATCTCGGTGACGTGGCGCATGACCTCGCGCATGTCCTCGTCGGGATGCATGCGTTCCAGATTGATGACGAGATTAAATCGCATGGCTTGGGTCCGTCCTTGTTGCGCGGATCTTGGAGCGAGAACCACGCGAGAGTAACGGCGATTGGACCTCCTGTCAGCGATCAGGAGGCTGGACAAAGGCCCAACCCCGATAGCACATTAGCTAAAATTTACCGGATCACCAGGAGAGAGACGCCATGTCCGAGCTGACCCGTTACCAGATGCTGATCGACGGCCAATGGACCGACGCCGAGGGCGGCGAAACCTTCGAGAGCATCAACCCGGCCAGCGGCGAAGTCTGGGCGGAGATCCCGGCCGCGGCTGCGGCCGACGTCGAGCGCGCCGTGCAGGCCGCGCACCGCGCCTTTGTCGACGGGCCGTGGGCGGACATGACGCCGAGCGCACGGGGCAAGTTGTTGCGCCGGTTCGCCGACCTGTTGGCCGAGAATGCCGAGGAGCTGGGCCGCATCGAATCCATCGATACGGGCAAGCTGTTTAAGGAGACCCGCTTCCAGGCGAAATATATCGCAGATTTTTTCCACTACTACGCCGGGCTGGCCGACAAGATCGAGGGCGCGACCCTGCCCATCGACAAGCCCGATCTCCTTGTTTTCAACACCCGCGAGCCGCTCGGTGTGGTCGCGGCGGTGGTGCCGTGGAACTCGCAGCTTTTCCTGACCGCGATCAAGATGGGTCCTGCGCTGGCGGCCGGCAACACCATCGTGCTCAAGGCTTCCGAGCACGCCTCGGCGGCGATGCTCGCGTTC
This sequence comes from Alphaproteobacteria bacterium, assembly GCA_963694715.1. GTDB lineage: Bacteria > Pseudomonadota > Alphaproteobacteria > UBA828 > JAPUJA01 > CAVOEB01. Next base: position 43,816 of record CAVOEB010000013.1, on the reverse strand, counting down.
GGCAGGCTGGTTGCCGAGGCGGGGATACCTGATGGTGTTGTCAATATCGTCACGGGGTTCGGCGAACCCTGTGGGCGGGCGCTGACCTCGCATCCGCTGGTCGCGCGGGTGAGCTTTACAGGCGGGCCTGAGACCGCGCGCCATGTGGTACGGAACTCGGCGGAGAATTTTGCTCAAGTCACCCTCGAGCTGGGCGGCAAGTCGCCGGTCATAGTCTTCGAGGATGCGGACATCGAGAGCGCGACCAACGGCGTCATCTCCGGGATCTTTGCCGCAAGCGGGCAGAGCTGTGTCGCGGGATCGCGGCTCTACCTGCAGGACAGCATCGCCGACAAGTTCATCGAGGGACTGGTCGAGCGGGCCGGAAAGATCCGGATCGGCGATCCGCTGGCGGAGGAAACCCAGATGGGCCCCCTCGCGACGCAAGCGCAGTTCACGCGGATCGATGCGGAAGTCAAAAAGGCGCAAGAAAGCGGCGCGAGGTTGCTTCATGGAGGGCGGGCTCCGCCCCACCTCAATAAGGGCTGGTTCTATGAGCCCACCATCGTCGAGTGCCCCGATCAATCGCTTAGCATCGTGGATACGGAGTTATTCGGTCCGGTGCTGAGCGTGCTACGCTTCTCGAGCGAAGACGAGGCCATCGCGCGGGCCAACGACACCAAGTATGGCCTCGCCTGCGGCATTTTTTCCCGCGACCTGGCGCGCGCGCTCAGGGTCTCGAAGGCGGTCCGGGCGGGCATCGTCTGGGTCAACACCTACCGCATGGTCTCGCCGATTACCGAGATCGGCGGCTTCAAGGACAGCGGTTACGGGCGCGAAGGCGGCTTGCAGGCGGTCTACGACTACACCCGGCCCAAGACGGTCTGGATCAACACCTCGAGCGAGCCCGTGGCCGACCCCTTCGTGATGCGCTAGAGAAAGAAGAGTGGCGCAAAGCGCGGGGGGCTCTCAGCCCTTGCGCGCTACGACGCGTACGCCGCCGAGGCGTCCACCGGCGAACATGGTGGTGACCATGTCGTAGAAGTGATCGAGCGCGGCGACGACCGCCTCGCCGTGGACCGCGACGTGGCGATCAATGCCCGCACGGTATTGCTCAAGGCGTTCCGCCACATGGGCGCTCCATAGCTCGCTCAAGTCCTCGAAGGCGATGTCCTCGAAGCCGGCTTCTTTCAAGGTTGTGCAATAGTTCTCGCGGGTCGCGAGGCCGGCACCGTAAAGCTCGTGGGCGATGCGGTCCTGTTCGTCGGCGGTGAGCGGCGCGCGTTCGTAAAGATCCTCGGCGTAGAGCGCACCGCCCGGCTTGAGCGCTCTGGCGCAGCGCGCGAAGAGCGCGGTCTGGTCGGGCACGTGGTAGAGCGCGAGCCAGCTCACCACTGCGTCGTAAGTCTCGGCGGGCAGGGGATGGGCGAGAACGTCACCGCAGGCATGTTCGACCCGCTCCGAAAGGCCGCAACGCCCGGTCAGCGAGCGGGCTACCTCGTCGAGGTCGGACTGAAGCTCGAGCGCCGTGACCCGGCAGCCCGTGCGCTCGGCAAGGTGGCGCGACGGACCGCCGATTCCCGAGCCAACCTCGAGCACCCGACTCTCCGCGCCGATGGCGAGGCGTTCGGTGGCGTCGTTCACGGCCTGGGTACCGAAATAGTGATACTGATCGAACGCGGAGAGGTCAGCGACGGTGAGCGGGTCGTCGTCGGCAAAGCCCGCGGCCGTGAGGTCGTTGTAGATGCGCTCGACCTGGCCATAGAGCTTCATCGACTTGATACTGGGGGCATCCATAGTGCGTCTTTCAAAATTCTTTTGTGGCGGCAGCCACGATAGCGCACACGGTGAGTGGGGCCAATCGTCGCAGCGCCCCGTTTGGGGGCTTCACATCGGCATCCCAGGCGGCAAGAATGCACCGCGGCGCGGGTGCGCCCAAGACTGAAAGCTGTAAAGAGGCGGGACCATGGCGCAGGGAATACCCCCGGATCAGTCCACCTTCATGGACGCGTTCCTGCGCGAGACACGCGCGCTGGTGAAGACCTATGATTTTTCCGACGATGTCGAGATCTCGCCGCTGAGCCAGGCGGAAAACACCATCTTGCTGGTCGACGACCGGGGGCGCGGCAAGAAATACGTCCTCCGCATCAACTCCCACCAGCTCACCTACCACAACCCGGCGGTGATCGGCTCGGAAATGACCTGGCTGCGCGCGTTGCGCCGGGAATCCGGTATCGAGGCGCCGGACCCGATCCCCTCCCGGGACGGCCACTACGTCCAGAGGATCGAGGCGCCCGAGATCGACCAACCACGTTGTGCGATCATGATGACCTTCCTAGAAGGTGTGGAACCTGATCCCGATTCGCTGCTCGACGGCTTCGACCGGTTGGGCGAGATAACCGCGCGGATGCACGGGCACGCGAAGGGCTGGGTGCGCCCGGCGGATTTCGTCCGGCCCGACTGGGCACCGGAATCGCTTGCCGCCAACAAGCAGGGCTGGGGCGACTGGCGCTACGGCTACGGCATGGAGGACGAGGCGGCGAGCCAGGTGTTAGGTCGGGCGATGGATACGGTGCTCGCGCGGCTCGCGCGCATCGAGCGCGACAAGGAGCGCTTCGGCCTGATCCACGCGGATTTCCGCCTTGCCAATATCCTGATCGAGGGTGACCGGACCAAAGTGATCGATTTCGACGATTGCGGGTTTGGCCATTACATGTTCGACCTCGCCTCAGCGCTCACCTTTTTAGAAGCGCGAGCAGATGTGCCCGAGCTGATCGAAACCTGGCTCTCGGGTTATCGTCGCGTGGCGGAGATTCCACCGGACGCCGAGGCGGAGATTCCCAGCTTCGTCATGCTGCGGCGGATTATGATCCTCGGCTATATCGGCAACCTCCGGCACCTGGAATACGTTCAGGAGCTGGGCGTGGGATACACCACTGACAGCCTCGACCTCGCGGAGGCCTACCTGGCCCAATACGGCTGAGGGCGCGCGAGCTCGTAGAGCCCTACGATTTCTCTGACGACGTCGAGATTTTGGTTCCCGCTCAGGGCGGGAACACTATCCTGTCGGTCGACGACCGGGGGCGGGATCAGTAATTACGTGCTGCGCATCAACTCCCACCAGTTCAGCTGTCACCGTCCGGACATGACCCGCTCCGGGATCGCGCGGATGCGTGCGTTGCGCCAGGACTCCGACATCGAGGCGCCCGACCCCGTGCCGGCAAAAGACGGCAGTTACGTTTAGACCCTCAGCGCCCCCGAGCTGGACCAGCCGTGCTGCGCGATGATGATGACGTTTCTGACCGGCGACGGGCCCGACCCGGGCGGGCTGCTCGAGGGCTTCGACCGGCTAGGCGAGATCGCCGCGCGGACGCACCGCCAGGCCAAGAGCTGGAGGCGGCCAGCGGATTTCATCCGCCCGACCTGGGCGGTGCAGGCGATTCTCGACGACGAGTACAAATGGGGCTGGCGGTGCGAAGGCTACGACATGGACGAGGCGGTGCAAGCGCTGCTGGGACGGGCCGGCGAGACCACGCTCGCACGGCTCCCGAAGCTCGAGCCCGATCTCGAGCGCTTTGGGTTGATCAATTTCGATCTGCGCCTATCGAACACGCTGATCGAGGGCGAGAAGATCAAGGTGATCGACTTCAACGATATCGGGTTTAGCTGGTACCTCTACGACATCGCGCCCGCGCTGACGCTGCTCGAAGACCGGCCGGACGTGGGCGGGCTGGTTGCGACCTGGCTCGGGGGCTACCGCCGAGTGGCCGAGGTGCCGCGCGACATGGAGGCCGAAATTCCTAGCTTCATCATGCTCTGGCGCATCTACGCGCTGGGCTGGCTGGGCAGCCGGCGTCACCTCGAATTCGCGCAAACCTGGGGTCCGGGCTACACCAAGGTGTCGTGCGATCTCACCGAGACCTATCTCGCCAAATATGGATGACTGCGTCTGCGGCTTGTCCGATTTTCCGGTTGCCGCCATGATCGGATGCGAACGGAGGTTTGCATGACCCAGAGGCTAGACGTCTTTCAGTCCATGTGGGCGATGGAGCAGCGCTGCCCCGACGGCAAGGAATATGCGCCCGAGGAAGCGGTCGCGATGATCGCCGAGGCCGGCTATGCGGGCGTCGACCTGGTCTCAACAACCGACTATGCCGAGGCACGGGACCAGTGGGTCGAGGCGATCCGGGGCACGGATCTCGACGTGAGCTTCACCGCCTTCTGCTCGGAGACCGACCCGCTCGAGCCCACCATCGAAGCAGCGTGCAAGATTCGCGATCGGGTGCGCTACATCAACCTGATCCCGCGCACGCTCTACTGGGACGTGGACAAGGCGGCGATGTGGATGGGCAAATGGATTGCGCTGGGCGCGGCGGAGGGCATTCCGGTCTATCTTGAAAGTCATCGCCAGTCGATGACGACCGACCTGCTGTTCACCATCCGGCTGCTCAACCGGATGCCCGAGCTCAAGCTGGTTGCCGATCTCTCTCATGTCATGACCGGACAAGAATGGTCATTCCCGCCCCTGACCTATGAGGAAGAGACCATGGTCGAGCATCTGCTCCGCCGCTCGGAATCCTTCCAGGGCCGTATTGCCTCGGCGCAGCAGATTCAGGTCTCGCCCGGCTTTCCCCAGCACCAGGTCTGGGTCGATATCTTCAAGGGCTGGTGGACCAAGGGCCTACGTTGGTGGCGCGAGCGCCACGACGAGGACGCGGCCTGCGTGTTTCTCTGCGAGTTGGGTCCGCCCGCCTACGCCATCACCGGGGCGGACGGCTGGGAGCTCTCCGACCGTTGGCAGGACGCCTTGACCATCAAGGTATGGGCCGAGGAGATTTGGCGCGGCCTCGATGGGCCGGGCCGCACCTGATGGCGGACGGCGCAGCGCGCGCGGGGGGCGCCCTGGCGGGCTGCGTTCCTGCTGGTGCCCGATTTCTCAATGATCGCGTTTACCTCGGCGGCCGAGGCATTGTGTCTCGCCAACTACGTGACGGGGCGCGAAGGTTTCGCCTGGTCGCTCTATTCGCCCGACGGTGAGCCGATCCGCGCGTCGAACGGGGTGGCGTTGGCGGTCGATGGCGGCTACGGCGAAATCGGCACCCCGGCCACCGCGCTGATCTGCGCCGGGCTCGATCCCCACAGGGCCGCCGCCGCCGCGCTTGCGCCTGCGCTGCGCAAGCTGGAGGCGCGTGGCAGCGCGCTGGGTGCGCTCTGCACCGGGACCTGGCTACTCGCCCGCGCCGGCCTGCTCGACGGTCACCGCTGCACCATCCACTAGGAGAATATCGACGCCTTTTGCGAGGAGTTCCCCGGGATCGATGCGACCCTGGAGCTCTACGAGATCGACCGCGAGCGCTATACCTGCGGCGGCGGTACCGCGGCAATCGACCTGATGCTGGCGCTGGTGGCCGAGCGCGAGGGACCGGGCGTTGCGGGGTTGGTTACCGATGAGATGCTTCATCACCGTATGCGCGATGCTCACGGGGGCCAGCGCATTCAGCTCCGTGAGCGGTTAGGCATCGCCCATCCCAAGCTTTTGGCCGCAATCACGACGATGGATGGCGAGGTCGAGCATCCGCTGTCCACGGTCGCGCTGGTCGCCCGGGTAGAGCTTTCTGCGCGCCAGATCGAGCGCTTGTTCCGGTGCTATCTCGGCATGACCCCGAGCGACTATTACCGGGCGCTCCGGCTCAACCGGGCGCGCCACCTGCTGCGCCTGACGAGCATACCGATCCTCTCCGTGGGGCTGACCTGCGGTTTCGTCTCCGCGTCGCACTTCTCCAAAAGCTACGCCAGGCAATTACGACGTACGCCCTCGGAGGAGCGCCTCGGCGCCGCCGCCTTGCCCGTAACCGTCGCCGAAATGTCAGGCCGCCCCGTGCGCACGACCGCGGGAGCGCGAAAAGCCAGCAGGGGTTAGCCCCAAATTCGATGGGAACCGCTTCCAGCCTGCGACTGTAGGCCACCGCTTATGGGGCGTGAGCGGCGCAGCACCGGAACGTCGATTAGCTCTATTGCATCGAGCAAAACGGATAGGGCCTTAATAAGCCGCGTCGGGTATCGAGGCCTTCTTGCGCTCGATATAGTAGCGCAGTGCCTCGTCGATGCCGGGATCGATTGCCGGCGCAAGGCCGCGGAGCGGGATTGACGCCGGCTCCCGCCTCGTCGAGGATGGCCGCCCCATGGCCCGCGAAGGCCACCCGCCACCGTGGAGAGAAGCCGTGAGCGACACCAAGCATATCGTCGTCGACGACCCCCGCCCCAAAGTACGCCGGATCACGCTTAACCGGCCCGAGAAGCACAATCCGCTCTCGAACGCGCTGCGCACCGAGCTCTACGCCGCGGTTGATGCGGCGGATGCGGACCCGGATATTCATGTCGCCGTGATCCGGGGCGCGGGCAAGAGCTTTTCGGCGGGCTACGACCTCGCCTCCGACATTCTCGCCGACCAGCCCTGGCACACCGCCGGCGGCCAGGGTAATTGGGCGCGCCACGTCGTCGAGGGCCATTTCAAGATGTGGGACCTGGGCATCCCGATCATCGCCCAGGTCCATGGCTACTGCCTGGCGGGCGGTAGCGAGCTTGCGGCTTCGTGCGACCTCGTCTACACCGCCGAGGACGCCCAGATCGGCTATCCGCCCGTGCGTCTCATGTGCGCGCCCGATATGCAGTATCACGCCTGGCTGATGGGCATGCGCCGCGCTATGGAACTGATGCTCACGGGCGATGCGATCTCGGGCAAGGAAGCCGCTGAGTGGGGCTTCGCCAACCGGGCGTTGCCCAAGACCAAGCTCGAAAAATTCACCCTCGACCAGGCCGAGCGCATCGCCAAGATCCCGCCCGAGTTGCAGCAGATCAACAAGCGCAGCGTGCACCGCGCCATGGAGGCCATGGGCGTGCGTAATGCGCTGCGCTCGGGCACCGAGCTGATGGCGCTGGGTTTGAACACCGAGGCTAGCGTCGAGTTTGCGAAGCAGTTCCAGGGCGATCTCAAGAAGGCGCTAACCGAGCGGGACAAGGCGTTCGGCGATTACCGTGCGAAGAAGAAGGCGAAGCCAGCGGCGAAGAAAAAATAGGCCCACAAGGATCGCAACGGCGGATCAGCCGTGCGGCTTGGAGGCAAAGTCGGAGCGGAGCGATCCTTCCGTAAGGCCGTAGCGGGGCTTGGCGCCGTGGATTGAGCGCACCAGGGCGTCGGAGCGCTGCTTGACCGCCTCGATCGATCCGAACATGGCGGGGTCGATGCAGAGGTGATAGCTGCTGCCGACACTCGTGGTCTCGGTCTGCTCGGTAAATTCGGTGAAATCCGGCAGCTCGGGGCAAGGGATGCCGGGCGGACTGACCACCGTGGTCATGCCCTCATTCCACAGGTTCAGCGCGTAGGTCCGGGGGTGCTTGATCTGGCCGCCCCAGTCGTAATCCCAGACCCGCCCATAGCCCTCGCGGCGCTTGGCGTGCTTGGCCGCGCCGTCGGTCAGCTCGCCGGTATCCGGATCGATTAGCCAAATCCCCTTCATGGGCTTGTTCTGAAGCACGGCCTCCGCGATATCGCCGTCGTAGAATTCGGCAAATTTTACGGCGGCCCAGAGCGGCGCCTCGGCGCCCGAGGGAATGATAGCGTCGAACGGCGGGCTGGGGAGCACGTTCTCCATGCCGCCAAAGGGCGCGGTGAGCGGCACCGTGTTGTTCGACGTGATCGCCACCATGTCCTGCTCCCAGGCCATGTAGGCGTAGGCCGCGAAGCTGCCCGCGTCGTTGTAGTTGCCGCCGAAGAAAATCGAGATGCCGTGCGCTTTCGCCTTGGCGATGGCGGTCTCGGCCACCATGTGGAGCGCGTAGTAGTCCGACGACTTCTTGGCGTCGAATACCGTTCAGCTCGGCCCTTCCGAGACCATCTCGGGCACGGCGACGACGTCGAGGTTGCCCGAGGTCAGCGCGACGTCGAGCACCTCGTAGACGCCCAGGCCCTGGTTGAGTTTTTCGTGACCCTGGCGGTGCGCGAACCCGATGGCGTGGGCGGGGGTGGTGGTGGCGTGCTCTTCGCTGCCGCCCGCCGCCGTCCAGACGCGCTTCAGGCAGTATTCGATGAACTCGACGTTTTCGTTGCGCAGCTTGATCTTGGCTATGGTGCTCTCCCCGTTTTTGGCAACAGCGATCTAGCCTCGCCCCCGTGCGTCCGCCATCGGCTTGCGCTAGTCTCAGGGCGAAGCCAGCCCCCGGGGGGGGGCGATCGCTCATGGACGCACGCAAGGATATCGATCTCGATGACATCCGCGGCCGGCTGGAAGCAGAGCGCGAGGGTCTGCACGCCATCAACGCTTCGTCTGTCGAGGCGCGCCGCCCGGTGGAGCTCGACCAAGCCGCGGTGGGGCGGCTCTCGCGGATGGACGCCATGCAGGTGCAGGCCATGGCCAAGGCGGTGGGCGCGCGGCGTCAGGGTCGGATGCAGCGGATCGAGGCCGCGTTCCGCCGCTTGGACGAGGACGATTACGGTTTCTGCACCGCGTGTGGCGGGGAGATACCGGCCAAGCGGCTCGAGCTCGACCTGGTCATCGAGCGTTGCATCGGCTGCGCGGCCTAATTAAACAGGCGGAACAAGAGGACGAGGCATGAATGCAGAACTTCCCGGCCACGCCCAGGTGGTCATCGTCGGCGGCGGCATCGCGGGCAGCAGCCTTGCTTACCATCTGACCAAGCTCGGGGTTACCGACGTGGTCATGCTCGAGCGCCACACGCTGACCTCGGGCACCACCTGGCACGCCGCCGGGCTGATCATGCAGCTGCGCAGCAGTCACGCCATGACCGAGCTGACCCGCTACAATGTCGAACTTTACTCCTCGCTCGAGGCCGAGACGGGCCAGGCCACGGGCTTCAAGCAGAACGGCACGCTGGGCGTCGCACGCAACGCCGAACGGATGCACGAAACCCGCCATCTCGCCACCGTCGCGAAAAGTTTTGGCATCGAGGCCCACATGATCGGTCCCGCCGAGGCGGTGGAGCTTTACCCGGGAATCGATGTAAGCCTCGTCGAGGGCGCGATCTACATCCCGAAAGATGGCCAGACCAACCCCGTCGATACCACCATGTCGCTGATTGCGGGCGCGAAGCAACGGGGTGCTGCGGTGTTCGAGCATTCGCCGGTCGAAACCCTTGCGCGCCTGCCCTCGGGCGAATACTGGGTCACCACGCCCGGCGGCAAGATTGTCTGCGAGACCCTGGTTTTGGCCTGCGGGCTGTGGACCCGCGACCTCGCTGCCCAGCTCGGTGTCCGGGTGCCGCTTTATCCGTGCGAGCATATGTACGTCGTCACCGAGCCGCTTGACTGGGTCCAGCCCAACCTGCCCGTGCTGCGCGACACCGACGGTTATGTCTACGTCAAGGAGGATGCAGGCAAGCTTCTGGTCGGCTCGTTCGAACCCCTGGGCAAGCCGCTCCCCATGGACCGGCTACCCACTCATTCCGCGTTCGTCGAGCTGCCCGAGGATTGGGATCACTTCGCCCTGCCGTTCGGTAAGGCGATGGAGATGCTGCCCGCATTGGGCGAGGCGGGCATCGCGACTTTTATGAACGGGCCCGAGAGCTTTACCCCCGACCTGCTCTTCATGCTGGGCGAGGCGCCGGGTTTGCCCAACTGCTTCATCTCGGCGGGCTATAACTCCGAAGGCATCGAGTTCGGCGCCGGCGCGGGCCGGGCGCTCGCGGAGTGGATCGTCGAGGGCGAGGCCGGTATGGATCTCTCGTTCGTCGATGTCGCGCGCTTCCATCCCTTCCAAAACAACAGCCGTTACCTGAGCGACCGGGCAGCGGAATCCCTCGGGCTGCACTACAAGATGCACTGGCCCTACAAGCAGCGCGAAGCGGGCCGCCCGGCGCGCAAGAGCGTGCTCCACGACCGCTGGGCCGAGCGCAACGCCTGGTTCGGCGAGGCGATGGGCTGGGAGCGCCCGCTCTGGTTCGCGCCCCAGGGCGTCGATCCTTCGCCGGTCTATTCCCACACCCGGCCCGGCTGGTTCGAATACACGGCCGTGGAATGCCGTGCCGCGCGCGAGGGCGTCACGCTGTTTGATCAAAGCTCGTTCGGCAAGCACCTGGTCGCCGGGCAGGAAGCCTGCGCGGTGTTGCAACGGCTCTGCGCGGGCAATGTCGACGTGCCCGTGGGCAAGCTGGTCTATACCCACATGCTGAACAAGCGAGGCGGCATCGAGGCGGACCTCACGGTCAACCGGTTGGCCGAAGACCGCTTCCTCGTCATTTCCTCGGCGACCTCCCATCCCCGCGACAAGGCCTGGATCGAGCGCGGCTTCGGTGCGGACGAGCAGGTCGTGCTGAGCGACCTGACCGGCGCCTATGCCGTCCTCTCGGTCCAGGGCCCGCGCTCGCGCGAGTTTCTCGAACGTATGACTGACGCGGATCTGTCCAACGACGTCTTTCCTTTCGCTACCTCGCAAGTCGTGGACATGGGCTATGCCCGGGTCATCGCCAACCGGCTCACATATGTCGGCGAGTTGGGCTGGGAGCTGTTCGTGCCCGCCGAGTTTGCCCAAGACCTGTGCGACCGCCTGCTGGCCGAGGGCGAGGCGGTGGGCCTCGTGCCCGCCGGCTACCACGCGCTGGAGCATCTCCGCCTCGAGCGCGGCTACCGGGAGTACGAGCTCGATCTCACGCCCGAAGACACGCCGCTCGAGGCCGGGTTGGGCTTTACCGTGGCGTTCGACAAGCCGGGCGGCTTCGTCGGGCGTGACGCCCTGCTCGCGCAGAAGAAGGCCGGACCCCTGACCAAGCGGCTGGTCGCGTTCCGGCTCAAAGACCCCGGACCGTTGCTCGTCCATGACGAGGTGATCTGGCTGGCGAACAAGCCCGTGGGTTATGTCAGCTCGGGCGCTTACGGCTTCACGCTGGGCGCATCGGTCGCGCTGGGCTATCTGCGCCACGAGGATGGGGTGAGCGCCGAGCTGTGCGCGGCGGGTGGCTTCGAAATCGAGGTTGCGGGCGAGCGCTACGCCGCGGAGGCCTCGCTGCGCCCGTTCTACGATCCCGAGGGACGCCGCCCCAAGGCCTAGCCGCGGTAGCGCGTGACCCTGAACGCGATGAGGCTGGCGCAGATGGTCAGCGACATGAGCAGGAATCCTACGATATTGATCTGCGGGTTCGCGCCCTTGCGCAGCATGCCCCAGAGGAAGGTCGGCAGCGTGTTGCCGCCGCCGATGGTGAAGAAGGTGACGATAAAGTCATCGAGCGAAAGCGCCATGGCGATCATCGCCGCGCCGATGATGGTGGGGCGGATCAGCGGCAGGGTCACGGAGGTAAAGGCGCGCAACGGCGAGGCCCCGAGGTCGCGGGCGCTGTTGACGACGGCGAAGTCGAAGCGCGACATCCGGGCGTGCACGACGAGGATGACGAAGGGCTGAGTGAAGACGAGGTGGGCGAGGATCACGGTTTGCAGCCCGAGGCGGATCTCCAGGCCCGAGAAGAAGGACAGCAGGGTGAGCCCGAGCACGAGGGGCGGCAGCATCACCGGCAGGGTGAGCAGCGCCATGGTCACGCCCGCAGCGCGCGGGTGCATGCGGGCCAGCGAAAACGCCGCCATGGTGCCGAACAGGGTGGTTGCCGCGCCCACGGTACCGGCCACGATGGCGCTGTTGCCAAGCGATTTCCAGAACTCGCGACGGGAGAACAGCTCGGCCCACCAGGCGGTGGTCAACCCCTCGATGGGAAAGCTGATCACTGCCTTGTCGGAAAAGCAGAAGAGAATCAGAATCACCAGCGGCGAGACCATGAACAGGCAGCAAGCCGCCGCGAAAATGCGCCACAGAAGATCGCTCGTCTTCATGCCCGCACCTTCAAGCTCTGGCGCAAGGCCAGCCCCAGCGCGCCGATGATAATCATGCACACCGCGATCACCGTAAACGCCATCGCGGCACCGAGCGGGGCGTTGAAACGCAGTCCGAATTGATGCTGGATGATGACGCCCATCATCGAGGTGTAGGGACCGCCGACCAGCAGCGGGGTGACGTAATCGCCCGCGGCGAACAGGAAGGTGAGCGTGAACGAGAACAGGATGCCAGCCTGGCACTGGGGCAGCACGATCTCCTTAAATACCCGCCAAGGTCTCGCGCCCAGGTCGCGCGCGCCGCGCAAGGGTACGTCCTCGACGCTACGCAGCGCACCGTATATGGGCAGGATCGCGAGCGGCAGGGTGTAATGACCCAGCGTGATCACCACGGCCAGCGGGTTATAGAGGAAGGCGGTGATCGGTTCGTCGATTGCCCCGATCGCCTGAAGCGCTGTGTTCAGCACGCCACTCTGGCCCAGGATCGTTTTCCACACATAAATCTTGGTGAGGTAGCCGCCGAACAGGGTGAGCAGGGCGACGAACAACAGTGGCGTGCCCCAGCGCCCCGCCTTGAAGCGGATGAAATAGGCGAAGCCGAAGGCCACCGTCGTGACCGCGAGGCCGATCACCGAGGCCACCGCGAAGGTGTACCAGAGCGAACTGAAATAGTCGGTCCAGACCTCGATATAGTTGTGCGCCGTCGGATCGGTACTGAGCCGGTAGGACTTGATCTGCCAGAAGCTCATCACGAAGAAATAGGCGACGGGGGCCGCAAAGCAGAACAGGAAGATCGTCGTCGAAGGCAGCACGAACGGCAGGTGCCGCCTCAGCCAGTCCATCATGTGTCGGGCAGGACCTTGTGTTCCGTGTGGGCCCAGCTCAGCTGCACGGCGTCGCCGATGGCGACCCGCCCGCGCAGGTCCGTGTCCGCGCTGTGGACGGCGAAGATCTCGTCGTCGACGGCGACGGTGTATTTTATGTAGGTGCCGAGAAACACCGCGTCCTCGAGCCGTCCGGTTAGATACAAGGCGTCATCGGGCAGAGGGGCGTCCGCAGGCGCAAGGCTCGCCGCCTCGGGGCGCAGCATGACCACCACGTCCTCGTCGTTTCCTGCATCCTCGAAGCCGCCGCCCAGTACCAGCGTGATGCGCCCGCCCGAGCGCCGACCGCGCAGGATGTTGGCCTCGCCGATGAAGGTCGAGACGAAGCGCGATTGCGGCGTGGCGTAGATGTCCTCGGCGGTGCCCTGCTGGACGATGCGGCCCGCGGACATTACGGCGATTTGGTTGGCCAGTCCCATGGCCTCGCTCTGATCGTGGGTGACGAACACGAAGGTGCCGCCGATCGAATTGTGGATGCGCCGAAGCTCGGTCTGCATCGCCTTACGCAATTTAAGATCCAGCGCGGCGAGCGGTTCGTCGAGCAACAGCACATCGGGGCGCATGATCAGCGCTCGGGCGAGCGCCACGCGCTGCGCCTGGCCGCCCGAGAGCTGGCCGACGCCGCGTTCCTCCAGCTCCTCCAAATGGACAAGATCGATGATCTCGCGCACACGTTCCTTGAGCTCATTCTTGGGGGTCTTCCGGATATGCAGGCCGTAGGCGATGTTCTGGCGAACGGTCATATGGGGAAACAGGCCGTAGCCCTGGAACACCATGTTGGTCGGTCGGCGGTCGGGCGATTGGCGGGTGACATCTCGCCCGCCGATTTCGACGGTGCCGCTGTCGGGGTAGAGAAAGCCCGCGATCATGTTGAGTAGGGTCGTCTTGCCGCAGCCCGAGGGCCCAAGGATCGCGAGGAAATCGCCGCGTTGGATCGTGAGGTCGAGCGGATGCACCGCGACCAGATCGCCGAACGACTTAGAAATACCCGTCAGGCGGACGATAGTTTCGTCAGTGGACGCCATGGATCAAATCCTGAATTTGCAGCGGGCAGGACCGGCGGACGACCGGGAAAAGCGGCCGTCCGCGCGGATTTCACGGTTAGAGCGCCGCCTACGCCGCGAGGAAACGCTCCCAGCCCTTGGTGACGGCGTCGAAGGTGACGAAATCGCCTTCCGGCTCGGTCGGCCAGAGCTTGGTGATGCCGCCCGCAGCGTCGAACCAGCCCTCGATGTCGTCGTAGGGGTACATGCTCTTGGGCAGGTCGTCGAGCCCGGCCACCGCACCGCTCACCACCGCGCCGGTAGAATTCAGATTGGCGGTCTCGGTCTGGCACGCGACCGATAGCGAGTGGTTAATGACCTCGTAGGCTTTGTCCATGTGTGGTGCATCGGGCACGATCGACAGATTGTCGACGAAGACCAGCGCGCCTTCATCGGGGATTGTCCATTTCAGGTTGGTGTTCTCGGCGCCGCCCCACACGCTGGTCGGTTCCCACGCTGGGGCCATGACGATCTCACCGTTCGCGAACAGCGAGCCCAGCTCGCCGTAGCCCGGGGCCACGGTCAGGGCGTGATTCTTCTTGATGTCGATGAGCAGTTCGATGGTGGCGTCGAGCTCGGCCTGATTGATGTGCCACGGGGTGCGGGTGTTGGCCGCAACCATGGCGAACGGGATCATGATCGCGATCAGATCGTGGACCAGCGCGACCTTGCCCTTGTATTCGGGCTTCATCATGTCGAGCCACGAGGTCGGGGGCTCAGGGACGAGGTCGGCGTTGTACATCATGGGCACTGAGCCCCAGGTAAACGGCGTGCCGTAGGCGTTGCCGTCCATCTCAAGGGTCGGCATATGCTGGAACGCTGGGAACAGGTTCGAATAATTCGGGATCCTGTCCATATCGAGTGGCTCGAGCAGGCCCACATGCTTGTAGAACGGCACGTAGAGCGCGGCGGGGGTGACGATATCCATGTTGCCTTTGCCGCCCGACTGGATGGCCGCGATGATTTCCTCGTTACCTGCGGTGAGGTAGGTTGCCTGCAGGCTGATGTCGTTGTTGGCGAACCAGTCGCCCACGTTCAGGCCGTCGTCGTAGCCCTGCCAGCCGGTGTAGTAGAGGTCCGTGGCGGCGAGCGCCTCGCCCGCCGGAAGGCCTGCCAGGCCCGCGCCCGCGATGGCTGCGCCGGCGCCCAGACCGAACTGGCGGCGGGTCATGTGGCCGAAGGTCCGCGAGCGCACGATGCCGGGGTTGGTCGTTGACTTGGTCATTGAATTTTCCTCCCTTTAAATTGGAGACCCTAACCTTGAGGGCCGTGTCCATGATGCGGTCCGCCCACGAGGGCGGAGCGTAGCACCGCTTTTGATGCTGGCAGTCTAAACCCAATTCCATCGCTTGCGAAAGCCCATGCTGCACTATCGAAACGCGGCGCGGCTGCGCTAGAATAGCCGACTGGGCGGCAATGTTGGGAAGGGCGGGCGATGGCAGACGACGACACGGGCGGCGGGGCGATCGCCTATCGCCCCCGCTTCATGGAAATTCCCAGTTTCATGCGCTATCCCATCGTCGATGCGCCGGGCGAGGTCGATATTGCGCTGATCGGCGTGCCCTTCGATCTCGGCACTACCAACCGGCCCGGCGCACGCCATGGGCCCCGCCAGGTGCGTGATATGTCGAGCCTGATCCGACGTACTCACCATGTTAGCCTGATCACGCCCGGCGAGCATTGCCGGATTGGCGATATGGGCGACGTGCCCGTCAACCCGCTCGACGCCGCCGCCAGCCTTGCGATCATCGAAAAATTTTACGCCGGCGTGCGCGCGGCGGGTGCTGCGCCGCTTTCGGTCGGCGGCGATCACCTGGTGGCACTTCC
Source organism: Alphaproteobacteria bacterium (assembly GCA_963694715.1). Lineage (GTDB taxonomy): Bacteria > Pseudomonadota > Alphaproteobacteria > UBA828 > JAPUJA01 > CAVOEB01. The sequence goes on along the minus strand of CAVOEB010000013.1, from coordinate 28,253 downwards.
CATCCTGCGTGGTATCGCGAAGGGGGCGCCCGTGGGCATGGTCCATTTCGACGCCCATTGCGACACCTCGGGCGCCTTCATGGGCGTTGAGGAGCATCACGGCACGCCGTTTCGCCTCGCTGTAGAGGAAGGCCTGCTCGATCCGAAACGGGTCATCCAGATCGGCATCCGCGGCTCGCTCACGGACAAAGAGATCTGGAAGTTTTCCCACGAGAGCGGCATGCGCGTGGTCTATATCGAGGAGTTTTTCGAGCGCGGCGTCGATTGGGTGATCGAAGAGATCGCCCGTGTCGTGGGCGACGGCCCGACCTATGTCAGCTTCGACGTCGATGGCCTCGACCCTGTCTATGCGCCGGGCACGGGAACCCCGGAAGCGGGCGGCTTTTCCATGTTCGAGGCCCAGAAAATGATCCGCAGCCTCCAGGGTCTTCACCTGGTGGGCGGCGACGTGGTCGAGGTCTCGCCGCCCTTCGATCCCAGCGGCAACACCGCGCTCAACGCCGCGACCGTGATGTTCGAGATCCTCTGCGTGCTGGCGGACTCAATCGTGAGCCGGCGCTGAAATTGGGGTTACCCCACTTTACGTCTCGCTAAAAGAAAGCGAAACGGCGTTCAATCGCCACTAAGGCTCACGCCGCACAAGCGGCGGCCCACCGATTATGAGACAGATAGGCCGCGTTCGCGGCCGGTACGGGCTCGCAAAATCTGAGAGGTTTCACCTCGCCGGATTTCGCACTGGCTGTCGCGGCGCGGACCCACCAGGGTCATGCCGCCATCGACCACGAGGGTCTGACCGGTGATGAAGCGGGCCTGATCCGAGGCCAGGAAGACCACCGCGTTTCCGGCGTCCCAGCCGGTGCCTTCAGACCGCCAGCGGCGCCGCCTTGCGCCGGCGTTCGCGCGCTTTCTCGCTCATGCCTGGGCCGTAGATCAGCGGCGTATACATGGTCCCCGGCGCGACGCGGTTGACCCGGATGCCGTCGGGCGCGTGATCGACCGCCATGGCGCGGGTCAGCGTAATGACCGCGCCTTTCGAGATCGAATGGGCGGTCAGGCCTTGCGGACGGGGCGCCGAGATCGACGAGACGTTGACGATGGCGCCGGCCCCGCCGCTTTCGATCATGGCGGGAATCGCGTGCTTGGACGCCAGCATCATCGAGGTCACGTTGATGCGGATGACCCGGCCCCACTCGGCCTCGGTCTCGTCCACTACCGAGCCGCCGCTGGTGATAACGCCGACAGTGTTGTCGAGCACGTCGAGCCGGCCAAAGCGCTCAAGCGCTGCGGCGACCATGGCGGCGCAGCCTTCGCCTTTGGTGACGTCGGCGGCGAACGCCGCTGCCGAGCCGCCGCCATCTTCGATCATTTTTGCCGTGCGCTCGGCGGCCGCCTCGTCGCGGTCGACCACGAGAACCTTGGCACCCGCGTGGGCAAACAGGATCGCCGCGGCCCGGCCGTTGCCGATGCCGTCGTCCAGTGCGCCGTCGCCGGTGACGAGCGCAACGTTACCGGCAAGGCCGGAATCGTCGGGAATATCCATTACAAGCCGCTCTCCTCGTTACCCGCTCAACCCTCGCACGGGCGTACGACGATGCGTGCCGGCGCGCCGTCCGAACCCGCGACGTTGATCGCCAAAACCATGACGTCGAGCCGCTGGCCGTGTAAGGCGGCAAGGTTGGTGACATGCTCGGCGACCAGGGTGCCGCTGCCCAGCAGAACATGGTGGACCGGCCAGTTGAATCTTGACGCGCGGTGCTTGGCGGCGAGATCGGGCGTGGAGAAGTCGACCCCGACCAGCTTGGCGCCGTGATCGACCAGCCAGCGGGCGGCCTCGGGGCTGAGCGAGGGATGATTCTCGTAGCGCGGAGTGTTCGCACGGCGCGCCCAGCCCGTATCGAAAATCACGATGTCGCCGGGTTCCAGCGCGGGCGTTACCGCCTCGAGATGGTGCGGTTCGATAACGCCTAGCGGCTCCAGCTCGATGGGCTAGACGACGCCCGGGCCGTAGAGTCGCTCCAGCGGAATGGCGTCGATTGCCGGCCCGTCGGCAATGAAATGACACGGCGCGTCGATATGGGTGCCGTGATGGCAGACCATGTGGATCTCCGTGAGGTTTAGCGGATCGTCCGGCATGGTCATGAGCTGGCGGGTGCGCGGCTGGGGGAAGAACGGCACGCGCGAAAAGTCTTCCGTAATCGGGTAGGAGAGATCGATCCACGGGGCGCTCGAACCCGATAGGCGCGGCGCGGGCAGCTCAGGCCAGCCCTCCCGCTTGTGATCGACCGGGTCGCACATCGTCGCGCCGCTCCCGAGACAGATTCGCCTTTACGTCTTGCCCTCGATGTCGGCAAATATCTTGTCGGCAATGCGGAAGCTGTCGATTGCCGCGGGCCAGCCACAATAGGCAGCGCATTGCAGGAGGATTTCCTTGGTTTCCTCCTTGGTTACACCGTTGTTGATCGCGCCGCGCATGTGGATTTCGAACTCGTGGGGACGGTTGAGCGCGGTCAGCATCGCGAGGTTGAGCATGCTCCGGGTCTTGAGGTCGAGGCCGGGCCGGGTCCAGACCGCACCCCACGCGCCCTCCGTGACCGCGACCTGCTGCTCTTCGGTCAACGGGTTGCCCTTGGCGCGCTCAAGCGCGCGATCGACATACTCGTCGCCCAACACCTGGCGGCGAATTTTAAGGCCTTCTTCGTAACGCTCCGAAGCCATGAGTGTTCTCCCGTCGGTGACGCAGTGGGTCGATAGTTTCTGGTCGCTATCATACAGGATCGCCCGTACGTCGGGAGCCTGTTCGAAGGGGGTTTCCGAAGCTAAGCTAGGCCAAGAACCGATGCGGGCATCAAGCGCATCCATCGTCGGAGTTTGGGGAGATTATAGTCATGGCCATGAAACGCTTCATCATCGAGCGCGCCATACCCAAAGTCGGCAGCCTTGATCGCGAACAGCTCCGTGCGGCGCCCGCCAAGTCCAACGAAGCGCTGGCTCAGCTGGCGCCCGATATCCAGTGGACTGAATCGTTCGTCGCCGGCGACAAGACATTCTGCGTCTATCTCGCCACCGACGAGTCCCTAGATTTATAAGCACGCCGAAATCAGCGCATTTCCGGCAACCACGGTGACCGAGATTCGCAAGATGATTGACCCGACGACCGCCATGCCCGATTAAGCTGCATCAGAGATAAGCGAACAAGGGAGAGAGCGCGGTGGAACCGATTTGGCGTTGGCCGATTTCCCATATCCAGCACCCGTCCGCCACGGCGGGCAAGATCACGGCGGTCGGCGGCGCGGGAGACTTCGACGCCGCCGGCGCGATCCGCAATCCCGGCGATCTCGCCGCGCAAGTAGAGGGCGCACTGGCGAACGTTGCCGCGGCGCTTGCCCCCGAAGGCTGCAGGTTGGCCGACGTAGTGCGCTTCAAGGCGTTCTATACGGGCGAGTGCGATGACTGGGAGGTCATCGCCGCGCTGGCCCGCGCGGTACCTGAGAATCCCATGCCCGCAATCAGCACCGTGCCGACCCCGTTCCAGCCGTTCGAGGGCCAGCTTGTCCAGCTCCAGGCGATCGCCCAGAAGGGTTGGCGTGGCCTCAATGACGTGCGCGCCGCCCCCCGTCCGGTGCCGGAGGCGAAGCGGGGCTTGTTCAACGGGCGCACCGTGACCGGCGGCCTGCGCGCCGGGGAGTTCTGGGCGGTCTCGAACCGTACCGCCGCGGATGAAAACGACGTCATCGCAGCGCCCGGCGACGCCGCGGCCCAGAGCCATGTGGTGCAGCAGACCCACGAGGAGACCCTGGCCCAACTCGGCTGCTCGCTCCAGGATTCCGTGAAGATGGAGGGCTATTACTTCGGCGAGACCACCGGCGAATGGGCCGAGATCGCCAAGGCGCGTTGCGCGCGTATCCGCGAGCCCGGCCCGTGCGGCACGGTGGTGCCGTGTCACCAGCTGCACCCCGAGGGCGCAGCCACCAAGATCGAGCATCTGGGCTTTCGCGAGAGCTGGAACGGCTTCGACAAATACATTCCGCGTGCCGATAGCTGGCCCAAGCGGGTCTGGGACTGGCCGATCCCGCTGCCTTACCGCCAGGGCCAGAAGCTGCGCGATACCATCTGGACCGGCGGCCAGGTGCCGTGGGAGCCGAATTCGAACTCGGGGGGCTGGATGTATCCGGGCGACCTGCACGCCCAGACCCGCTTAGTGCTTTCCTATGTCGTCGATATCCTGCGCGGCTTCGATCGCGGCTTCGCCGATCTCAAGTTGCTGACCTGCTATTTTACTTCGGACGGCACGATCGAAGAGACCCACGCCTTTCTCGACACGCTCGCGGGCACGCTGGGCGGCGCGCTGCCGCCGATCACCCTCGTGCCCCAGCCCTACATGCACGATCCGGGCACCGCGGTGGAAATCTGGGGCATCGCCCAGGCCTGATCCGGCACCCCACGGAGCTCCGACCATGGCCAATCCACACCCCCGGTTTTTCCGCGAGGAATACGGCGCCCGCGTCGCCAGGACCCGCGCCGCAATGGAGGAGGCGGGCATCGAGATGTTGATCGCGAGCGATCCCTCCAACATGGTGTGGCTGACCGGCTATGGCGGCTGGTCGTTCTATGCCCACCAGTGCGTGCTGTTGGGCGGCGATGGCGACCCGGTGTGGTTCGGCCGGGGCATGGACGGGCAGGGCGCGAAGCGGACCGTCTTTATGGCGGACCACGACATCGAGGGCTACCCCGACCATTACGTCCAATCGACCGAGCGCCACCCGATGGATTTTCTAGCCGGCGTTATCGAGGCGCGCGGCTGGGCGGGCGGGACGATCGGCGTGGAGATGGACAATTACTGGTACACGGCCGCCGCCCACGAGGCCCTCGTGAACCATCTGCCGAACGCGATATTCAAGAATGCGAACGCCCTGGTGAACTGGCAGCGGGTGGTCAAATCGCCTACCAAGATCGACTACATGACCGTGGTGGCGCGGATCGTCGAGGCGATGCATGCGCGGGTCTTCGAGGTCATCGAGCCCGGCATGCCCATGAACGAGATGGCGTCGAAGATTCTCGACGGCGGTCCATATCACGGCGGCGCTTGAAGACGGCGTCGCCGTGCTTCGGATCGTCGATCAGGGGCTGTGGGCCTGACGGAAGAGCGTGCGTTCGGCGAATTCGCGAGGCTCTCGGCTCGGCCCACGGGGGGTGAGGCGTCCTTCGGGCTGGGCCTTGCGGCGGTGCGGCGGATCGTCGAGGCTCGTGACGGCGGGGCCGCCGTGACCAGCAAGGGTCGCGATCGGGGGGCGATCTTTACGATCCGGCTGCCGGCTTTGAAGGACCCTTCGGTCAACTAAGACGAACGGCTATTCCGCGTCGGGTTGGCGTTTCGGGTGGGTCTCGCCGAACGCCGGGCGGGTGAGGAGCGACTCGTTAAGCGCGCCTATCTTCGGGTAGGCCGAAAGGTCACAATCGAACCGGTCGGCGTTAAAGACCTGGGGCACGAGGCAGATGTCCGCCAGCGTGGGCGCCACCCCAAAGCACACCCCGCGGATCGCTGCGTCGTCGGGCAGCGAGGCTTCGAGTGCGGCGAAACCCACGGTGATCCAGTGGCGGTACCAGCCGAGCTTGGCATCGTCGTCGAGCTCCATGGGCCCGCTCAGGTGCTGGAGCACACGCAAATTATTAAGCGGATGAATCTCGCAGGCAATCGAGTGCGCGAAGCCCCGAACGCGCGCGCGCGAGGCCGCGTCGCCCGGCAGCAGGGGCGGTTCGGGGTGAATTTCGTCGAGATACTCGATAATGGCCAGCGACTGGCCGAGGCGGACTTCACCATCCTCGAGCGTGGGTACCAGCGCTTGCGGGTTGAGCGCGCGGTATGCGTCTGAGTGCTGCTCGCCGCCGCCTTTGGTGAGGTGAACCGACGCCGGTTCCCAATCGAGCCCCTTGAGCGCCAGGGCGATACGAACCCGCCATGCCGCCGAGCTACGAAAATAGGTGTGGAGCTTCATGGCGTGCCTCGCATCGGTTGTGGAAGTAGGGATTATGACTTGGATCGAGGCGATACGCGAAGCGTCTAATCGGAATAATCCTGATGAGGAGCGATGGCAGAGCTATGATTTTCAACATAGAGGGAAAGATGGTGTAATAGGTTTTAGGTTTATAGAGCTAAAGTTGTAGTGATAGTTAGTCGCCTGCGGGATGATGGTTATGAAGGCGAGATTTGAATCAGAATCAAACGTAGCGCCGTACCGCGCATCTGAATCGGTATAGAGGGCATGAATTTTTCTATTCACTATTCGGAACTCATGCAGTTCTTGGACAAGAGTGGTGTCGCCCACAAGACCCTTGATTGGGGTGTGGAGGAGTAGGAAGCTGATGCATTATCAGATGATTAGCCGCTTTGGCGAAGGCGACAAGGACGAGGAGCGGGGAAAATCGGGCTTCATAGAGTTCGAGCAAAGCGTCACGACTGGCATCTCGGCCTACGCGGGCGGGCGGAACACGTCGCAGTCCGCAATTGCCGAGGGCGTGCGCCAGCGCTTCATCCGCATCCTGTCCGATATCATCTGAGTGAGTTCTTATTCGGGCGCCTGATCGCAGCTGATGAAGACCATGTCGGCGGCCTTGTCGCGGTTCGCGATCAACGCCTGGTAGACGTCCGAGGCGTACCACGCGCTTACCGTTTCCTGGTCCGGAAATTTGAGCACGCCGCTTAAGTTGTAGTCGTGGCTGCCTTCGAGCGCCTGGACGAATTTTCCCCGAAAGACGAACTCGCCGCCGTATGCCGCGACGGTGGGACGCGAATCGGTGCCGTATTGTTTGAACTTCTCCGGGTCCTTGATCCGCGCGTGAACGACCACGAAAGCAGTCATTTTTACCCCCTATAGAAAAGGACGCGCGCCAGACGGGCACGTCCGGTCAAATCCCGGCGACAGCACGCTCGATATTGCAGCTGCCGGCCAGGATCTCGAAGCGTTTGGCGATGGTGTTGGGTGCGTCCAGACAGGCGACGATCATGTCTGCGATATCATCGCGGGCAATCTTGCCCCACTTGCCGATCGAAGCTGCGAGACGAACTCCACCGCTGGGTTCGTCGTCGTTGAGAATGCCCGGACAGACGATGGTGTAGTCGAGCCCGCTTGCGGCGAGATGGGCGTCGGCGCCTCCCTTGGCGCGCATGTAATGGCGAATCGCCTCGCGCTGGCCCTCGGGGTTGTTGGCGCCGATGGAGCTCAGCATGACGAAGCGGCGCACGCCGGCGGCCGCGCAGGCATCGATTAGGCGAATTGCGCCTTCCTGGTCGATCGAGGTGGTTTTTTCTGGCCCGGTCTTCGAACCCGAACCGGCGGCGAAGATCATCGCGTCGCAACCCGCGACCGCGGCGCCGAGACGGGCTTCGAGATCGGCCACCACGCTGACTGCGCCCATGGCCTCGAAAGGCGGCGCCTGGGCAGCATCGCGTGAACCTCGTGGTCGCGGTCGATCAGGCGGTGGATGACGCGCTTGCCGGTCAGGCCGTTAGCGCCGGCGACGAGAACAATCATAGCGGCCCGCTCCTCTCGGTCCGTGCACACAGACGTGAACAGGCCTCATTTGGGTGGCTGTGCGCTAGAGTGTAGCGTACGCGGTGCGGTCGGGGTCAAGGGCGAGGCGGCATTCGGCTAGGTCGCGAAGTTTTCTCAATGGGACTTAGTAGTGCCGCCCGCCAGGAGCCTTTTCGCTAGCCTTCGGGCGGAGTATGGTTTGCGCCTCGAATTTTTGGGGGATTGCCACATGGCGGATCACGGCTACGAAACCGGACGTTTGAACCTGCCCTTTGTGGGCCACTCGACCTTCGGCAAGGCCCCGCCCTGCACGGACTGGGAGGCGATCGACGCCGACGTCGCGGTGCTCGGCGTGCCCTACGACATGGGCACCCAGTACCGCTCGGGCGCGCGCTTCGGGCCGCGCGGCATCCGCGAGGCCTCGACGCTGTTCTCGTTCGGCCATGCCGGGGTTTACGATCATGAGGACGACATTGTCTACATGGCCAAAGAGGACGTCACGATGGTCGATGTGGGCGACGCCGACATCGTGCATACGGACACGGAGGCCTCTCACGCCAACACGACCGCTGCCGTGCAGGCGATCCTGGACCACGGCGCCCTGCCGATGATTTTGGGCGGCGATCACTCGATCACGGCGCCGATCATGAAGGCGTACGAGGGGCGAGGCCCGATCCATATTGTGCATTTCGACGCCCATCTCGATTTCGTCGACGAACGCCACGGCGTGCGTTTCGGCCACGGCAACCCGCTGCGCCGCTGCTCGGAGATGGAGCATATCTCGGGCATGACCCAGCTCGGCATCCGGGGCGTCTCGTCGTCGAACAAATCTGACTACGACGACGCGCGGGCGGCGGGCTCGACGATCCTGTCGGTGCGCCAGGTGCGCAATCTAGGCGTCGCGGGCACACTTGCGAAGATCCCCGACGGGGCGCGATTCTACGTGACTATCGACATCGACGGTTTTGACCCCTCGATCGCAGCCGGCACGGGTACGCCGAGCCCGGGCGGCTTCCTTTATTACGAGGTCGCGGAACTGCTCCAGGGGATTTCGCGCAAGGGCGACCTGGTGGGCATGGACCTGGTAGAGGTCGCGCCCGATTACGATCACACGGGCAGCACCGCTATGCTCGCGGCGCGCATCGTGCTCGACATGATCGGTTACGTCTTCGTCGAACGGAAGCGCCGGGCCGGCGGCCGCGAAGCGGCGGCGGAGTAGGGCGTAAGCGCCGTCCCGGCTCAGTTGGCCAATGCGTGGTCGACGAGCTTGATGGCGGCGCGCTTGGCGACCTGTGCGACCGTGGGATCCTGCATGACGTGAGCGCGGGTTGCCGAGCCCTCGACCAGCAGTATCAATTCATCGGCCAGGGCGCCGAGATCGGCGGCACCGGCGGTGGCGGCCTGCTCGCGAATATAGTTGTGGATCAGACGCTGGTGCTCGGCGCAGGCGTTCAGAACGGGATTGTCCGCGTCGGGGTATTCGCTTGACGCATGCATGAACAGGTAGCCCTTGAATTGGGGATCCCTGAACCCATCCCTCCATGACGTCGAACAGAGCGACCAGACGGTCCCGCGGCGACTTGGCCCGGCGTTCGATCTCGCGCATGAAGTCGTTGCGCATGGTCTCGTCCATCCGCCGGATCACCGCCAGGATCAGCTCGTCCTTCAACTTGAAATGCTTGTATAGCGTCATCTTAGCGCAGCCCGATTCGGCCAGCACCTTGTCGATGCCCGGGGCGCGAGCCAGGCGGCTTTCGATGTCGCGAAGATCGGCTCGGTCAAGGATGACCCCGGCCCACGATCTGGCCCGGGGCGCCAATCCCGAGAGCTTCGACGTGGCCCGGGGCCGCGCTCCCGTCGCGACCGCGTAGAACACGCTACCCAGAGGCCGGGCACTCTCACCCAAGCGTCCCTCCCACGCTCTTCAATCCGGCCCCCTGAACCGGTCCCTCCAGCCCCCCCCTCTCGGGGGACCGGTTTTCTTTGTGTCGGGCTGGAACGCCGGCGCTCGATGAGGGCTGCGGTCTAGACGCTGTAATACATGGCGAATTCGAGGGGGTGGGGGGTCAATTCGAGGCGCGTGACCTCGTCCCACTTCAAACCGAGATAGCCGTCGATCAGGTCGTCGGAGAAGACATCACCTTTTTTCAGGTAATCGCGGTCTTCGTCGAGCGCGCAGAGCGCCTGGCGCAGGCTGCCGCACACGGTGGGGATGTCCTTGAGCTCGTCGGGCGGCAGGTCGTAGAGGTTTTTGTCCATGGCATCACCCGGATGGATCTTGTTCTCGATGCCGTCGAGCCCCGCCATGAGCATCGCCGCGAACGCGAAGTAGGGGTTAGCGCCGGGATCGGGAAAGCGCACCTCGACCCGCTTGCCGCTAGGGCTATCGGAGAACGGAATGCGGCACGAGGCGGAGCGGTTGCGCGCCGAATAGGCGAGCAGCACGGGAGCCTCGAAGCCCGGGGCCAGCCGCTTGTAGCTGTTGGTCAGCGGGTTGGTGAAGGCGTTGAGCGAGCGGGCATGCTTGATGATGCCGCCAATGTAGAAAAGCGCGATTTCGGAGAGATCGGCATAGCCCGCGCCGGCGAAGAGCGGCTTGCCGTCCTTCCAGATCGACTGGTGGACATGCATGCCAGAGCCGTTGTCGTCCATGACTGGCTTGGGCATGAAGGTGGCAGTCTTGCCGTAGGTATGGGCGACGTTGTGGACACCGTACTTGTAAGTCTGGATCGCATCGGCGGCGCGCAGCAGCGAGGTGAATTTTATGCCCAGCTCATGCTGGCTGGGCGCTACCTCGTGGTGGTGCTTCTCGACCTCGAGGCCCATAGCGGCCAGCACGCTGACCATTTCGGCACGCAGGTCGTTGGCAGAATCGACGGGCGGGACGGGGAAGTAGCCGCCTTTGACCGGCGGGCGGTGGCCGGTGTTGCCCTCGGGCAGCTCGCGTCCGCTGGCGTGGGGCGCCTCGATGGAATCGAGGAAGTAGTAGCATTTGTGGGTCGAGGCTTCGAAGCGCACGTCGTCGAAAACAAAGAATTCCGCCTCGGGGCCGAAATAAGCGGTGTCGCCGATGCCTGAATAGGCGAGGTAGGCCTCGGCCCGGCGCGCGGTGGAGCGCGGATCGCGGGGGTAGGCCTCGCCGGTGTCGGGTTCGAAGACGTCGCAAAAGACGATCGCCGTGGTCTGGGCGGCGAACGGGTCGAGCACCGCCGTGGCCGGGTCGGGCCTGAGCCCCATGTCGGATTCGTTGATTTCCTTCCAGCCGGCGATCGACGAGCCGTCGAACATGGTGCCGTCCTCGATCAGACCCTCGTCGACATAGCTTGTCGGGAAGCTCAGATGCTGCCACTTTCCGCGCATGTCCGTGAAGCGGAGGTCGACGAACTCGACGTCCTTTTCCTTGATCAGATCAAACAAATAGCTGGAGTCTGACATGGCGGCCTCCTCGGCGCACGGGGTTGGGAATTCGCGGCGGGCGCCAGCGTAGATAGCCCGCCGGATGCCGTGTCGGGCACCGCAAAGCACCTAGCATGAATCCCTGTACTGTGCAAAAGCGAGATGAATTAGTTCACCATAAAAGCCGAAGATCAGGGCCTATACTGCATCGCAATAATTCCGATTTCGGAACCTTCGCTATATGTCACTTGGGCTCAAGCTTCCGCTAGCAGCCGGGCGTAGAGCGCGGCGTCGACGTTGCCGCCCGACGCGACGACGGCCAGGGTTTTTCCCGCGGTCTCGATCCGCCCGGCGAGCACGGCGGCCAGCGCGACCGCGCCGCCCGGCTCGATCACCAGCTTGAGGTGGGAAAAGGCCGCGCGCATGGCATGAGCGACCTCGGCGTCCGAGACTGCAAAGCCGCCTGCCAGATGGTCGCGATTGATCTCGAAGGTGAGCACGCCGGGGATGGGCACGGTCAGGGCGTCGCAGAGCGATGCTGCTGTGGGGTCCGCGACGCTCCGGCGCTCGCCGGCTACGAGGGAGCGCGCGGTATCGTCGAAGCCCTCGGGTTCGACGGCGTAGATCGGCAGGCCGGGATAGGTCTCGTGGAGGGCCATGGCCGTGCCCGCGATCAGCCCGCCGCCGCCGACCGGCGCCAGCGCGGCGTCAAGCCGGGCGCCCAGCGCCTCGGTCTGGGCTGCGATTTCGAGGCCTACGGTGCCCTGACCGGCGACGATGAAAGGATCGTCATAGGGCGGCACGATGACGGCGCCACGCGACCGGGCAAGCTCGGCGGCAATTGCCAGACGGTCCTCGCCGCCGGGCCGGTCGTAGGTCACCACCTCGGCACCCCAGAAGCTGGTGCCCGCGAGCTTCGCCGCCGGGGCATTCTCCGGCATCACGATGATGGCCGGAATGCCAAGCCGCTTCGCCGCCGCCGCGACGCCTTGGGCATGATTGCCCGAGGAATAGGCCACGATGCCGGCTGGCCGCTCGGCGTCCGCGAGACGGCTGATCCGGTTATAGGCGCCACGGAATTTGAACGAGCCGGTTACTTGAAGGGGTTCGGCCTTGATCAGCACCCGGCCGCCGACGGCTTCGTTGAGCGCGTCCGATTCGAGCAGCGGGGTGCGCACCGCGATGCCCGCGAGCCGGGCCGCCGCCTCGGTTACGTCGGCGACAGTGGGCAGGAGAAGTGTATCGTCAGAGCCGGGCGAGGAGGGCATCGATTGCCTCGAGGGATTCGGGTTCATCGAGCTGGGGCACGTGGCCTGCGCCGGCGACCTCGACGAATTCCAGGTCGGGCTTAGCCTCGATCATGCGCGAGACGGTTTCGCAGTTGAGCAGGTCGGAGTTTTCGCCGCGTAGCAGCGTCGTTGGAATGGGATAGAGCGCGCGAAACATCGGCCAGAGATCCATCATGCCCGCGCCGCGGGATTCGACCAGTTCGGCCACCGGGCGGACGAGATTAAAATCATAGTCGAAATGGAGGCAGCCATCCGCCCCCTCGTGCCAGGTGTTGCGTGCGAGCTTGAGCCAGCCCTCGTCGTTGCGCACACCGATTCGACTGGCGTTCTGCTTGAGATAGAGCGCCGCAGTCTCGTAGTCGGGCTGGGGCCGGTCTTTTGAGACCCAGTCGACGATCTGGCCCAGCCCGTCATATTCGATGTCCGGGCCGACATCGTTGAGCACGACGCCCGCGAGCATGCGCGGCTCGGCCACGGCCAGGCCCATGGCGAGCAGGCCGCCGAGCGAGGTACCTACCACCACCACCTTGTGCAGGTTGCTCGCTGCCAGCAATTGCTGGACGTCGGCGAGCAGGACTCGGGCGTTGTAGCGCCGCCATTCGGGGTCGTGCTCGGAGCGGCCGCGGCCGCGGTAGTCGGGGCAAACGACGCGCCGCTCGCCGGCATAGCGCAGTGCGAGCTCGTGAAAATCCTTGGAATTGCGCGTCAGGCCGGGCAGGCAGAGCAGCGCCGCGCGTTCTGCGGTATGGGGGCCGTAGTCGCGATAGTAGAGCGTCAGGTTGTCCTGGCAGACATAGGTGCGCTCGATGTAGCCGTTGGCGACGCTGGGCATGAAGGCGTCAGGGTCTATCAGAGACCGAGCAATCCGGGAAGCTCTTCGAGGGACGCGAGCTCGGCATCGGGATTTGCGGGTAGTCGCTCGCGGGCGAGGCCGAAGCGATTGATCCAGGCGACGTTAAATCCGAACAGCCTGGCGCCCACGGCGTCCCAGGGATTGGACGACTGGAAGCTGATCCGTTCGGCGGCGATGCCCAGCCTATCGACGGCGAGTTGGTAGACCCGGGGGTCGGGTTTGTAGATGCCCACATCCTCGACGCTCAGGGTATCGTCGATCAACGGCGCAAGACCGCTGCTCTCGAGCGCGGCGGCGAGCATGGCGGGTGAGCCGTTGGACAGGATCGCGGTCTTCAGACCGGCCGCCTTGAGAGCTTGCAGGACCCCGGGGACTTCGGGGAAGGCGTCGAGCCGGCGGTAGGCGTCCATCAGGCTGTTACGCAACGCATCGTCCGCGATGCCGTGAGCGTCGAAGGCATAATCCAGCGCCTCGCCGGTGACCGTCCAAAAATCGGCGTGGTGGCCCATCAGGCTGCGCAGCCAGGTGTATTCGAGCTGCTTGGAGCGCCACAGGGCGGAGAGCGGGGCTTCCGTCACTCCCAGCCGGTCGCTCAGTCGGTGGGCCGCGGAGTGCACGTCGAATAGGGTGCCGTAAGCGTCGAAGACGCAGGCCTCGATGGCGGAGAATGCGGCGGTGCTCACCCGCTGGTGGACGACGACGGTGTGCGTGCGCCCCGGTTCAAATCCTGGATCAGCAGGGTGGGCGGGCTGCCATCATCGAGCCGGCGGCGGTAGACGTTGAGCGATTCGAGGCTGCGCTGGACGTAGTTGCGAGTCTCGTCGAAGGGTATCAGCTCGATCCAGTCGATGGCGTCGACATCCGCGTCGCGTGGGTCGCCGTTGCGCCGGATCCAGCGCTTCACGTTGCGGGGACCGGCGTTATAGGCGGCGAGCGCCAGCAGGTAGGAGCCGTCGAAGGCCTCGATAAGGCCGGCGAGATAGGCCGAGCCCAGGGTCACGTTGTAGCCCGCATCCTCGGTCAACTGGCTGACCGTAGCGGGCAGGCGCATGGCGCGGGCGACCTGGCGGGCGGTCGCGGGCATCAGCTGCATCAGGCCGAGCGCACCCGACGGGCTGATCGCCCGGGGGTAGAAGGCACTTTCCTGGCGCACGACGGTCAGTACCAGGGCCGGCTCGAGCCCCGCGGAATCGCCCTCGGGCGGCAGCGCGACAAGCGGCCAGGCGTGGGCCTGGAGCACGATGCCGTGGCGCACGGCGCGGCGCGCGGCGCGGATCGAGAGATCGGGACGGTCCGAGGCCAGCGCAAGGGTGGCGATGAAGGCCTGGTCCTGAGGGCTCTCGCCGATCGCCACGAGGCGCAGGATGAAATCGTCGATCAGCTCGGGTTGGTCGAGATAAACCAGCAGGCGGACCACGTCGGACAGTTCGTGATTGCTGATGGCCGCGCTGGCGTAGTCGATCGGCTCGATGCCGCGGGGCCGGATATCGACGCCCAAAGATGCGAGGCGGGCGCCGGAGAGCTGGCCGTAGAAGGTCTGCCAGTGCTGGGCGGCGTCGGCGTACCACAGCCGGGCGGATTCGTGATCGCCCATCTGCTCAAGCGCGCGTCCCGCCCAGTAGCCGGCGCGGGCGAGGCTGATGGGGTAGCTGACGGCGCGGCGAAGTGCTGTAAAATGCTCAAACGCGACGTTGGCGTCCTGGAGGAATTCCAGTGCGACCCAGCCGGATAGCCATGCCGCGTCGGCGAAGGCCGCGCCTTCGAGCGGGCCGTGCTCGCTCGCGATGCGGTAGGCTGCGGTGATATGGCCGTCCTCCAGTGCGCGCCGCGCGAGGACGGCGCGTTGGGTCCACCACGCGGCCGGGCGGCCGAGCTCGTCGGGGGCGTCGAACAGGATCTCGCGGGCGCTCTCGTCGTAGCTCTGCTGGTCTTTGCGCTGGCGCCAGCGTAGTCGCTCATATTGCAGTCCGGGGTCGTTGCAGAGCGAAGCCGGGACCGCGGCAATCGCCTGATCGACCGCCCAGCCCCGTTCCATCAGCCGTAGGCGCGCTTCGCCGAGCGCGGCGTAACCGTCGTCGACGACGCGGAGCATGCGCCGGGCCTCGGAGCGCCGGCCATCCCACAGCAGGCGGTCGAGCCGGGCGATGTGGTCTTCAGGGAGCAGGATGGACTTGTAGCGGGCGTAGAACGCCTTGCTATCGCGCCGGGGAAAATTTTCTTCGACCCAGATGTCCCGGAGGAGGGCGATCTTTTCTTCGTCGCGCCCAACCTCGCCCAATGCCACGGCGACACGGAGCCGGCCCTCGCGGCTGACCGGCGGGTATTGTTCGAACCAGGCGAACACCTGAACGGGGGAAAGCGAAAACGGCATGGCGAACTCGGCCTTGCCGCGCAACGTCGACTGGCTCGGCCAGTCGGGATTTTCGATCAGGAAGGAGGCGAGGGCGTCAAAGCCGGGCTTGCTGGTGGCCCGGGTCAGCTCGAGCCACAGGACCACTTTGCCGGGTAGGGGGTTTTTGCCCTCGGCCGCCAGGCGCAGCGCCTTGGGCCAGTTCTTGGATTCGACGGCGGCAAACGCGTCGCGATAGAGCGCCTCGTCCGAGACCGAGAGGCCCCGGGTTTCGGACCCGAGCGCGGGCGCGGTCAGCAGAATTGCGGAGGCCAGAGAAAAACAGGCCAGAAGTCGTCGCACCGTGAAGCCCTACCTTTCACGACGGCGGCCCTCTTGCGGGCCATCTCTGTGCCCCGCAGTATAGCCGTTCCGGCGCCCATCCAACAAGTCCACAGGGCGTGGGGATAAGCGCCGAGGCGGGCTTGCCGCCGTCTCGGCCTCCTACTATGCTCGCGCACGGTTAACGCAAGATTGAGGCGGGAATGTTCCAGGGCTCCTTTACTGCGCTGATTACGCCGTTCAAGGACGGCGCGGTCGACGAGGCGGCGTTTCGCGATTTCGTCGAATGGCAGATCACCGAGGGCGCCAACGGGTTGGTGCCGTGCGGTACGACCGGCGAATCGCCAACGCTCACCCATGACGAGCATATGCGGGTAACCGAGCTCTGCATCGAGCAGGCGGCGGGCCGGGTGCCCGTAATCGCGGGTTCGGGCTCGAATTCGACGATCGAAGCGATTGCGCTGACCCGCCACGCGAAAGACGCCGGCGCCGATGGTGCGCTGCTTGTCATGCCCTATTACAACAAGCCGACCCAGGAGGGCATGGTGGCGCATTTCACGGCCATTGCCGAGGCCGCCGCACTGCCGATCCTGATCTACAACATCCCGGGTCGCTCGGTGGTCGATATGAGTGTCGAGACCATGGCGCGGCTCGCGCAGGTGCCCAACATCGTGGGTGTGAAGGACGCCACCGCCGACCTCTCGCGTTCGCTCAAGGTGCGGCGCGTTATCGGTCCCGAGTTCTGCCAGCTTTCGGGCGAGGACCCCACCGCGCTCTCGTTCCTCGCCCAGGGCGGGCATGGCTGCATTTCAGTCACGGCGAACATCGCGCCCAAGCTGTGCGCGCAGATGCATGCCTGCTGGTGGGCGGGCGATCCGGCGGGCGCGCTGGCGGTTCAGGAGCGGCTGATGCCGGTTCACGAGACGTTGTTCTTGGAGAGCAACCCGATCCCGGTGAAATACGCGGTCGGCCTTCTTGGTCGTTGCGGCCCCGAGATCCGCCTGCCGCTGACAGCGGCCTCGCCTGCGGTCGCCGAGCGTCTCGAGGCGGCGATGGGGGAGGCGGGCCTGCTCGGCTGAGCCCACCTATGGCCCCAAAAAAGCAAGGCCCCGTCGGCCGCATCGCGGTGCAGAACCGCAAGGCCCGGTACAACTATTTCATCGACGACACGCTCGAGGCGGGTATCGCGCTCGTGGGCACCGAGGTCAAGGCGCTGCGCGCGGGAAAATCCAGTATCGGCGAGGCTTTCGCCGCCGAGCAGGACGGTGAACTTTATCTTATGAACGCACATATCGGCGACTATGACGCGGCGCGCGACGGCCACGCGGCCGCCCGCCCGCGCAAGCTGCTGCTCCACCGGCGCGAGATAGCCCGCCTGTTCGGCATGGTCCAGCGCGAGGGCGTGACCCTGGTACCGCTCAGCCTCTATTTCAATCCGCGCGGCATCGCCAAGGTCGAGCTCGCGGTGGCCCGGGGCAAGCGAAAATACGACAAGCGCGAGACCATTAAGGAGCGCGACTGGAAGCGCGACAAGGCCCGTCTCATGCGCGAGCGGGGCTAAGCCGGCGTCGCGCAGCGCCCCTCAATACGGTAGGGTTGATCTCGCGATTCGACGGTGTTTTAAGAAACGCGACGGGCAGCCATGGAGCGCATCCGCGTTCGACCCAGCCGATCGCGCTAGACCGGTATTTTTCGCCGCACCCGCGCGGTGCCCCAAACTTGCACGCCTCGCGATTCAACTCCCTCCGAGGCAGCTTGAAATTGCGCTGCGCAATCTCTAACTCTTTGAGAAGGCGGTAGATTTCTCTGATCAGCGTAACCGCGCCGCGAAAGTGAGCCCGGCCATGGCAACGGCGACGTCTTCCCCCGCGCGCAAATCCGGCGCAAAGAGATCGACAACCCAGAAGGGCCGCGCCGCGGTCGAATCGGCGGTAATCCGGTTCGCCGGCGATTCGGACGATGGTATCCAACTCACAGGTGATCATTTCACCCAATCTACCGCGCTGGTTGGCAACGAGTTCGCGACCTTTCCCGGCTATCCGGCTGAGATCCGGGCGCCCGCGGGCACGACCTACGGCGTCTCTGCGTTTTAGATCAATTTTTCTTCCCATGAGGTAGTGACCGAGGGCGACGAGCCCAATGTGCTGGTCGCGCTGAACCCGGCAGCGCTCAAGGTCAACCTGCCCGACCTCAAGCCCGGTGCCATGGTGATCGTAAATACCGGCGCTTTTAGCGAGCGTGACCTGCGCAAGGCGGGCTACGAGGCGAATCGGCTGGACGACGGTATGCTGGCGCCGTTCCGGGTGCTGCCCCTCAACATTTCGAAGATGACACTCGCCGCGGTCGCCGATCTGGGCCTGAGCGAGAAGGAGGCAGTGCGCTGTAAGAGCCTGTGGACGCTGGGTCTGGTGCTGTGGATGTACGGCCGTCGGCGCGCCGAGACGGTCAAGTGGCTGAAGCAGAAATTTGCCGCCCGGCCCGAGCTCGCCAAGGCCAACGTCGTGGCGCTCAACGCGGGCCACGCCTACGGCGAAACCGCCGAATTGACGAGCGGGGTCTCGACCTACACGGTGGGCCGTGCCCATCTCGAGCCCGGCCTCTACCGTACCATTGTCGGCGCCGAGGCGATGGCGCTGGGGCTGCTCGAGGGCACCAAGCTCGCGGGCCTCGAGCTGTTCTTTGGCTCCTACCCGATTACGCCGAGTTCGCCGCTGCTGCACAGATTTGCGAACCTGAAGCGCTTGGGCGTGGTGACCTTCCAGGCCGAGGGCGAAGTTTCGGCGGTTTGTTCGGAGATCGGCGCATCCTACGCGGGCGCGCTGGGCGTCACCTTGAGCTCGGGCCCAGGCATCGCGCTCAAGACCGAGGCGATCGGGCTAGCGGTGGCTGCCGAACTGCCGCTGGTGATTGTCAACGCGCAGCGCGGCGGGCCCTCGACCGGCCTGCCGACCAAGACCGAGCAGTCTGACCTCTGCCAGGCGGTGTTCGGGCGCAACGCGGATTCGCCACTGGTCGTGCTCGCCGCCCATTCGCCCTCCGACTGTTTCGAGACCCCGATCGAGGCGGTACGGCTCGCCGCAGGCTTCATGACCCCGGTCATGCTGCTGACCGACGGCTACCTCGCCAGCGCGGCGGAGCCCTGGCGTATCCCGGGCATCGACCAGCTGGTTCCCTTCCCGGTGAACTTCCGCACCGACCCTGAAGAATTCTAGCTTTTCGCCCGCGATCCAGAGACCCTGGCACGCAACTGGGCGGTTCCTGGCACGCCGGGGCTCGAACATCGGATCAGCGGTATCGAGCGCGAACACGATACGGGTAACATCTCGTACGACGCGGCAAACCATCAGCGCATGACGGACGTGCGCTTCGCCAAAATCGACGGCATCGCCGAGCATTGTCCCGAACAGGGCGTCGAGATCAGCGATCCCGGCGGTGCACTCGCGGTGGCCGGTTGGCGCTCGACCTACGGGCCGATCTACCAGGCGATGCGCTGGGCTCGCGGCGAGGGGCTCGATGTCAGCCACATTCACCTGCGCCATATCTGGCCGCTGCCACGCAACCGGGGCGAATTGCTTGGGCGTTTCCAGAAAAATATGGCGCCAAAGATGAGCCGCGGGAAACCCGTCATCCTGCTGCGCAGCGAATATCTCGTGCCGGCCGAGAAACTAGCCGAGGTGACCGGACAGCCGTTCAAGGTGGCCGGAATCGAAGCCGCGATTCACGAACGATTGGAGAATCGACGATGGGCGGACTGGCCCCGGTCATGGATCTGACCGCCAAGGATTTTGCCTCCGATCAGGAAGTCCGCGGGTGCCCCGGCTGCGGCGGCTACGCCATCCTCAAGGCGCTCCAGCGCACCATGCCGGAGTTTGATGTGGCCAAGGAGAATTTCGTCTTCGTCTCGGGCATCGGCTGCGCGGCGCGATTTCTCTACTACATGTCGACCTACGGCTTTCATACCATCCACGGCCGGGCGCCCGCGTTCGCCACCGGCATCAAGCGCGCCAACCCGGCGCTCGACGTCTGGGTCATCATGGGTGACGGTGACGGTCTGTCGATCGGCGACAATCACTCGCTGCATGTGTTGCGGCGCAATGTCGATATGCAGCTGCTGCTGTTCAACAACGAAATCTACGGCCTGGCCAAGGGACAGTATTCGCCGACCTCGCGGCGCGGCACCCGCTCGCCCTCGATGCCGACGGGCTCTGTCGAATCGCCGGTTTCGGCCTGCGCCTTCGCGCTCGGTGCGGGCGCGCGCTTCGTTGCCCGCTCGGTCGATACCCTACAACGCCACCTGCCGGAGATGTTTCAGCGCGCCCATGGCCATCGCGGCGCGTCGTTCATCGAGATCATGCAGAACTGCGTCATTTACAACGACCGGGCCTTTGCCGACTCCACCGACAAAGCGGTGGCCGCCGAAAACCAAATCCATGTTGAGCACGGCAAGAAGCTGGTCTATGGAAAGGACGGCAACGGGGGCCTGCGGATCGCGCCGGGTCATTACGAGCTTGAGCCCGTGATGATCGGAGAAAACGGCGCGACCCTGCTCGATATCGTGGTCCATGACGAAACCGACAAGAGCCTGGCCAACCCTTCGTGGCGCTCGAGGCGCCCGACTTTCCCGTGGCCCTGGGTATGATTTGTTGCGACCCCGCGCCAACCTACGATGCCAGCGTGCGCGATCAGGTCGAAAAGGCGGTCCGCGACGAGACCGTTGAGGGCGTTAGCGTGCTAACGCGCCACGGCCGGACCTTGGACCATCGAGCCTGAGTCCGGCGGCTGACAGCGCCCGACTCAGACGTGCTGACCGCCGTCGATATGGATTTCTGCACCGGTGACGTAGCTGCCGGCATCAGTACATAAGGTGTAAATTATCCCCGCAACCTCCTCGGGCCGGCCCAGCCGCCCGAGCGGGATACCGGGCACCATCTCGGCCGCCGTTTCGGACGAGAGCATCGCGGTCGCAATTTCGCCTGGCGCGATTGCGTTGACTCGTACACCGTGAGGTCCGAAATCCGCCGCCATTTCGCGAGTCAGGCTGGCGAGCGCCGCCTTCGAGGTGGCGTAGGCCGTACCCGCGAAGGGATGAACCCGGCCGCCAACGATCGACGTGACGTTGACGATCGAGCCCTGGGCGGCCTTGAGTTCGCCAAACAGGCCGCGCGCAAGACGGATCGGCGCCAAGAAATTGACGTCAAAAACTTGGCGCCAGACCTCGGTTGACGTCTCAAGGCTGTTGAGCCGCTCGCCGCCGGTGCCCTTGGGCGAGATGCCCGCGTTGTTGACTAGGGCGTCCAGGCGCCCGCCTGTCAGCCGCTCGCGTAGATCGCTGATTCCGGCTTTGAGCGAGGTGTCATCGCCGAGATCGACCTGGAGGTGATCCTCCGGTCCCGCTTCCCAGGGGCAATTCTCGGGAAAGGCATGGCGGGAGCAGGTGATGACCCGCCAGCCGGCACTGGAGAAACGCTTTACTGTGGCGTGACCGATGCCTCGGCTGGCTCCGGTCAGGATCAGGGTTCTGGGCTTTTCGGTCATTGCAGCTGTATCTGACTCTGAATTGGAAAGGTGAGCAAGGAGGTTGATGTTAAATCGGCTGGTCAAGCCGCGCGCGCAAGGCGGCGATGACGGTGTAAAACATCTCAGGCGTGAGGCGGCGCGTTTGGGTGTTGTAGCGCGAGCAATGATAGCTGTCGACCAGCGTCAAGCCATCGAGAGCGTGTACGGCGCCGTGGCCAAACGGGGTCTGCGCGCGGCGTCGACCAAGCGCGGTGAGCACGCTTTCATGAGCAACGCGCCCCAGCGCCAGGATAGTTTCGAGCTGAACCATGGCGGCGATCTCGGCAACGAGGTAGTCCCGGCAAGCGGTGATCTCGGCGCCCAGCGGCTTGTTCTGCGGCGGCAGGCAGCGAACCGCGTTGGTAATCCGGCAATCGACCAACTGGAGACCGTCGTCGGGAGAGGCGTTGTATTGTCCGCTGGCGAATCCGTGGCGCAGCAGGCCGGCGTAGAGAAGACCGCCGGCAAAATCGCCGGTGAACGGACGCCCGGTCCGGTTGGCGCCCTTCATGCCCGGCGCGAGGCCGACGATCAGCAGCCGCGCTGTCTCGGCGCCGAAGCTCGTTACCGGAGCGTTGTGCCAGTCGGGATGGGTTTGAGCGTTGATTTCGCGGAAGGCGGCGAGCCTTTCGCAACGGCTGCAATCAGAGGGCGGTACGGGCGCGCTCACGCGCCGTGCGGGGCTGCAGGCACAGGGGTGACGTTCTCGCCGATCGTGGTCGTAACGGTTTCATCGGGCAGGCGCCCGATGCGGGCGGCAAGGTTTTCAAGCTCGATGAAACTGTCCGCCTGGCGGCGAAGTTCATCGGCCACCATGGGCGGCGACGTGCGTACGGTGCTGACCACGCTCACCCGTGTGCCGCGCCGTTGCGCGGCTTCGACCACGCGACGAAAATCGCCATCGCCCGAGAACAGCACGATATGGTCGAGCACGGGCGCCATCTCCATCACGTCGACGGCAAGCTCGATGTCCATGTTGCCTTTGATCTTGTGGCGGCCGGCGGAATCTGTGAATTCCTTGGTGGGCTTGGTGACCATGGTGTAGCCATTATAGCCGAGCCAGTCGATCAGCGGGCGGATTGGTGAATAATCCTGATCGTCGGTCAGGGCCGTGTAATAGAAGGCGCGTATGAGGCGACCTTGCGCGGAGAATTCGTCGTAGAGCCGCTTATAGTCGATATCGATGCCCAACGCCCGGCTGGCGGCGTAGAGATTGGCTCCGTCGATGAACAGGCCGATACGTTCATGCGCGTAAAACATCGTGTGACGCACCTTGGTGGCTCGCTATAGGCCGTTGGCGGGACCGGCGGCACTGGCCGCGACACCGGCAGAACAGACTATACCCGGTAGAACAGACTATAACGAACTAACTGCGGTCACAGCCCGGAGGTCACGGAACTTTGATTTTGATTGCGTTGGGCGCGAACTTGGCGACGGAACGCTACGGCCCGCCCGAAAAAGGCCTCGACGCGGCGTTGCGTGCACTCAAAGGCAAGGGGATCCGCGTGGTGCGATGCTCGCGCTGGTATTGCAGTGCGCCGGTGCCGCCGTCGGACCAGCCGTGGTACGTCAACGGCGTTGCCGTCATCGAGACGGACCAGACGCCGGCAGAATTACTGGCCTGTCTGCTCGAGGTGGAGCGCAGTTTCGGCCGCCGCCGGGCGGGGCGAAACGAAGCGCGGGTGCTTGATCTCGATCTTCTGGCTTACGGCGAGCGCGTCGACGACGATGTTGCTGAGGGTTTGACCCTGCCCCATCCGAGAATGCACGAGCGGGCCTTCGTGTTGCGCCCCTTGAGCGAAATCGCACCCGATTGGAGCCACCCGGTGCTGGGACGAAGCGCCATCGAGCTATGTGCCGGGTTGAACGGCTCCGAGGTCGTCGAGCAGATCGCCGGAGACGGCGCTACGGCGTGAATTTTTCTTTCAATATCCTTGCGTTGAGCTGAATCGCGCTATATGTAAAGGACGATTCTCGCATTCCGATTTTGCCCCGGAGGTTGGCGCCATGGCGCGGTTGACCGTTGAAGACTGCATTACCCGCATTCCAAATCGTTTTGAGCTTGTCATGGCTGCCGCGCAGCGTTCGCGCGACATTGGCTCGGGCGCAGCGCTGACGGTAGAACGGGATAATGACAAGAATCCCGTGGTGTCGCTGCGCGAGATAGCCGATGGCACCGTCGATCCCGAGCAGCTCAAGGCGGCGCTGATCCAGGGGCTGCGCCGCGGCCCCGAGATCGACGAGCCCGAAGAGGACGTAATGACCTTGCTGACCGCCGACCAGGAGTGGGCCAGCGTAACGGGTGGAAGCGAAGTCGAAGTCGCCCAAACCGAGGACAGTGCCGCTGCGACGCTGGCTGCCGAGCTTAAGGCGGTAATAGGCAAAGAGTTGGGCGAACCTGCTGTGCCCGAGGCCGAAGCCGCGCCCAAGGCCGGGGACGAATAAATTTGGCGGGCGTGCCGGCTCCCAGCCGGTGCGCGGAGCGGGACCGTCGAGGCCCGCGCCAGCCGAGCGGTGACGTGACGTGATTCGGCAGTACGAATTGGTTGAGCGCGTCAAGGCCACCGATCCGGCGGCCGACGAAGACTCGATTAACCGCGCCTACGTATTTTCAATGAAGGCGCACGGGACCCAGAAGCGCGCGTCGGGCGACCCGTATTTTTCCCATCCCCTTGAAGTCGCTGGAATTCTGACCGAACTGAAGCTCGATGGCGCCTCGATTGTCACGGCGCTGCTCCACGACACCATCGAGGATACGCTCACGACGCTCGACGAGATCGAGCGGCTGTTCGGGCCGACGATTGCGAAGCTGGTCGATGGTGTCACCAAGCTCTCGCGCCTCGAGTTGCAATCGGATCAGACCAAGCAGGCGGAAAACTTCCGCAAGCTACTGCTCGCGATGTCGGAGGACATCCGGGTCCTGCTCGTGAAGCTGGCGGATCGGCTACACAACATGCGCACGCTGGGCTATATCGCCGACGCCGACAAACGGCGGACGGTGGCCCGCGAGACGCTTGAAATTTATGCGCCGCTGGCGGAACGGATAGGCATGAATGCGATGAAGGACGAGCTCGAGGATCTCGCCTTTGACGAACTCTATCCGGAAGCCCAGGAATCGATCCGCGCGCGCTTCGAGTTCCTGCGCCAGCAAGGCGGCGACCTGGTGTCCCGGATCGTCGAGGCTTTGACAACGACGCTAGTCACGGCTGGTTTGGAGGTCGAGGTTTCGGGGCGCGAAAAGCGACCCTATTCGATCTGGCGCAAGATGCAGCGCAAACACGTGACTTTCGAGCAGTTGGCCGACGTAATCGCCTTCCGGGCCGTTGTTACGTCCGAGGACGACTGCTATCGCGCGCTCGGCGTTCTGCACCGCGCCTACCGGGTCGTGCCGGGGCGCTTCAAGGATTATGTCAGCACGCCCAAGTTGAACGGCTACCGCTCGATCCACACGGTGGTGGTTGGACCCGAGCGCCAGAGGGTCGAGGTCCAGGTTCGTACGCGCAAGATGCATGAAGAGGCCGAACTGGGTGTGGCGGCGCACTGGTCGTTCAAACAGGACTCCAGCGCCGGGGTGCGGGAGGGCCGTCAATATCGCTGGATTCGGGAGCTGCTCGATATTTTGGAACATGCCTTGGGTCCCGAGGAGTTCCTCGAACACACCAAACTCGAGATGTATCGCGACCAGGTGTTCTGTTTCACGCCGAAGGGCGATCTCATTGCGCTGCCCCAGGGGGCGACACCGGTGGATTTCGCCTACGCGGTCCATTCCGGCGTTGGCGACACCTGTGTTGGCGCCAAGATCAACGGCCGGATGATGCCGCTTCGAACCGAGCTCGGAAACGGCGACCAGATAGAAATCGTGCGCTCGACCGTCGCAGCGCCGTCGCCGACCTGGGAAAATTTCGTCGTGACCGGCAAGGCGCGGACCCGAATTCGCCGTTTCGTGCGCAGCCAGGAACGCGAGCAGTACTTGGCGCTGGGTCGCGGCATCGCGGAAAAGGCGTTTCGCGCCGAAGGCCGGGACTACTCCGAGAAGCTGATCGAGACGGCGTTACCCAAACTTAAGCTTAAGAGCATCGGCGAGCTTCATGTCCTGCTGGGGCGGGGCGACCTGACCGGCAAGCATCTGGCAGAGGTGGTGTTTCCCTACCGGCGGCTCAAGGACGTGGTCGGCAACGTGCTGCCGCTGGTCCGCCGGCGCTCGCGCTCGGTCGAACGCGGTGTGCCGATCAAGGGGTTGATCGCGGGCATGGCGGTGCATTACGCCGAGTGCTGCCATCCGTTGCCAGGTGAGCGGATCGTCGGCATCGTCACCACCGGCAAGGGGGTGATGGTTCACACCATAGATTGCGACACCCTGGTAGATTTTCAGGACGACCCTGAACGCTGGCTGGACCTGGCCTGGGATGCCGAGGTGGAGGCGGACGGGGAATTGCAGGGGCGGCTCAGCCTCGTGATTTCCAACGAACCGGGTAGCCTGGGCGCCATTTCGACGGTGATCGCCGAGAATTCCGGCAATATCAGCAACCTCAAGATCACCAATCGCTCGGCGGATTTGTTCGAGATGGTGATCGATGTCGAGGTCGAGGATGTGCGCCACCTGTCCAACATCGTCGCAGCGCTCCGGGCGACCCCGGTCATTAGCTCGGTTGAGCGCGCGCGCATGTAGTGCTACTGGTCGGAGCGTAGAGCGTCAAAAGCCTGTTTTACATGGACTTTTCGGGAAGTGGCCCTCTATAGTTGGAGCCGGTTCGCCCGCCCGGCGACAGGCTGCTCGCGCAGGCTGCCATCGTCAGGGTGACGTGCGGCGAACGGTTGAGCGGGATGGCGCGCGCCGTCCCGCGACAGGAATACTTCTAAGGGCGATGGCGCGGACCCGCTCCCTAAGGGACGGGTCGCTGGTAGCATCGCTGGAGGATAGATGTGAACGATCGACCTAACGCAGCCGGTCGGCGGTCGGCCCGGACGGGGCCGGTGGGAAGAGGAAACCGGCGCTGTGTTTAGGCGGCGGACCAAGCGCTCTATCGGCGCGCGGATTGTCTCATTCATCTGGCCCAGCATGGGCTGGCGACGGACGGGCGCCTATTACGCGATCCGCATCAAGCGCTTGCCAGGAACGCCCTACTCGATTGCCTGCGGGTTTGCACTGGGCACGGCGGTCTCGTTCACCCCGTTCATCGGCTTTCATTTCGTCATGGCGGCGATTTTCGCCTATCTGATTCGCGCCAACATCATTGCCTCCGCGTTGGGTACGGCCTTGGGCAACCCGTGGACATTCCCGTTTATCTGGACGGGAATCTACTGGCTGGGCGGCAAGATCCTAGGCTACAAGAAGGGCGTGGAGCTCCCCGAAGAACTCACCATGGACTATATCTTCCATGACCCGGTCAACGTTCTGCTACCCATGGCGGCGGGTGGAGTGCCGACGGCCATCGTCGTGTGGTGCCTGATTTATCTGCCGTTGCATCGGGTGGTAGCTAACTACCAGTCCCATCGCCTCCAAAAGCGGATGCAACGGCGCGAAATATTGGCGAAGGAGCGGACATCGGGCGGGATCGAGAATAACGATGCGGGTCCGCCCAGCGGGGGCCAGGCGCGTCTGCATATCGATATCGACCGGCCGGCCGAGACGACGCCGGACGACGGCGCGGATGAGACGGCTGTTAAGCATGAGCCCGTCGGTAACTATGGACGAACCGTCGAAGGGAAGGGGTAAGCGATGGTTGACAAGATTAGGCTGTGCGTAAACATCGATCACGTTGCGACGATTCGCAACGCGCGGGGCGGGCCGCATCCCGACCCGGTGCGTGCGGCAAACCAAGCCGCGGAAGCCGGTGCAGATGGCATCGTGGCCCATCTACGCGAGGACCGGCGGCATATCTCCGATGACGATCTCGAACGTTTGATTGCGGGTAACGATTTGCCGCTCAATCTCGAGATGGCGGCGACCGACGAGATGCTGGCGATCGCGCTGCGCCACCGGCCGGAGGCGGTATGCCTGGTGCCGGAAAAGCGCCAGGAGGTGACCACCGAAGGCGGGCTCGACGCCGCCGGCGGCGTCGAGCACCTCAAGCGCTTTGTTTCCGAGCTGGTCGCAGCGGGCTCGCGGGTCTCGCTCTTCATCGATCCCGTCGAGCAGCAACTCGATGCCGTGCGCGCGCTGGGAGCACCCGCAGTCGAATTGCATACAGGCACGTTCTGCAATTTTCCGCTCGGCTTCGAACGCGATGCCGAGCTTGCCCGGCTCAGTGGGGCGGCGACGCATGCGACAGCGCTTGGCCTTGAATGCCACGCGGGACACGGGCTGGGTTACGACACCGTGGTTCCGATCGCCGCAATTCCCGAAGTTGCAGAACTGAACATCGGCCATTTTCTGATCGGCGAGGCGATTTTTTCGGGGCTCGACAGCGCGATCCGGCGGATGCGCTCGTTGATGGATAACGCGCGTGCCGAGGAGTTGGGCTCGCGTAGCGCCTGAGGCGGGCGATGATTCTGGGGTTGGGGAGCGACATTATCGACATTCGACGCATCGAACGAACGCTCGAGCGGTTCGGCGACCGCTTCATCGCGCGCATCTTTACCGAGACCGAGCAGCGTAAGTCGGACGGGCGGGCCAATCGCGCGGCAAGCTACGCCAAACGCTTTGCCGCCAAAGAAGCCTGCTCAAAGGCGTTGGGCACCGGCTTTCGCCGCGGCGTCTACTGGCGCGATATGGGCGTCGTCAATCTGGCGTCGGGCCAGCCGACCATGGCGCTGACCGGCGGCGCCGCGCGGCGCCTGAGCGAGCTCACGCCCGACGGCATGGCGGCGAAGATCGACGTCAGTATCACGGACGATCACCCGACCGCCCAGGTAATCGTGTTGATTTCGGCGGTACCAGCAGACGAGGAGTGACCCGGCAAAGCCGCCGGAACTAGGTTTGAACGACGAAGGAAACACGCGGTTTTCATGGATAAAGA
>CAVOEB010000012.1:0-52500 GCA_963694715.1 Alphaproteobacteria bacterium | reverse complement strand
GGAACTCGGCGGGCGGGTCGCGCAGGACGAACCGGGATTCCTCGGACAGCCAGCGATGGGCCAGCGAGCGGTGCGTCTGATCCGTCGTCGGATTGGCGCGGCCCTGATGAAGCATCAAACCATGAAGACACTAGACGTCGCCGGGCTCCATCTCCCAAAAGACGATGTCGTAGTCGTCCCGATTAGCCTCCATTTCGGGAACGTGCTCGAAGACTTTTCTAGGATGGCGCCTTCCGTCGGCCACGCTATCAATCGGGGCAAATACGCGGCCCCATTTATGGGAGCCGCGAACGAACTCAAGACAGAGCTCTCCGCCGGCCCGGAAGAGCGGAATCCAGTTCGAGCAGAACGGCCCGTCTACTGCCACATAAGGCAGATCCTGGTGGCCAGCGCGTCGGCGTGAGAGTCCCAGATTTCTTGACGAAGGTACGGTCGTCAAACAGACTTATCCGGCTTACCCCGATGAGCTTGCCCGCGAGTTCGGCGCAAGGCCCCTTGAACGCAAAGCGTTTAAGCTCCGGCACATGGTGCCACGTATGGAAATCGTTGAAGAAATAGCCCGGATCGCCATCCTTCGTGTAAATCTCCACATGGGGGCCAGGCTTCACCATATCCTTTTCAACGCCGGTTCAAATCACCTTGACCCAAGCGGGCGCAATGGCGCCCCGCAGGCAGACGACACCGTCCTCTTTGTAGGCCCGGATACGCTCGTCGGTGATTTTGAAGCCGGCTGTCTTCGTCATTCGGCGTTGCTCTTCTCTGCCGGTCAACCTGCCGTTAAGCCGCTTTTGCCGCGCGCTCCCAGAGCCTCGGGAATTGCGGGTCGCGATCGAACGAATCTCCAGACTTGAGATCGGTCGGCCATTTAGGAAACTCCGCCGGCGGATCGCGCAGGGTGAAGCGGGCATCGTCGCCCAACCAGCGGTGGGTGAACGTGCGCCGGGGCTTGTCGGCGGTCGGATTGGCGCGCCCCTGATGGACCGTCAGGCCCTGGAAGAAGAGCACGTCGCCGGGCTCCAGAGACCAGAACACGATGTCGTAATCGTCGCGGTCGGCCTCGATCTCCGGGACACGCTCGAACACCTTGCTGGGATGGCGTGAGCCGTCCTTGAAGCTGTCGACCGGGGCGAACCAGCGCTCCCACTTATGGGAGCCGCGCACGAACTCGACCGTGCGCTCTTCGCTGATCGGAACCAGCGGGATCCAATTGGAGCACACCTGCCGGCCGTCGATCGCCATGTAAGGCTGATCCTGGTGCCAGTGGGTGGGCAGAGTTGTGCCCGGCTCCTTGACGAACAGATGGTCGAGAAAGAAGTTGATCTTGTTCGAACGGGTCAACTGGCCGGCAATTTCGGCGCACGGCCCCTCGAAGGCGAACTGCTTCATTTCGGGGATATGGCGCCAGAGGTCGAAGTCGTTGAAGAAGAGTGTCCCCGCTTTGCTCTGGTCGTAGATCTCGACATGGGGGCCGGGCTCGGCCAGGTCCTTGTCGCAACCCCGGTTGAGGATTTCGATCCATTTAAGATCGATCCCGCCGCGCAACAGGACAACGCCGTCCTCCTCGTATGTCCTGATGTGTTCCTCGGTGACTTCGAACTTGCTCATGATGTTGTCGTGCCTCCTGGGCAGGTTCGCCTGCCACGTTGAATTCCTCCGCACCCGGCACGGAGGAGGCCTCCTAATCGATTTAATTGTCTAGAAATCAGACAGTGGGCGCAAGTCAAAAATTCCGCGCCACCGCTCAAGCCTGCGGCGCGACGCAATCCGGGTCGTCGCGGGCCGGAAAATTGACGTGGGTGGAGACCGGCCAGGCCGTGAAATCATCCGCCGGGCAGGGCCGCAGCAGGGTTTCCAAGATGGGCCGGTCGACAACCTTGGGATCAAGCCACAGGGAGTAATCAGCAGGATCGAGAATTACGGGCATCCGGCCGTGGATGGGGGCCACGCGCTCGTTAGCCTCGGTCGTAACGATTGTGCAGCTCTCGACGGTTGGTGCCGTCCCCGCGCCCCCGTCGGCGCCCCCCCAGCGCTCCCACAGGCCGGCGAACGCGAAGGGCGCACCATCGACACGGGCGATGCAGAAGGGCTGCTTGGCGCCGTTGCGCTTTTGCCATTCGTAGAATCCGTCCGCGGGCACCAGACACCGGCGGCGGCGGAAGGCGGCGCGAAAGGAAGACCTGTCAGCCAGGGATTCGGCCCGCGCGTTGATCATCCGGTTGCCGATCGCAGGATCCTTGGCCCAGGAGGGGATCAGGCCCCAGCGCGCCATCACCGCTTCGCGCGTGCTGCCGCCGGGGCCGGCGCGAACGGTGGCGACCGCCTGGTTGGGCGCAAGGTTGTAGCGCGCTTCGGGGTAATTGGCGGACGCGCCGCCGAACGCCTCGGCCAGCCGACCGGCAGGGGTTTTCAGCGTGAAGCGGCCGCACATGGCAGATCTCGCAACATGGAATTGCAGTGTTTTCGCATCCTCCGATTATTTGCTATAAAGACGCTGTACGGAAGCCCTGAAGGCGTCGGGCCGGCGTGTGTGCGCGCGAGCCATGCACCAACATTTCGGAGGAATTCGACCGTGTGGGAACTTTGGCTACCGCTTCTCGTCGTCGCCGCGACCGCTGTCGTCGGCGTGTTGCTTTACTACGCCGCTAAAAAGCTGCTCTTCGAGGGCCGCGAAGAAGACCTCTCCTAGGGGCCCTCCCCGTCGATCGCCCGCGCGCCGCGTGGGGCGGAGATTTCCCTGACGATGCCGAGTTGCCGGAACCGCGCCCGGCGCGTCACGGTGTGCAAGGAAAATTGCCATGACCGACCTCGACCGCCTGCGCGGCGACTTCAGCATTCCCAATCCGATTCGCTTCGGCGCCGGCCGCATCGCCGAGCTACCCGACCTGTGCAAGAGCCTGGGCATCGCGCGCCCGATGGTTGTCACCGATCCGGGAGTGGCCGCGCTGCCGATGGTGACCGACGCGATCAAGGCGAACGAGGCGGCGGGCCTGCCGACGGGCCTGTTTTCGGACCTCAAGCCCAACCCAGTGGGCCAGAACGTGATCGACGGCGTCGCCGCCTTCAAGGACGGTAACCATGACGGCATGATCGCCTGGGGCGGCGGCTCGGGCCTCGATGTCGGCAAGTCGATCGCCTACATGGCGCCCCAGACCAGGCCGTGGGTCGAGTTGGCCGGGCTGGGCGACGAATGGCAGGCCGCGACCGTCGAGGGCGTCGCGCCGATTATCGCCGTGCCGACCACGTCGGGCACGGGCTCAGAAGTCGGCCGTTCGGCAGCCGTGATCGACGAGAATACCTCGCTCAAGAGGGTTCTCTATCATCCCAAGCTTATGCCTGCCGTTACCCTGGCGGATCCGGCGCTGACCGTCGGCCTGCCCCCTCGGTTGACCGCGGGCACGGGCATGGACGCACTGGCCCATAACATCGAAGCCTATTGCGTGCCTAACTACCACCCGTTCTGCGAAGGCATCGCGGTCGAGGCGATCCGTTTGATCGCCGAATGGCTCGCCGTGGCCGTCAAGGACGGCAACAACATGGAAGCGCGCTCGCACATGATGGTCGCCTCGATGGCCGGGGCCACCGCGTTCCAGAAGGGGCTGGGCGCGATCCATTCGCTCAGCCACCCCGTGGGCAGCCGGTTTGACAGCCATCACGGGGAGACCAACGGCGTCGTGATGCCCTATGTGCTGGCCTACAACGCGCCCGCCATCGAAGACAAAATGACCCGCCTCGCCCGATATCTCGACCTGCCTAACCCCTCGACCCAGGCAGTGGTGGACTGGACGCTGCGCCTGCGCGAAGAAACAGGCACCCCGCATACCCTTGCCGAATACGGCGTGACCGACGCCGACGTGCCCCAGCTTACTGCCGACGCGGTGATCGATCCGGCGGGCTTCGGCAATCCGCGGCCGCTTTCGTCGGAGATGCTGGCGGATCTATTCAAGGCGTCGATCCACGGCGAAATTCCGATGCCGTAACGGATCTCTCTTTAACCCGCTCAAGCGACGCGCAGGCCTTCGGCGCATAAGCGCCTGCCCGCGCTTGCGGGCTTAACGCGCTAGGGCACCACGCAGGATCAGGCCCTGATCGGCAGGTTGTCGATCAGGCGCGCCGAGCCGACATGGGCTGCGACGAAGACGCGGGCGTCACATCTAGGAACCCCGCTCACGGGTGCCAGGGTTTTTGCGTCGCGAACCTCGAGATAATCGAGCTCGCCGATTCCAGCGGCAGCCAGCTCGGTCCGGCCCCAGACGATAACGGCATCGATCTCCGCCTCGCCGGCGGCCAGCCGTCGCGCCATCTCGGCGAGCACACGAGGGATCGCCCCGGCGCGGGTACGCTCGTCAGGTGCGAGGAAGGCGTTGCGTGAAGACAGCGCCAAACCATCTGCGTCGCGCACCGTAGGCACGGCGAGAATCTCGACACCCAGATCGAGATCACGCGCGAGGCGGCGCACCACCAGAAGCTGCTGGTAATCCTTTTCGCCGAACAGCGCGACGTCGGGGCGGCATTGGGTGAGAAACTTGGCGACCACCGTCGCGACCCCGTCAAAATGGCCCGGGCGCTTTGCCCCGCACAGCGGCGCGGTGAGATGG
This sequence comes from Alphaproteobacteria bacterium, assembly GCA_963694715.1. Lineage (GTDB taxonomy): Bacteria > Pseudomonadota > Alphaproteobacteria > UBA828 > JAPUJA01 > CAVOEB01. Next base: position 47,905 of record CAVOEB010000012.1, on the reverse strand, counting down.
GCGACGGAGACGGTGGTCGCGAAGCCCTCGGGATAGACATCTTTTAGCGCAGGCGCGTAGAGCAGATCGACTCCCACCGCCGCGAGGCGCGCTGCATCGGCGGCCTCGTCACTCGGGTAGGTGGCAAGGTCCTCGGCGGGGCCGAACTGGGCAGGATTGACGAACACGCTGACTACCGTGCGCACCGCTGCCCGCTTTGCCGCCTCGACGATCGCCATGTGACCGGCATGCAGGCCGCCCATGGTGGGCACCAGGGCAACGCGTTCGCCCGCGGCGCGCCACGGGTCGATCCGGGCGCGCAGGTCCGCGACGGTGCGCGCAACAGTTAGCTTCAACCTGACCGTCGACTCGCCCGCGGGCGCCATAAGAAGGGGATCAGCCGGTCTTACGACCGGGGTCGTCGACCAGGCTGGGCGCGCCCACGACATGCTCCGGCCCGGGGAAGCGGCGCGCGCGAACGTCGTCGGCATAAGCTTGCGCGGCCGCGGTGACCTGCTCGTTCAGCGTGGCATAGCAGCGCACGAACCGGGGCACCCGACCGGAGCCCAGACCCAGGATGTCCTCGGCGACTAGAATCTGACCGTCGCAGGCCGGCGAGGCGCCAATGCCGATGGTAGGTATGGCAAGACGCGCCGTGATCGCGCGGGCGAGGGGCTCGACGATGTTCTCGATCACCACCGCGAAGGCGCCCGCCCCGGCGACCGCCTCGGCATCAGCGATGATCGCCGCGGCTTCGTCCTCGGCCTTGCCCTGGACCCCGAAACCGCCCGCGGTGTTGACCGACTGGGGCTTGAGCCCGACATGGCCGAGCACGGGAACGCCGCGTTCGGCCAGAAAGCGCACGGTGGACGCCATCTCGGTACCGCCCTCGATCTTGACCGCGGCGCAACCGGTCTCGGCCAGCAAGCGCCCGGCGTTGCGGAACGCCTGCTCAGGCGATTCTTGATAGCTACCGAAGGGCATATCGACGACCACGCAGGCCGCACGGGAGCCGCGCATCACCGCCTTGGTATGCCCGATCATCATTTCGAGGGTAACGCCCAGCGTAGTCTCGAAACCGTAAAGCACCATGCCCAGAGAATCACCGACCAGCAGCAGATCGACGGTGTCGTCTAGCGCCTGGGCCATCGGCGTGGTGTAGGCGGTGAGGCAAACGACGGGATCGCCCCCCTTGCGGGCAGCGATGTCACGGGGCGTTGCGCGTCGAACGGGCGTCGATGCGGACATGGGTCTCCTAGCCCTCCTCGGTGCCGTCAGGGTCACACAGACCCCAAACCCGACGATTCATTGTTATGCAAGCACGTGCGGCTGTCCACCGGTTACTGTTGCATTGCAGCAAGTTATGATAATTCAGTTATAATTCAATCTGTTAGAAATATTTCACCGGCGTTAACTCGATCGGAGCCTGCAGAAATTTCTGGTGCGTTCACACCAGGCGATCGAGCATGCCGGGAAGCTCGCGGATCGAATCGATACGCGCGTCGAGCAGGATATCGGCGCGCGCCTCGTCGGCGGCGCGAAACTTGCCCGTACGCACCTGGACCGCGCGGAGCCCGGCGTTCTGTGCGCCCGCGATCTCGTTCGCGATGTCGTCGCCGATCATGATCGTGGTTGCGGGCTCGGCCACCATGTCCGCAAGCGCCAGCTCGAAGAAAGGGCGGGCCGGCTTGCCAACGATTCGCGCCTCGACGCCGGCAGCGTATTCGAGCAAGGCAACGAATGGACCGAGATCAAGGATTAGTTCGCTTTCCTTGCGCCAGTAGCAGTTCTTGTGCAGGGCGAACAGCGCACTGAGCCGATCCCAGTCGTAACCTGACGACCCCAGACAGCCCATCACGACCGCGTCGACGCCTTCATCAACCAGCTCGAAGCCGTCGAACTCAACGGCCAGCTCGGGCGCGGCGGCCAGATGGATGCGCCGCGCGCCCGCCGCCTCGAGACCGAACAGGGTGGCGCGAACCGGTATCGACTCGGAACCTCCCTGCGTTACGCTCGTTCAGTTAGCCTTCAACCGGGGCTGATAGAGCCCCGCCTCGAAGCCGTCGAAGAGTTGATCGAGTGCGGCGTGGCGGATCGGATCTGCACTCTCGTCGGCTTCGAGATTTTTCTCGGCCACATAGGTCGTATGCACCGCGTCGTGGACCAGGACGTGGTACCAGGGCGCATCCTTGGGCGGGCGCAGGCGAGCGACGGCGTCGTACCAGTCGTCACTGCCGGAGAACACGGGGTCGACGTCGAAACAGACGCCGCGATAGTCGAACAGCTTGTGATGAATCAACTGGCCGACCTGAAATTTCGCCCGTCCCTCGGCCATAGCCGCGCGCTCCCCGTCCCTGCCCGTCAGTTCGCTAGTTTGTATTCGATTGCACCGGTCAACACCGGGTCGTCGGGTTCGATTTTCGATGGCCACAACTCGGCCAGCTCTCCGGCGGCGTCGATCAGGTATTTATGGAAATTCCACTCGGGCGCCGCCGCCTCGCCGACGCTCTCGACAATCCAGCGGTAGAGCGGGTGGGCATCGCCACCGATCACGCGTTCCTTGGCGGTAAGCGGAAAATCCACCTGATAGGTCGTAGTGCAGAACGCCGCGATAGCGGCCGCGTCGCCCGGCTCCTGCTCGCCAAAATCGTTGGACGGCACGCCGAGCACCACGAGGCCCCGGTCGCGATAGCGCACCCAGAGTGCCTGCAGCCCGGCATATTGCGGCGTGTAGCCGCATTCGGACGCGGTGTTGACGAGCAAAATCGGCTTGCCGGCGAATTTTCTAAGTGGCAACTCGCCGCCGCCCAGCGCGTAAAAAATGAAATCGTGAGCCGTCGTCATCGGTTTTGTCCTCAGGTCGGCCCGTCGCTGGGCGTGCAGTGAAGGTAGATGCCCGCGATTCGCCATTCGCCGTCCGCCTAGCGCTCTATAACATAATCGAAGGCGAGCAAATCGCCCTCGGGCCCGGCCACGTAGACCCGCTGGACCGGCAAGCGCGATTCGGGCGCGGCGAGTTCGCCGAAGGTTACCTTCCGGGGCAGATAGACCGCGGCGTAGCTGGTCTTGACCACCGTCATGCGGTCGATGTCCTCGGCGGCAACGCCGGCCTCGCGCAGCGCCGCGAGCGGCGCCAGGGCCGGCTCGTCCGGCGTTGACGGCACCTTGACCGTGCGAATTTCACCGCTCTCGTCGTCGAGCACCACCAGATCGGTGAAGGTGCCACCGGTATCGATGCCAATCTTAATCACCGCCGCTCCCCTACTCTGCCTTGGCCAAGGCGCGCCGCTTCACATCGGCGCATGCCGGTTCGCAGAATTTATCCGCCGGATAATCGTCATCGGCCCAATAGTCGCGCGCAATCATCTTGCCGCAAATAAGAGCAATTCTCGATCCGCGTCTCGTACCAGGGCAGTTCGATGGTTTGCATTTTTCCGGTCATGGGGACTTCCCTACCCGTATGCTTCCGGCGCATGTTACCTCATAACAGCGAGCGAACCAGCCGCACGGGAGGGAAACAACGATACTTGAAGCCACAATCCGCCGCGAGACCGACCAGGACTGGGAAGACAGGGACGATCCGGAGGCTGAAGCGGAGACCGGCGTGCGCTGGAAATTGCTAATCACCGGCGAACGGACACCCTCTGCCGAGCTTACCATGGGCATTGCCGAGATCGCCCCGGGCGCGACGCTGGGCCTTCACCACCACGCCCAGACAGAAACCTATTACATCACCGCCGGCACCGGGCGCATGACCATCGACGGCGTGGAAGGCAAGATCGGCCCGGGCTCAGCCATTTACATTCCGCCTAACGCCCAGCACACGGCAACTTGTGACAGCGCCACGCCGCTCGAATTCATTTTCACCTTCCCGTGCGACAGTTTCGACGAGGTGATTTATCACTACGACGAATAGCAAGCGCCTCAATCCGCTTCCGTCACCGTCACGAAGTTCGCGGTATCACCTAACATCTGACGGATCACAGGGGCGGCGAAGGCGAACGCCACCTCGCCATCGTCGCGCGCGAAGGCCTCAATTTGACTCGAGATTACGGCGCGGATTGCCTCGGCCTCGCGCTCGCCTCCAGCCACGCCTTGCGCACGCACCGGCGCGGCAGCACAGAGCAGAAGAACGACGAGGCAGACAATCGGGATCGGTCGAGGAATCACGGCGGCCTCCGCGAGCAATCGGGTCAGGGGTTCCGACCCTAGACCTCTTAGTATAGCGAAGAGCCGGGCTACATCCAGCGGCAGGAGCGTCCTTGCGACACCCCGGCGGCGAGCCGATTGGTCGGAGCGGCGGGATTCGAACCCACGACCCCTTGTCCCCCAGACAAGTGCGCTACCAGGCTGCGCCACGCTCCGATGATCGGCCCGCCGGGACCTCGCCCTAGCTGGCAGGGCGCACTATAGCCGCGCGACCAAGGCGCGACAACGACGCAAAAAGGAAAGATATTGGGAAGCGGACCCGGGCAAACAGAGCGTTGCGAGGTGGGCTAGATACGCCCGCGCAGCATGTCGCGCAGCTCGGACAATTCGTCGACCAGACCGGCCATTTGCTTGCGCTGCTCGTCGCTCAAGCCTGTTACCGCGGCCGATGGGGAGGCCGGCAGAGCCGCGGGCTCTACCGCAGGAGCCGGCGCCGTTGGTGCTACATCGCCGTCACCGGCTTTAAGCGCCTTGGCGCCGCCTTCGCGCAGCAACTTCTGGACACCTTTAATCGTATAGCCTTCGACATATAGCAACGCGCGGACGCGGCGCAGCAGGACGATATCGTCGGGCCGGTAATAGCGCCGCCCGCCGCCGCGCTTGAGCGGCTTGATCTGGGTGAATTTGCTCTCCCAGAAGCGCAGGACGTGCTGGGGGACGTCGAGTTCTTCGGAGACCTCGCGTATGGTACGGAATGCATCGGGCGCCTTGGCACCGCCTCGTCGTCCGTCGCCCGGACCACCCGTTGCCATTGCCGAACGTCCCTAGCCCTGGTCGGGCCCGTCGGACCCGGCCGCCGGGCGGGGCCCATTCAGCGACTGGGCGACTAGATCCTTGAGCACATGGGAGGCGCGGAACACCAGAACCCGGCGTGGAGGGATCGGCACCTCTTCGCCCGTCTTGGGATTACGTCCCATGCGCTGACCCTTGCCGCGAACGGAAAAACTGCCGAAGGACGAAACCTTGACGGTATCGCCCCGGGTCAAGCTGTTAGCCATGAGTTCGAGCACGGATTCGACGAGCTTTATGGAGTCGTTGCGCGAGAGCCCGACTTCATTAAACACCGCTTCGCCCAGATGTGCCCGGGTAACTGTTTCTCCGGCCATTATATTTCGGCCTTAGCTCCCTATCCTTGGTTGAAAGACGGTACAGCGCAAGACACAGACCGTCAATATTAAACGATTTCAGTACCTTCGACGAAATCGCCCGGTTCGGGGGCCCCGTCGACACTCTGGGAGCGGCAAAACTCGGGACGCGGCCAGGATCACGAAACGGTCAGGACGGCCATTTATCTGAAAACATTTAACAGATTGAAATTAAAAGATAGATTACGTATCGCGTAGGTCGCTTGGAAGCGCCTAACCCGGCGCGCCTAGAGCCGGATCACGCCCGCGCCCCAGGTGAATCCTCCGCCCATAGCCTCGACGACGATCAGCTGGCCGGGACAAATGCGCCCGTCGCCCACGGCTTCGGAAAAGGCCAGCGGGATCGAGGCGGCGGAGGTGTTGGCGTGGTGCTCCACGGTGACGATCATCTTTTCCGCGGGCAGGCCGAGGCGGCGCGCGGTGGCATCGAGGATACGTTTATTCGCCTGATGGGGTACCAGCCAGTCGACCGCGTCGGTCGAGACGCCGGCCGCGGCGATCGCCTCCTCCGTGACCGCGGCGAGGTTGACGACCGCGTGGCGGAACACCTCGCGCCCGGTCATCCGCAGATGCCCTGTCGACTGGGTCGAGGACACCCCGCCATCGACATAGAGAAGATCGTAATGGCGACCATCCGAATGGAGCCGTGTGCTCAGCACACCCTTGTCGTCGGAATTTCCCTGGCCTTCCTCGGCGCGCAAAACGACCGCGCCGGCACCATCGCCAAACAGCACGCAGGTGGTGCGGTCCTCCCAGTCGAGAATTCGCGAGAAGCATTCTGCACCGATGACCAGCGCGGTATTCGCCTGGCCCGCCTTAATGAAATTATCGGCAGTCGCCAAGGCAAACACAAAGCCCGCGCATACGGCCTGGACATCGAACGCCGCGCCGCCGGTCATGCCGAGCTGCGCCTGAACCCGTGTCGCCGTGGCCGGGAAGGTGTTGTCGGGGGTCGAGGTTGCGACCACGAGCAGATCGAGGTCCGCAGCGTCGAGACCGGCGGCCCGCAGCGCCACCTGGGCCGCTTCGCGCGCGAGATCGGAGGTCATCTCGCCTTCTGCCGCGATGTGTCGTTCACGAATGCCCGTGCGCTCGACGATCCAGGCGTCCGAGGTTTGGACCCGGTCCGCCAGATCGTCGTTGGTGAGCACCTGTTTAGGAAGGTAGCTCCCGCAGCCGATCACGCAGGAACGCCGCATCGTTAGAGCGCGACCGTGGCCGGTTCCGGCGCGTGGTCCGCATGCAGGCGGTGCAGCTCGTCGGTAATCTTGGCGTTGAAGCCTTCGCTAATCATGTCGACGGCGACGCCAATGGCGTTGGCGAACCCCTTGTGATCGGTGCCGCCGTGGCTTTTGACCACGACGCCGTTCAGGCCGAGCAGGGTCGCGCCGTTATAGCGCCGGGGATCGACCCGATCGCGGAAGTGGCGAAGCGCGGGCCGGGCGAGCAGATAGCCGAGGCGCGAGATAATCGAACGCCGAAACGCGGCGCGCAGATATTCCGTGTAGAGAACGGCCACGCCTTCGGCCGTTTTGAGCGCGACGTTGCCCGTGAACCCGTCGGTCACGATCACGTCGACCGTGCCCTCGGCGATATCGTTGCCCTCGACGAACCCGTGGAATTCGATGGGCAATTCGCTCTCGTGCAGCCGGATCGCCGCCTCCTGCAGCCGCTCGGTGCCCTTGAGTTCCTCGGCCCCGACGTTGAGCAGGCCGATTATCGGCCTTTGGCGCCCCAGCACGGTACGTGCGAAGACCTCGCCCATGACCGCGAACTGGACCAAATTCTCGGCATCGCACTCGATGTTTGCGCCCAAGTCCAACATGACGCTCTCGCCACGCTGAGTGGGGAAGGTCGACGCGAAGGCCGGGCGCGATATACCGGGCAGGGTCTTGATCACGACCTTCGCCAGTGCCATCAGCGCGCCGGTGTTGCCCGCCGAGACGACGCCGGCGGCCTCGCCCGAATGGACAGCATCGACCGCGCGCCGCATCGAGGAGTCGCGCAATTGGCGAAGGGCCACAACCGGCTTTTCGTCAGATGCAATGACCTCGTCGGCATGGCGGATCTCGGTATCGCCCGCTAGGCGCTTGAAGCGGCTGAGCAGCGGCGCGAGCCGGGCCTCGTCTCCAAACAGGAGGAAGCGCAGCCCGGGATAGCGGATGCGGGCAAGATTGGCGCCGCGCACAACCACCTCAGGGGCGTAGTCGCCTCCCATGGCATCGAGCGCCAAGACGATCTCTTTGGCCATATGGGGAGTGTCCGTGCGGCCCCGGCGGCGCGCCTAGGCCGCGCCCCCGGCTTCGACGACCTCGCGCCCGCCGTAATGGCCGCACGCCTTGCAGACGTGATGGGGGCGTTTGAGTTCGCCACAGTTGGGGCACTCGTTGGCCCGCGCTACCGGCAAACGATCATGAGACCGGCGCAGGTTGCGTTTTGACGTCGAGGTTTTTCTCTTCGGTACCGCCATCGGTCGGATATCCTTTTCACATAAAACCGGCGCGCTTGCGTACCGGCCAGAACCTTTCCAGCGCAGGCTTGGAGGACCCACGCGCCTCGCGTCAGTCTTACCCGGAATTCTTGCGTTCGCGCAACCGTGCAAACGGCCCGTCCGCCGGCCCCTCCGTCACCTCGTCGCTCCAGAGCCCGCCATCGAGCGCCGCGTCGGCCGCCCGGGGATAGGGATCGAGCGCCAAGGCAAGATGTTCGGCCACGACCTCGCCAACGTCGATCACGTTATCGATCAGCGGCTCCGGCGGATCCTCGCCCAGCGCGTCAATCACAACCTCGCCGCCGCCAGCGGTCGTTTGCGCTGGTGCAAAGAGAACCTCCACCCGCTCATCGATATGGGCCGGAACAGGAACCAAGGCAACGACACAGGATTGTACCACATCGGCCACCAGCTGTGCATGCAGTCGAACCGCTCCGGCCGAGCCCTTGGCGCGGACAATGCGCGCCGTCGCGCTCAGGCGATCGAGGGCGCGCAATCCGAAACGTTCGGCAAGCGCGGCACACTCGTCGGCGTCGGCCTCGATCTCGACGGTGCGCTCACCCGTCCCGAGGCCGGAGATATCCACGCGCCGGGAAAACTCCGGCTGCGGCTGTGTTCGGGTCACATCCACTCCGTATTCAGAAATATGGCATTGCCACGGCGCGCTTTACGCGCCGCCGACGCGCGGACAATACGGCCTCACGCGGAACGGATCAACGCTTTTTCAGCCGCCTTCGCCGAGAGAAGCGTCCTCGTCGTCATCGCGCGGTGCAGCAAGGAAATCCACCCGCCCGGCAAGCAATTCGCCGCCGCTCTGCGCCGCAAGAGACGCCGCCTGATCAAAGATATAACGGGCAAGCCCCCGCACATCCTCGTCGTGAGGCTCACGGGCGCTGTAGAGATTGCGCCGCAAAGCCTCGACAAGCTGCGTTTCCCCCGCCGGCCCGCCTCCATCGAGGCCAGGCTCGTAGGCCGCGATCCGGCCATAGACCGCACTCGCCATGGCCTTGACTTTTTTGCCTACGGATAGGTCACCTACCCCCATCTCGCGCAGATCCTGATCCATGTAATCGAACATCACATCGAACAGCTTTTGCGCCAGTGCCGCACCGTCCTTACCCTCGGCGCGAAGGCGGCGAAACAGCAGGAAAACATGAAGCGCAATCATGTCGAACCGGCCGTCGACCGTGTCGGGCGCGCCGAGCCGGGTGTAGAATCCAGGCCGGCGAGCCTGGTGCACGGCAGCGAGGTACAGAGCATCCGCCGAGGGGCCCCAGCGGGGCCGGCGGAAGAGGCCATCAAGGATCATTCGATCGCTGCGATTTTTCTGCGATAATGGCTTTTCAGGTGGCTCATGCCACCCCATCTTTGGGTGCAAGCAAGCTAGGGGTGCGAGCACGTTCCGTCAACGACAGGAGCCGATTTTAATGAAGCCCAATCAACCGCACCGTTCATCGCGCCGTGCCGGCCGGCTCGCTACCGCCGGTGCCGCGCTGCTGCTCAGCGCCGGTGTTGCGGCCTGTGCTCCGGAAATAACAACTCACGGCTTCGTTCCCGATCCCGAAGACCTGGCGCAAGTGGTGCCCGGCGTGACCGACCGCGACGAGGTCTGGGCTTTGCTGGGCACGCCTACGAGCCGCTCCACGGAAGACGACTCGCGCTGGTACTACGTGACCCGGGTTATGGAGAATCTCGCGTTCTACGACCCAGATTTCGTGGGCGCCAGCGTTATCGTGGTGGATTTCAACGATGCCGGCACCGTCGAACATGTCAATTATCGAGCCTTGCCAGAGACCGAGGAGTTTGCCCTCATCGATCGTGAAACGCCCACCCAGGGCAAGAATCTGGGTCTTCTCGAACAGCTATTTGGCAACTTGGGCAAGTTCGATCGGGGAGCTAGTTCGGGCGGTCCCGGCCCGGGCGGCGGCGGCGGCTAGACGCACCGTAGTGGCAGGCCAATAAAGAAAAGGCCCCGCCGGTAATTGCCCGCGGGGCCTTTTCCGATTGGAGCGGACGCCGCTAGTGGCCGCCGCCCATAATCCCGCCCAGCACCGCCAGCAACAGAAGTGCGACGATGTTGGTGATCTTGATCATCGGATTGATCGCCGGTCCCGCGGTGTCTTTGTAGGGATCGCCCACGGTATCGCCGGTCACCGCGGCCTTGTGGCTTTCCGAACCCTTGCCGCCGTGGTTGCCGTCCTCGATATACTTCTTGGCATTGTCCCACGCGCCGCCACCGCTGGTCATGGAGATCGCTAGAAACAGCCCCGTGACGATGGTGCCGACGAGCATCGCGCCGAGCGACGAGAACGCCGCCGACTGCCCGGCGATCAGCCAGATCACGATGTAAAGCAGGATCGGGGCCAACACCGGCAGCATCGAGGGCAGCACCATCTCGCGAATCGCCGCCTTGGTCAGCAAATCGACCGCGCGGCCGTATTCGGGCTTGCCGGTGCCTTCCATAATGCCCGGGATCTCCTTGAACTGGCGGCGCACCTCGAGCACCACCGACGCCGCGGCGCGACCGACCGAGAGCATCGACATGGAGCTGAACAGGAAGGGCAGCATTCCACCGTAGAACAACCCGACAATGACGTAGGGGTTGGACAGCGAGAAGTCGACGGTGACACTCGGGAAATAGCGACCGAGGTCCATGGTGTAAGCAGCGAACAGCACGAGCGCCGCAAGTCCGGCGGACGCAATGGCATAACCCTTGGTCACCGCCTTCGTCGTGTTGCCCACGGCATCGAGCGCGTCGGTGGTCTTGCGCACGTCTTCGGGCAACTCGCTCATCTCGGCGATGCCGCCCGCGTTGTCGGTCACCGGCCCGTAGGCGTCGAGCGCCACGACCATACCGGCCAACGCCAGCATTGCGGTGACCGTAATGGAAATGCCGAACAGCCCGCCCAACTGGTAGGCCGCGATGATCGCCGCCGCGATGACGATGGCGGGCAGCGCGGTGGACTGCATGGAGAGCGCAAGGCCCTGGATGATGTTCGTCGCATGGCCGGTTTCGGACGACTTCGCCAGCGAACGCACCGGCTTGTACTCCGTCGAGGTGTAGTACTCGGTAATCCAGATCATCAACCCGGTAACCACTAGGCCGATCAGGCCGCAGATGAAGAACTTCCAGCCCGCCGTCGCGACCCCGCCGACCATGAATTCCGTTCCCATACCGATGGTCCATTCGGTAATCGGGTAAAGCGCAGCACCCGAGAGGATCGCCGTTGCGATGAAGCCCTTGTAGAGCGCCGCCATGATGTTCCCGCTCGAGCCGAGCCGGACAAACATCATGCCTATCACCGACGCCAGGATGCAGACGCCCCCGATCGCCAGAGGATAAACCATCATCGCGGCCTGCTGATCGCCGGTGAAATAGAGTGCGGCGAGCAGCATGGTCGCGACCACGGTCACGGCATAGGTTTCGAACAGATCGGCGGCCATGCCGGCGCAATCACCCACATTGTCGCCCACATTGTCCGCGATCACCGCAGGGTTGCGCGGGTCGTCTTCGGGAATTCCGGCCTCCACCTTGCCCACGAGATCAGCGCCCACGTCGGCGCCCTTGGTGAAGATGCCGCCACCCAAGCGCGCAAAAATAGAGATCAGAGAGCCGCCGAAGCCGAGCGAGACGAGCGCTTCTAGAAGGGTGTTGTGCTCGACCCCCGCCGTGACCAGGATTCCGTAATAGCCAGCAACGCCCAGCAGGGCAAGACCCACAACCAGCATGCCGGTCACCGCACCCGAGCGAAACGCAATGCTCAGCGCGGGCTTGACGCCGCCGCTGCGCGCCGCCTCGGCGGTGCGCACATTGGCCTTGACCGACACGTTCATGCCGATATAACCCGCCGCCGCCGAGAGCACTGCGCCAATGGCAAACCCGATGCCCGACAGATAGCCGAGCAGGCCGGTCAGAATGCCGCAGATGACCAGACCGACAAGGCCGATCGTCAGGTACTGGCGATTGAGGAAGGCGCGCGCGCCTTCCTGGATCGCGCCGGCAATCTCTTGCATGCGCTCGTTGCCGGCGTCGGCCCGCACCACCGTTATCCCGACAACCACGCCATACAGGACTGCGACGCCCCCGCAAACCAGGGCAAACCAATAAGCAGCAATCATGGATTTCTCGTCCTTTGCCGTAACAGGAAGTCATAAAGGAAATCGGGCACGCCCGGCGGCTTGGAGCCCCCATGCCGATTTTGCCCGTTCAATGGCGGGCGGAGAATGCCAGAAGAGCCCCGGCGATGCAACCTCGGGCTCGGGCCGTTATATTTGGCGGAAATGCTGCCCAGACAGCCAGACTCAGGTGCGCCGCTCCATGGCGCTCGAGATCAACACACCGGTCACGATTCCGGGCCCCATAAGCCGCTCGGCGATCACCAGAAATCGCTTCTTTACCCGGTGAATATTGACACTGGGCTCGCCGTTGCGGCGAAGCAGGGCCTGGAGGTGAAGATCGCGGATGAAGGCGCGCCGCGCAGCGGCGCCATGTGAAGAGTGACGGTCTCGGCGTTGCTCGAATCGGCTAGTTCGAGCTGCAGACTTAGCAGGACGTAGCCACGAAACTCGCGCTCGCGCACGACAGGCGCAAACAGCGGGTCGATCGGCATGAATGCCAGCCCGCCCGACGGGGAATCCCCGGCCTCGTCGCCCATGAACTGCACCGCCCCGAACCCGACGGCCACGATCACAACCAGAAGGATCACGATGAGTTTCAGCTTCTTCTTCGCCCTCGGCCTCGCTTTGCCCCCAAAGGGAGAGGGGCAGGATCAGCCTAACCGCCAAGCGATGAACAAACGGCGGAGCCGCGTGGGCGCCCGAACGCACCGAAAAATTTCAAAAATGGCGGTATCCAGCGCGGTCGAGTGCAAGCGGCGCACCGTCATCGGCGATCACCCGGACCCCCGGCTCGGCCTCCACACGGCCGATCACCGTGAGAGGATACCCAAGCTCGACGGCCAGGCGATCAAGTGCCGCCTGTTCGACCGGGGCCAACGTGAACAAAAGTTCGTAGTCGTCGCCGCCGCTCAGGCAGTCGTTCAACCGCGCGGGATTGTCGGCGAGGACGGCGCACGCCGCGTCCGAGAGCGGGACCTCGGTCGCATCTATCCGGGCGCCGACGCCCGATGTCTCGGCGATATGCCCAAGATCGGCGATCAACCCATCGGAGACGTCGATGGCGGCATGAGCAAGTCCGCGCAACGCGAGACCCAGGCCAAGCCTGGGCTCGGGCCGGCGGAAGCGGTCCAGAAGAAACGCTCCATGGCGCTCGTCCAGATCGCCGAGCACGCCCTGGTGCAACGCAAGGCCTAGCGCGCCGTCGCCAACAGTGCCCGAGACGACGACCAGGTCGCCAGGCTCGGCGCCGTCGCGCAGGAGCTCGCTTCCCGCCGGCGCGCTGCCCAGAGCGGTGAGCGAGAGGCAGAGCGGACCCGGCGTCCTGACCGTATCGCCGCCCAGCAGCGAGAGCCCGAAGCGCGCCTGATCCGCCGCCAGCGCTGCCGTGAATTGTTCCATCCAGTCGAGATCGATTTCGCCCGGGAGCGCCAGGCCCATCAGATAACCGAGCGGCCGCGCGCCCATAGCTGCGAGGTCCGACAAATTGACCCGAAGCAACTTGGCGGCGATGTTTCCGGGCGCCTCGTCGAGAGAAAAATGCACGCCCCCGACCATCAGATCTTTGGTCACGATCAGCGCTTCGCCGGGCGGCGGATCGACCCGCGCCGCATCGTTACGCAAGCCTCGCGCGCCCTCCGCATCGGCCGCGAGCGGGGCCAAAAGACGTTCAATCAGCTCGAATTCACCGAGCAGGGGTCGCGTCGTCACGGTCCGGCGGTCTCGAACTCGTTGCCTCGCAACTCGCGGGCAAGCCGGTCGAGCACGGCATTGACGAAACTCACTTCCTCGCCCCCCGAAAAGGCGCCGGCAAGATCGACATACTCACTGATCACTACCCGGGCCGGCACCTTGGGGTGGGACATCAGCTCGTAGGCGGCGGCGCGGAGCACCGCGCGCTGGACGCCGCCCAGCCGGTCGAGCGACCAGTTCTCGCCGAGCAAGGGCGCAATCTTCTCATCAAGAGCGCTGCGCTCCGCATCAACGCCCGCTACGAGGGTCTCGAACCAGTTGCGCTCGGCTGCAACGATCGCTTCGCCGTCGAGATCGCCCTTGAGTCGGTAAACGGCAAATTCGGCAATGACGTCGTCGGACGTGACCGCCGCGAAGTCGATCTGGAACAGGGCCTGGACCGCGGCCAGCCGCGCCGCGCTGCGCCGCCGCGCGCCGCGCGCCGGGCCGTTCGAGGGGCTCGGAGCCTCGGGTGTGCTCACCTGGCGGGCGCGCCAAAGCGGCGCTTGAGAGCGATCATTTCGAGGCAGGCCCGCGCCGCGCTCGCGCCCTTGTTCTTCTGGTTGGTATGAGCGCGCGCCCAAGCCTGATCGGTATTTTCAACGGTCAGTATACCGTAGCCGATGGCCGCGCCGCGGGTCCCGGCAAGGTCGGCCAAGCCGCGAGCACTTTCGCCACAGACATAGTCGTAATGGCTTGTCTCGCCCCGGATCACGCAGCCCAGCGCGACGAAGCCGTCATAGGCCCCACCATCGAGGGCGAACCCGATGGCCGCGGGGATCTCAAAGGCGCCGGGCACGGTAATGCGCTCGAAGCTCGCCCCCGACGCTTCAATCTCGACAACGGCGCCCTTGGTCATCTCGTCCGCGATGTCGTCGTAAAAGCGCGCGTCGACAATCAGGATATGCGGGGCATCGGCCATGACGGTCTTCCTCGGTTGGGTGAAGCGGCGCCCAGAGCAGTCAGGCGTGGCGCGGCGGCCCTCACGTCGCGCCAGCCTCCCGGAGACGGGCAACGTAGCGCGCCAGCACATCGACCTCAAGGTTGACCCGCATGCCCGGCTCAAGCGCTCTGAAGCCCGTGACGTCGAGCGTGTGGGGAATGATGTTGACCCCGAACACATTACCCGCGACCTCGTTGACCGTGAGCGAGACGCCGTCCAACGCGACCGAACCCTTGGACGCAACGAAGCCGGCGAGCGCGGCAGGCGCGGCAAGGGTGAAGCGGGTCGAGGCGCCGTCCGGCCGGCGCGAGAGGACCTCGGCAACGTCGTCGACATGGCCCAGCACCATGTGGCCGCCCAGTTCGGCGCCGACGCTAAGGGGGCGCTCCAGGTTGACGAGATGGTCGACCGGCCAGTCGCCCAGCGTGGTGCAGGCCAGGGTCTCGGCGGAGACGTCGGCCGCAAACCAACCGGGGCCAAGCTCGACAGCGGTGAGGCAGGCTCCCGAACAGGCGATCGACGCGCCGACCGGTATAGTGCTCGTGTCGAACGCGGTCTCGATCTCGAAGCACCGGTCGCCGCCGCTCTCGGTCAGGGCGCGCAAGCGGCCGCGATCAGTGATGATGCCCGTAAACATGCGCTCTCCTTACGCCGTCACGGCGTAGGTTTCCAGCACATCGTCACCCACGGGCTCGACCGAGAGACGGTGAAAGGACGGCGCGTCGGCGAGCCGGTCGACCCCGAAGGCAGCCGCACCGGGAATGCCGTCGCCGCCCATCATCAGGGGGGCCCGAAACCAGGTGAGGCGATCGACCCGGCCGGCGCGGAACAGCGATGCCGCCAGGTGAGAGCCGCCCTCGACCAATACCCGAGTGAGCCCGCGCTCGCCCAGGGCTACCAAGCCCCGGGTCAGGTCGGGCCGGCCATCTGCGTCCGGGCCAACCTCGATCAACTCGACCCCGGCATCGCGGAACGCGGCCGCGCGCTCGGCCGGTGGATGGTCGGCGGTGATGATCCAGCAGGGATGCTCGTGCGCCCCGGCAACAAGGTTGCTGGTGAGCGCAGTGCGCAAGCGGCGATCAAGCACGACGCGTACCGGGGTGCGCGCCTCAAGCCCCGGCAGCCGGCAGGTCAGTTCCGGATTATCGATCAGGGCCGTGTTGACCCCGATCATGACCGCGTCGGCCTGGGCGCGCAGCAGATGGGCTCGCCGGCGCGAAGCCTCACCCGTGATCCAGCGGCTTTCGCCGGCGTGGGTCGCAATCCGCCCGTCAAGCGTGGTCGCAAATTTCAAAGTGACAAGCGGACGGCCCTCGCTCACTCGCTTGATAAAGCCGGCGTTAAGCTGCACCGCCGCCTCGGTCTCGACGCCGCACGCAACCTCGATACCGGCCGCGCGCAAGAGGCTGAGCCCCTTGCCCGCGACCCGCGGGTCAGGATCTTCGAGCGGTACCACCACCCGGGCAACGCCGGCTTTGATGAGCGCTTCGGCGCAGGGCGCGGTCTGGCCGTGATGGGCGCAAGGCTCGAGGCTGACATAGGCGGTCGCACCCTTTGCGGCTTCGCCTGCCCGCTCCAGCGCCTCGGTTTCGGCGTGGGGCCGCCCGCCTGGCTGTGTCCAGCCCCGTCCGACGACATCGCCCTCGCGCACGAGCACGCAGCCGACCGCCGGGTTGGGCCAAACGATTCCCAGCCCCCGGGTCGCGAGCCCGAGGGCAAGTATCGTGAAGCGACGATCGTCAGTCGTCGCCGCTGCTATCGCCGCTGAGCTTGCCAAGAAATTCCTCGAAGTCCTTTGCCTCGCGGAAATTGCGGTAGACGGAGGCGAAACGGACATAGGCGACTTGATCAAGCCCGGCCAGCGCGTCCATGACCAACTCGCCAATCACCTCGGACGGGATATCACTTTCGCCCATGGTCTCGAGCCGGCGGACGAGGCCGTTGATCACCTGTTCGACCCGTTGGGGCTCGACTGGGCGCCGGCGGAGCGCGATGTCGACCGAGCGGGCGAGCTTGTCCCGATCGAAGGGCACCCGCTTGCCGCCGCGCTTGACCACGGTGAGCTCGCGCAACTGAACGCGTTCGAAAGTCGTGAAGCGCGCGCCGCAATTCTGGCACTGCCGGCGACGGCGGATCGCCGCATTGTCTTCGGTCGGCCTCGAATCCTTGACCTGGGTGTCCTCTCCGCCACAGAACGGGCAACGCATGGTAAGCCTCCCCTGTTACGCCCCGCCAAGGGCGCTATATATAGGAAACCGGGCGCACAACGCCGCGGCCCGTGCCGCCACCTCGCGCTCGGCGGCAAAATTGTCTTCGGGATGGGCGGCGAGCCCGTCGAGCACGTCGCCGATCATCTCGCCCACAGCGCGGAACTCCTCGACCCCAAAGCCGCGGCTGGCTGCCGCCGGCGTACCCAGACGCACGCCCGAGGTCACAGTAGGCTTTTCGGGGTCGAACGGGATACCGTTCTTGTTACACGTGATCCCGGCGTTCTCGAGGCTGATTTCAGCCGCCTTGCCGGTCAGACCCTTAGGCCGCAGGTCGACCAGCATCAGATGCGTGTCGGTACCGCCCGAAACAATACCGACACCGCGGGCGACCAGCGTGTCGGCCAGCACCCGGGCGGTTTCCGCGACGGTTCGGGCATAAGCTTTGAATTCGGGCGTGAGCGCCTCGCCGAAGGCTACCGCCTTGGCCGCGATCGCATGCATCAGCGGCCCGCCCTGCAGCCCTGGGAAAATCGCCGAATTGACCTTCTTCGCGATGTCCTCGTCGTCGGTCAGGATGATGCCGCCGCGCGGCCCGCGCAGGGTCTTGTGGGTCGTCGAGGTCACCACATGGGCGTGGGGAAACGGGCTCGGATGCACGCCGCCGGCGACAAGCCCGGAGAAATGGGCCATATCGGCCATCAGCCAAGCGCCCACGGAATCCGCGATGGCGCGGAAGCGGGCGAAATCGATGATGCGCGAATAAGCGGAGCCGCCGGCGATAATCAGCTTCGGCTTGTGCTCATTAGCCAGCGCCTGGACCTCGTCGAAATCGATCTGAGCTTCCCGCTGGCTCACGCCATAACCCACCGCGTTGAACCACTTGCCCGACATATTGGGCTTGGCACCGTGGGTGAGGTGGCCACCGGCGGTGAGACTCATGCCGAGGATGGTATCGCCCGGCTTGATCAGGGCGAGCATCACCCCCTGGTTAGCCTGCGAACCGGAATGGGGCTGCACGTTGGCGTAAGCGCAACCGAACAAGCGGGTCACCCGGTCGATCGCCAGCTCTTCGGCCATATCGACACGCTCACAGCCACCGTAATAACGCCGGCCGGGATAGCCCTCGGCGTACTTGTTGGTCAGCACCGAGCCCTGGGCTTCGAGCACGGCGGTGCTGACGATATTCTCGGAGGCGATCAGCTCGATAGTGTTTTGCTGGCGCTCAAGCTCGAGCGCGAGCGCGCGAGCGACCTCCGGGTCGGACTGGGCGAGCACGGCGGAAAAGATCGGTGCTTCAATCGGGCTGGTATCGGCCCACGTCATGAGAGAACTCCCTCGCGATAACCTGACGCAGGAAGCACAACGGGACAGTGCAGCTCCCTGGTCAACTCATCTTTGCGACACGCTGCGCGTGCCGCCCTCCCTCGAACGGGGTGTCAAGAAACACCCGCAAACAGTCCTTCGCGACCTCGGCGCCTACGATACGCGCACCGAGTACGAGCACATTGGCGGCGTTGTGCGCCCGGCCCATGCGCGCGGTGACGGCATCGTGGCACAACGCCGCGCGCAAGCCGCGGTGACGGTTGGCCGCCATCGCAATGCCGACCCCGGTGCCGCAGATCAGCACGCCGCGCGTCGCCGGCCCTTGGCCAAGCGCTTCGGCCATGCGGTCGGCGTAATCCGGGTAATCTACGGACTTCGTCCCCGTGGTGCCAAGATCCTGAACCGCATAACCCGCCTCGTCGAGCATCGCCGCCAAGGTCGATTTGAGCTCGACACCGGTGTGATCGGACGCGATCGCAATGGTCTCCATGGTCATAAACGTCGCCCTGCTCGCTCGAATAGACAACCCCTATCACTACCCGAGAACTATATATTGCACAAGTCGATGGGTTTACTACCAGAGATGCGATGCAAAACTATATTTGCTAGCCCGTAACTTCGGCCGATTTTACAGCACGCCGGCCACATGAAAAAAGGCACAGCGCACCGCGTTTCCTGGCGCCGCCGACCCATTGCGAAAGATTGGATAGTTGATAATGAGCAAGACCTCGGATTCGTCTGCCCCCAACTCCGAAATCATCCGCATGTCGGTGGACATCGCCGCCGCTTATGTCAGCCAGAGCAACCTACCCAGCGACCAGGTTCCCGCCGTCATCCGCTCTGCTCACGGAGCCCTAGCCATTACCCACGTCAGGCCGGTCGAGGCGCCGGTTCCGGCGGTGTCGATCCGCCGCTCGATTACGCCCGACTACCGCATCTGCCTGGAAGGCGGCAAGATGCTCAAGCGCTATCTGCCCACGCGCTACGCCATGACGCCCGACGACTACCGCGCGAAGTGGGGCCTGTCGGCGGATTACCCCATGGTCGCGCCCAATTATTCCAGAAAGCGTTCGGCCTTCGCTAGGCAGATCGGCCTCGGGCGCAAGGGCACGGCCGGCACCGCCAAGCACCAACGGGCGAAGACGGCTAAGAAGTAGCTTCGCGGCGCCCGCTTGCGCGGACCAGCGGCGCTCGCTACGCTTTCGGAGTGCGCTAAACAGCGTCAAGAATAGGATTTCCAGGAGACCGACGATGATGCACCGACCCTTCCCCGCCTTGCGCGGTTTCTGCCTTCAGCTCGGCCTGTTCGCGAGCCTGCTTGCCCTGATGCTGGCCGGCATGACCACAAGCGCACGCGCGGACGATATCGTGATAGGCACGCTGGTGCCCATGACCGGCGACCTGCAGGCCTATGGCCAGGACATTCTCAACGGCTCGACCCTCGCGGTCGAAGAGATCAATGCCGCAGGCGGCGTGCTGGGCCGCAACCTCGCGTTGGCCGTTGGCGACACCCAGACCAAACCCCAGGCGGGCGTCGATACGGCGCAAAAGCTTGTCTCGCTCGAAGGCGCGGTAGCGCTGGTTGGCGCGCTGTCGAGCGGGGTGACCATCCCAATCGCCTTGTCGGTCTCAAAACCCAATCGGGTGGTGCAGGTCAGCAACGCCTCGACTTCGCCGGTGATCACCACGCTGGACGACGACGACTTTCTGTTCCGGACCATCCCGTCGGACGCCTTCCAGGGCATCGCACTGGCCGAAGTGGTTTACGAGAGCGAACTCGCCAACGTCGCGACCCTCTATATCAACAACGACTATGGCGAAGGCCTGGCACAGAGCTTCAAAACCGCGTTCGAGGCGCTGGGCGGGGCAAACTCGGTGGCCCTGGCCTACGAGCCGAACAATGCCTCCTACCGCGGTGAGCTCGCGGCCGCCGCGCGCGAGGGCGCCGAAGCGCTGTTGCTGATCGGCTATCCGGAAAACGGCGTCATCATCCTGCGTCAGGCGTTGGAGGAGGGCTATTTCGCGCGATTCATCCTCACCGACGGGATGAAGTCGCCAAAGATCGTCGAGGCGATCGGCTCCTACCTCGACGGCTCGATCGGCACCAACCCCCAGGCGTTGGAAGGCAGCCAGACGACTCAGCATTTCGTGGATGCCTACGAAGCGCGCTTCGGCTCGCCGGTGCTGGTCCCGTTCGTAGACTCGGCCTATGACGCCGTCTACCTGCTGGCGCTCGCCATGGAATCCGCCGGCAGCGCCGAGAAGGTTGCCATCCGCGACAATTTGCGCGCCGTCTCGGCCCCTCCGGGCGAGCGCGTCGGCCCCGGCGATTGGGCCAAGGCGAAGGCGTTGATTGCGCAAGGGGAGGATATCGATTTCGTGGGCGCCGCCGGCGAACAGGATTTTGACGCGACCGGCGACGTGGAGGGCACCTTCGCCTTCTGGACGATCGAAAACGGCGAGTTCGTGACGATTAAGGTCTTCAAGCCCGGCGGCTGAGCCGCCAGCGCTATAGCGTCAATCGTCGGGCGTGGGCGCCGGCTGTCGCCGGCGCTTGCGTCCGCCTAATATCCCTTCGGGCCGGGTCAGCAGGATCACCTGGAGCAGGACGCCGATTAGCAAGAGGCGAAGCGCGCCGGCTTGGGTGGCCATGTCGGCGGGCAGCCGGTTGGTCAGCAGCTCGGTGCCCGACCAGATCATCCAGACCACGAAGGCGCCGAGGATCGCGCCGCGGTTGTTGCCCGATCCACCCGCGATCAGCATCACCCAGATGAGGAAGGTGGCGAGCTCGGGCTCGAACGCCTCGGGACTGATAAAGCCGAAGAAATGGGCGTAAAGCCCGCCCGCCAGCCCCATGATCATCGAGCCCAGGACGAACGCCTCCATCCGGAAGCGGACGACGTTCTTGCCCGAAGCCTGCGCCGTCGCCTCGTTTTCGCGGATCGCGCGCAGCACCCGGCCCCAGGGCGAGCGGTGAGCGCGCTCGAAGGCGACATAGACCAGGCCCAGCGCGGTCAGCACAACGGCCAGGAAGACAATCTGTGCCCAGCCGGCGCCGAGCAGGTCGGCCCAGGGCTTATCGATACCGGCGATGCCGCGTACGCCGTTGGTCAGCCAGCCCTCGTTCTTGAGCACGAGGCGCAGGATCTCGGCGATGCCGATGGTCGAGATAGCCAGATAGTCGGCGCGCAGGCGAAGTGTGATCAACCCGATGATCAGCGCGACCACGCCCGAGACGAGCATCGCGCCCACCATGCCCACGATGAAGGGCAGCCCCGCGCCGCCGAGATAGGACTCGGAGGCGTCGGTGGTCAGGATCGCGCTGGCGTAAGCGCCGACCGCGAAGAAACCGGCGATGCCGATGTTGAACAGGCCGGTGCTGCCCCACTGCAGGTTGAGCCCGAGGGTGAGCAGACCGAAGATTCCCGCGAAAGTGACGAAGTAAACGAGGATGCTCGGAATCCCGACCAGCTCGATCATCACTTCGTCCCTCCGCCGAGCAGCCCCGCGGGCCGCACTAGCAGTATGATGACCATCAGGGCGAAGGCCACGGCCGGTTTGTAGGCGGGCGTGATCACCAGGGTCGACATCTCTTGGGCAATGCCGATGGCCATGCCCCCGGCGATGGCGCCGTAGGGTTTGCCTATACCGCCGAGGATGGCGGCGGCAAACAGCGGCAGCAGCAGGCGCCAACCCATGACCGGGTGGAGTTGGGTGTCGATCGCGAGGAAAATACCCGCCGCTGCGGTCAGCGACGCGCCGATCACCCAGGTCCAGATAATCACCCGTTCGGTGTCGATACCGCTGGCCTGGGCAAGCGCGGAATTATCGCTCAGGGCGCGCATCGCCTTGCCGATACGGGTGTATTTGAGGAACAGATGCAGGGCTGCGACCAGCGCCACGGAGCCGCCCAGGATATAGAGCTGGTCGGGTTTGATGCCGAGGCCCCAGAACCGGATCGGCAGCTTGATACCCTGCTCGTAGACATGGATCGAGGGGCCCCAGATGAGCTGGATCAGACTACGCAACACGAGGGCTACACCGAAGGAGGAGATCAGCAGGATAACCGGCGAGGTCCGACGCAGCCGGCGATAGAGAAGCTGATCGATGGTCACCGCGAGCAACGCGCCGCCCGCCATAGCGAGCGGGAAGGCGACGAACATGGGCAACCCTACGGTGACGACGAAGAACAAAGCGATATAAGCGCCCGCCATCATCATGTCGCCGTGGGCGAAATTCGCGAAACGGATGATGCCGTAGATCAGCGACAGGCCGATCGCGCCGAGCGTGATGATGCTGCCCAGCACGATGCCGTAGATCAGGAGCTGGACAATCTCCATCGCGCTAAACTTTTTCCCGTTTAGCTCTGCACCGCAAAGCCAACCGGCGTTCATTCGCCACTAAGGTTTCCGCCGCATAAGCGGCGACCCGCAGTCGCGGGCTCACGAAATCCGGACAAGTCGTTTTCATTAGATTTCGCCTTATCCCCCGAGGAACATCTCGGCGACGTCGCGGTTCGCCAGCAGGTTTGCGCCCGTATCGGTGAAGCGGTTGCGCCCCATGGCCAGGACGTAACCGCGGTGCGCGAAGCCCAGCGCCGCGCGGGCGTTCTGCTCGACCATCAGCACCGCGACGCCGAGCGCGTTGATCGCGACGATGCGCTCGAAGATCAGGTCGGTGTAGCGCGGCGAAAGGCCCGCCGTGGGCTCGTCGAGCAGCAACAGGCGGGGCTCGAGCATCAGCGCCCGGCCGATCGCGACCATTTGGCGCTCGCCGCCCGAAAGCTGGCCCGCGGGGCGGCCGCGCTTGTCCGCGAGGGGCGGGAAGATCTCGAAGATACGCTCCAACTGCGGCGCGAAATCGTCGCGCCGGAGATACGCACCCATATCGAGATTCTCACGCACGGTGAGCGACGGAAAGACGTTGTGCTCCTGGGGCACATAACCCAGTCCGAGTCCGACGATGCGGTCAGGCCGCCGATTGGTGATGTCGGCGCCGTCGAGTAAGATCGTACCCTGACGTACATGAATCAGCCCGAACAGGGCCTTCATGGCAGTCGATTTACCCGCGCCGTTCGGCCCCACGATGACAGCGATCTCGTCCGCCTCGACGACGAGTTCGATGCCGTGAAGAATATCGACCTCGCCATAGCCGCCGCACAGGCCGTGGGCTTCGAGCAGGCTCATGCCGCCCCGCCACCGCCGAGATAGGCGTCGATAACTTCTTCGTTGCTCCGGATCTCATCCATCGTGCCCGTGGTCAGAACCTTGCCCTCGGCCATTACGACGACTGGATCACACAGGCGGGCGACCAGGTCCATGTCGTGGTCGATGATGCAGAAGGTACAGCCCGCCTCGCGGTTAAGGCGGACGATGTTGTCGCGCAGCTTTCCCATCAGGGTGGGATTGACCCCTGCGCCCGGCTCGTCGAGCAGCAGGACATGGGCGCCCGACATCATGGTGCGACCGAGCTCGAGGAGCTTCTTCTGACCGCCGGACAGGTTACCGGCCAGTTCGTCGCCCAATACGGATAGCTCGAGCACGCCCAACACCTCCTCGGCGCGCTCGCGGATAGCGCGCTCTTGGGCCGCGACCCCGAAGCCGCCGAACAGCGCCACGAACAGGTTCTCGCCCGCCTGGCCGCTGGGCACGACCATCAGGTTTTCGAGCACGGTCATCTCGTGCAGCTCGCGGGGGATCTGGAAGGTACGCACGAGGCCGCGCCCGAACAGCCGGTGGGGCGGCTCGCCCGTGACGTCGCACCCGTCGAGCCAGATATGCCCAGAATCGGGTCGCAGCGCGCCGGCGATGATATTGAACAAAGTCGTCTTGCCCGCGCCGTTGGGTCCGATCAGCCCGGTAATCGAGCCCGCCGGGATGGCGAAGGAGCAACCGTCGACGGCGCGCACGCCGCCGAACGACTTGACCACCGCATCGATCTCGACCGCCGGTGCGCTCACCGGCGCCCTCCAGCGGGCTTATCGTTCTTTTCCAACACGTATTTGAGCTTGCGCAGCGCGATCCGGGTCAGTTCCGCCTCGCCCACCGAGGGATCGCCGACGATGGAAATCTCGGTCAGGATCGCGGTGTCCATGGCGGAGACCTTGACGTAATCGCCGACCTGATGGAACTCGATAATCACGTCGCGACCGTCATCGCTACGTTGTTTCATGCCTCGATCTCTACCCTTTAGATCCTAGTGCCTCACGCGAGGCTCAGCATGCCCCGCACCCCGCCCCCATGCAAGGCGGTGCCCCGATGCGCGGCGGGGCTGGACGCACGCCGCCAAACGACCAATATTACGGGCACATTCAGAACCGAGGAGAGCGCCATGTCCAGCGAGCCGGCTTCCGCCCCGAACTCCGCGTCGTCCGCGGCTTCCGTCAAGCCCGTCTTTCAGTGGGACGACGCCTTCCTGCTTGAAGATCAGTTGTCCGAAGAGGAGCGTATGGTTCGCGATACCGCGCGCGACTACGCCCAGGACAAGCTGATGCCGCGCATCTTGATGGCGAATCGGGAAGAGCGGTTCGACCGCGAAATCCTCAACGAGATGGGCGAGCTGGGCCTGCTCGGTCCGACCATCGACGGCTACGGCTGCGCCGGGGTGAATTATGTCAGCTACGGCCTGATCGCACGCGAGGTCGAGCGGGCCGACTCGGGCTATCGCTCGGTGATGTCCGTACAATCGAGCCTGGTCATGCACCCGATCCATGCCTACGGCTCGGAAGTGCAGAAGGAGAAGTTCCTGCCCCGCCTCGCGACCGGCGAACTAGCCGGCTGCTTTGGCCTGACCGAACCGGACCACGGCTCGGACCCGGGCAGCATGGTGACCCGGGCGAAGAAGGTCGAGGGCGGCTATTCGGTCTCGGGCGCCAAGACCTGGATTTCGAACGCGCCGTTTGCCGACATCATGGTGGTGTGGGCCAAGAACGACGACGACCAGATCCAGGGCTTCCTGCTCGAGCGGGGGATGAAGGGGATTGAGACACCTAAAATCGAAGGCAAATTCTCCTTGCGCGCCTCCATGACCGGTCAGATCCTGATGGACGAGGTCTTCGTGCCCGACGAAAATTTGCTGCCCGGGGTCACCGGCCTGAAGGGCCCCTTCGGCTGCCTGACCCGAGCGCGGCTCGGCATCTCCTGGGGCGCGCTGGGCGCGGCAGAGTTTTGCTGGCACGCGGCGCGGCAATACACGATGGACCGCAAACAGTTCGGCCGGCCGCTCGCGGCCACTCAACTGGTCCAGAAGAAGCTCGCCGACATGCAGACCGAAATTTCGCTGGCGCTGCAGGGCGCGCTCCGGGTCACCCGCCTGATGGACGAGGGCCGCGGCACGCCCGAGATGGTCTCGCTGGTCAAGCGCAACTCGACGGGCAAGTCCCTCGACATTGCACGTACGGCCCGCGACATGCACGGCGGCAACGGCGTCTCCGACGAGTATCACGTGATCCGTCACATGATGAACCTGGAGTCGGTGATCACCTACGAGGGCACCCACGACGTCCATGCCCTGATCCTGGGCCGCGCCCAGACGGGGCTGCAGGCATTCAGCTAAGAGAGACGCGCGGGCGCTTGCGCCCCTTCCCGCCTAGTCCCCGACGCTCCAGCCACGGGTTGGCGCCGTGCCGCCGTCGATCGAGAACAACACACCGGTGACGTTGTCGGCGCCATCCGACGACAGGTAGAGCACGGCGTTGGCGACGTCTTCGATGCTTGAGACCCGCCCCAGGGGAACGATCGATGCAGCCATTTGACGCCACACCTTTTCCTCCAGGCCGGTGCCGCTCCACACCGCATAATGCATCGGCGTATCCACGTCGCCCGGATTGACCGCGTTGACCCGGATGTGATCGCCCGCGAGATCCGCCGCCATGCCCTGAGTCAGATGATTGACCGCGCGTTTGGAGACGCCGTAGAGCGTCGTTTCGGGATAGCAGACGAGCCCCGATTCCGACGGCATGTTGACGATAGCGCCGCCCTTGCCCTGCGCCTTCATCTGTTTGACCGCAGCGCGCGCCATGTAGAACTGGGCGTTCAGATTGACGTCGAGGACCTCGTGCCAAAGCTCGTCGGTGATCTCGTCGAACGGCTGGGTCGTGAACTTGCCCGCGTTGTTGAATAGAATGTTGAGCGCACCGAAGCGTTCGACTGTTGCGGCGACGAGGCGATCGGCGAAGGCCGATTCCGTAACGTCGCCCGCCACAAAGGCCGCAGCACCCCCCTCCGCCTCGGTCTCGCCGACGATGCGCGCACCGTTTTCTTCGTTACGCCCCGTGAGCATCACCAACGCGCCGCACTCGGCGTAGGCCTTGGCCGTGCCTTCGCCGATGCCCGAGGTGGCGCCGGTGACCAGCGCGACCTTGCCGGCAAACACATCCTTCGCGAATAGCTAAGCCATCGTAACTCTCCTATTAGCGGGCGCAGAGCCCGCCATCGACCGACATCATTGCGCCGGTCATAAAGGCGGCGCCGTCAGAGGCGAGGAAGAGCACGCATTGTGCTAGTTCCTCGACCGAGCCGATACGCCCGATTGGGGTGTTCTCGAATAGCCAGGCCCGAAGTTCCGCCGGGTCCTTGCCCTCGGCAGCATAAAATTCATCGGTCATGCTGGTATCGATATCGCCCGGACAGATCGCGTTGACCCGAATGTTATCTTTCGCGTGATCGAGCGCCATGGCCTTGGTCAGCAACACGACCGCACCCTTGGTCGCCGCGTAGGCCGGGCTGCCCGGAGAGCCATGCAGGCCCGAGATCGACGACATATTGACGATGGTGCCGCCGCCATTGCGCTTCATCTGGCGCACCGCGGCACGCGCGACGTAGAAGACCGCGTTGAGATTGACGTCGACGATGCGCTTCCAGTCAGCATCGGAAAATTGGTCGATCTCGCCGACCAGCGCGATACCCGCGTTGTTGAACAGCGCATCGAGGCGCCCGAAGCGCTCGGCGGCCTCGCTCACCAGCGCGTCGCAAAACATCGAATCCGTGACGTCACCGGCGATGAACTCGGCGATGCCGCCGGCCGAGCGGATGACGTCGATCAGGGTTTTGCCGCGTTCCTCGTCACGCCCCGAACACAGCACCTTGGCACCGCAGGCGCCGAACGCCTCGGCGCTCGCCCAGCCGATCCCCGACGTAGCGCCCGTGATCAACACCGAGCGGCCCGCGAAGGCATCGGTCATAAACAACTGCTTCATCGCGCTTCTCCTAATAAATCAGCCAACCGCCATCGACGGGCAGTTGAACGCCGGTGATGTAGCTCGCCTCGTCGGAGAGCAGGAAGGCAACCGCGTTGGCGAGCTCGTCCGTTTGGCCGTCGCGGGGCCGAGTGCTGTCCGGCTCGACGCCATCACCGTCCACTTGTCCGAAGTCGAGTCGGAGCCCGAAAATCCCGTCGCGATCATGCCGGGCGCGACCGCGTTGATGCGGATGTTCTTGCGCCCGAGATCGTGGGCCGACGCCCGGGTGAGCTGCTTGAGCCCGCCCATGGCCGCCGAGTAGTGGGGTTGGATATGATCGCCGCTGGTAACCACCGCGTCGGCCTCGATGGAGGCGATGTTGATGATCGCGCCGCCGCCCGACTTCTCCATCTCGGGCACACAGACCTGCATGGCGAGCAGCGCACCGGTCAGATTGACGTCGAGCACCCGGTGCCAGTCCTCAGGCCCCAGGTCCCACAGGCTATGCATGGTGACCATGCCTGCGCTGTTGACTAGCCGGTCGAAGCCGCCGAACTCACCAAGCACAGCGTCACGCGCAGCCTCGAGATCGCCACACCCGGCAACGTCGCCGGCGAGACCCAGCGCCCGGCTGCCCGCATCGCGGGCCGCCTTGGCGGTCTCGCCTGCTGTTTCGCCCTCGATATCGAGGCAGACGGCCGCACCGTCTTCGCGCGCAAGGCGCTCGGCGCAGGCGCGTCCGATGCCCGAGCCCGCACCGGTGATCAGAGTGACCGTGTTTTGAAAGCGCATCTTCCCCCAGCCTTGCGCGCGCCGCGCTTAGCCCACCGGACCGACGCTGACCTCGACGCCGTGTACGCAGGTGCTCTCGCCCATGTCGGACTTCTGGCCGGGATTGAGCGCGTTGACGTTGGCCCGCTGTTCTTCGCGCTTGGGCCAGCGGCCCTTGTAGCTGAGCGCCGCCCCAGGCGGGATCATGTCGCTGATCTCGGCGGTTGCAACCAGCGCGCCGGTCTCGTTGGAGAGCCGTACCGCCGCGCCCGCCTGGATGCCAAGGTGCGCCGCATCGTCGGGGTGGATCGCGATGGAGACGCCGCCGATCTGCTCTTCGATCTTGGGATCGTTGGCGTAAGTATCGTTCATGATCCACTTGGTAGCGGGCGAGAGCAGGCGAAGCCGACCCTCGGCAGGCCGCGCGTCAAAACTCGGCTGAGGCACGCGGGGGTGCCCCTCGGCCTCGGCTGAGGCGCTCGCGACCTCGATCTTGCCCGAGGGAGTGGGAAAATTGTGGTCCGCGAACGGGATGTAGATCTCGGGCAGCAAATCGACCCAGCCCACCTTCTTGAGGTCTTCGAAGCTGCCCTCGTAGGGACTGTTCTCAAGCATCCGGGTAATCATGGACGCGTCGCTCTCGTAGAGCGCCTCCTCTTCGAAGCCCATAGCGCGGGAGAGGCGGCGGAAGATCTCCGAATTGGGCAGAGACTCCCCAACCGGCTCCTGGCACTTCGCCACCGCACCCAGGTTGAGGTTGAAATAGGATAGCATGAGGTCGTCGAGCTCAAGGAAGCTCGCGGCGGGCAGAACGTAATCGGCGTAATCCGCGGTGTCGGTCTGGAACAGGTCGATGACCACCGTGAAGAGATCGTCGCGGGTCAACGCGGCGCGCAGGCGCTCCTGCTCGGGGCTCGACGCCGCGGGGTTGATGTTCCAGGTCAGGAAAGCGCGGATGCCGTTGGCGTCTTCGAGCTTTGCTGCCAGATCCATCTGGCTGAACGCCTCGCGGGGAACGGTGCGCAGTTCCTCGCCCTCGATAAAGCCGTCGTCAAAGCCGCGCATCTCGCCACCATTGAGGTAGTAGAGCCCGGCGCCGGGCTTGGCGAAGTTGCCCGTCGCCGCCGGTAGCAACGCGCAGGCGCGGAAGATGTTGCCGCCGTGATACTGGCGTTGCAGCCCCTGGCCAAGCCAGAGCAGCGCCGGGCCGTCGCCGTAAATCCGCGCCGCCTCTTCGATGGCGCCCGCATCGAGGCCGGTGATCTCCGCGCCCCATTCGGGCGTGCAGGGACCGAGCAGCGGCTCGACCTCGTCCCAGCCCAAAACGTTGGCGTCGATAAAACCGCGGTCGAATTTGCCGTCGCGGCGCAGGATGTGGAGCAGGGTGAAAACGAGTGCGGCGTCGCTGCCGGGGAAGAGCTGCAGGTGAAGATCGGCGGCCTCGGCGGTCGCGTGGCGCACCGGGTCGACGACGATTTTCGTGCCCGGCGCCTCGGGCAGCCAGTGTTTATGGATATGTGGCGCCGAAGCGGAGGGATTGGCCCCCCACACGGTGATCGAGTTGGCGTCCTTAGCGGTGCGGGGATCGAAGCCGATGGCCGAGTTGCCGAGGATATAGCCGAGCGCGACATGGCCCGCGAGATTGCACACGGAATCGGGCTCGACCTCGCGCGCGCCGAGGCGATTGAAGAAACGCATGGGAAAGCTGCCGGCGATGCGCGAGCAGGTGCCCGTGTAGTGTGCATGCACGATCGCTTGCGCACCGGATTCCTCGACGATGGCCGAGTATTGAGCGGTGATCGCCGCGATCGCCTCGTCCCAGGAGACCGCCTCGAAGCGGCCCTCGCCCTTCGGCCCGATCCGCTTGAGCGGCGTGTGCAGACGCGCGTCGGGATCACGCCAGACGCCGTTGTAGCCGAGCGCGCATTTGCCGCACAGGGCACCGCGCGCGACAGGATGGTCGGGGTTGCCCACGACTTTTCGGATCTTGCCGTCCCGCTTGATCACTGCGATGCCGCAAGAATCGTAGCAATCCCGCGGACAGGTCGTCAGCACGATTTCTTTCTCGCCAGCCATGTCGACCACCCCCCGGTTACGCCGCCCCGTCGCTCTCTCTCATCGGCGCCATCTTTATCGAGCCTAGCGCCGCGCGCGAGGCGCGACAAGGGGGACGCGGGCGTCAGGCACGGGCGTCAGCCGCCCGCCTCGATCATCTTGATGATGCCCGAGAAATCGAGGCCGCCGTTATCCGCCGCGACGAACTTGTCGTAGAGAGCGCGCGCTTCCGAGCCCAGCGGCGTCGCCGCGTTTGCTATCTTGGCGGCGTCCTGGGCGAGCACGAGGTCTTTGAGCATCATCGCCGCCGTAAAGCCCGCCTGGTAGTCGCGGTTTGCGGGCGAGGCAGGCACCGGGCCGGGCACCGGGCAATAGGTCGTCATCGACCAGCACTGGCCCGACGACTGGGAACTGATCTCGAATAGCCGGTCGGGCTTGAGGCCGAGCTTCTGGCCCAAGGCGAAGGCCTCGGAGACGGCGATCATCGAGATGCCTAGGATCATGTTGTTGCAGATCTTGGCGGCCTGACCATTGCCGGGGCCGCCTACATGAACCACCGCCTTGCCCATGATCGAGAGGATCGGCTCGGCCCGGGCGAACGCCGCCTCGCTGCCGCCGACCATGAAAGTGAGGGTGCCCGCCGTGGCGCCGCCGACACCGCCCGAGACCGGGGCGTCGAGCATCTCGAAGCCCGCCTCGGTGGCCTCGGCGTGGACGACCCGCGACGTCTCGACGTCGATGGTCGAGCAGTCGATTAGCAGTGCGCCGGGATCGGCTGCGCCGAGAATTCCGCCATCGACGGCGTAGACCGCAGCAACGTGCTTGCCCGCGGGCAGCATGGTGACGACCGCGTCGGCCCCGGCCGCCGCCTCCGCGACGCTTCCAGCCGCCTCGGCGCCCTGTGCAACCAGCCCTGCGACGAGCGCCGCATCGAGGTCGAAGACGCGGACGCTGTGTCCGCCGCCGACCAGGTTGGCGGCCATGGGCCCACCCATGTTGCCGATGCCGACAAATCCGATGGTTACCATGATCTTCTCCCTCAATCGAATTCCAGATCGCCCTCGTCGAATGGCATGAGATAGGCCTGCACCGCGCTCTCGCTGACCTCTTCGAGGTGCGCAGGCTCCCAGCGCGGCGCGTTGTCCTTGTCGATCACCACCGCGCGGATGCCCTCGTAGAAATCGTTACCCACGGCGAAGCGGCGCGCGAGGCGGTATTCAAGACGCATGCAGTCGTCATAGTCCAGCCGGGCGCCGATCACGATCTGGCGAAAGGTCACCTTGAGACTGGTCGGCGACTTGCCCCGCAGGGTTTCGAGCAGCCCGGCGGCCCAGTCGTCGGTCTCGGCCTCAAGCGCGCGCACGATCCATTCCACCGAGCTTTGCGCGAACAGCGGGTCGATGCGCGCGCGCAACGCCGCGAGTGGCGGCTCTCCTGGATCGCCCACAAATCCCTCGATCACCTGCGTCGCCGTGGCCTGTCCGTCGCCCGTCCAATCGGCAGCCGCCAGGCCCTCTTCGAGCGCCGCAAGCTGCTCACGCAGCACCGCGTGGGTCGCCACGCCGACATGGCAGGCGTCGGCCCATTTGAGGCGCGTACCGGTCAGCGCGAGAAACATGCCGGTCCGCCCCGGGCAGCGCGGCAGAAAATAGGTGCCGCCGACATCGGGAAACAGGCCGATGCCGGTCTCGGGCATCGCGAAGGTGGCAGCTTGCGTCACCACTCGGTGCGAGCCGTTGACCGAGACCCCGACGCCGCCGCCCATGGCCACACCGTCTATCAGCGCGATATAGGGCTTGGGGTAATGGTGGATTAGCCGGTCGAGACGGTATTCGTGGCGAAAAAAGCTCTTGGCGAAGGCCCGATCGGGATCGTTGCGTCCCTCGTAGAGCGCCTGGATATCGCCCCCTGCGCAGAACGGCACCTTGCCGTCTTCACTTGGCGCGCCGACCACGAGCACCGCCTTGATACCGTCGTCCGCCGCCCACTCGGTGAGCTGGCGCTCCATCGCAAGAGACATCCCGAGCGTCAACGCGTTGAGCGCCGCCGGACGGTTCAGGGTGATGTGCCCGAGCGGCCCGCGGCGCTCGAAGAGAACTTCGTCGGCCATACCTATTCCGCCTAGTTGCCCGCTTCGAGCAGCTTGCGCGAAATGATAACGCGCATGATCTCGCTGGTGCCTTCGAGAATCTGGTGGACCCGGGCATCGCGCATATAGCGCTCGATGGGAAAATCCATCAGGTAGCCGTAACCACCGTGGAGCTGGAGGGCATCGTTGCAAACCTCGAAGCAGGCATCGGCGGCAAATCGCTTGGCCATGGCGCAATGGAGCGTGGCGTCCGGATCGCCGCCATCGAGCCGCGACGCGGCCCCGTAGACCATGAGGCGTGCCGCTTCAAGGGACGTCGCCATGTCGGCGAGCTTGAACTGCAGCGCCTGAAATTGCGCCAGCGCCTTGCCGAACTGCTTGCGCTCGCCCATATAGCTCCGCGTCGCATCGAGGCAGGCGCCAGCGGCGCCGAGCGAGCAGGCCGAGATATTGATCCGCCCGCCGTCCAGTCCCGCCATGGCGATAGGAAAGCCCTGGCCTTCCTCGCCCACCCGGTTGCGCGCAGGCACCCGACAATCCTCGAACTGGACCATCGCGGTGGGCTGGCTGTGCCAGCCCAGCTTCTTTTCCTGCTCTCCAAAGGAAAGTCCGCGCGAATCCTTCTCGACCGCGAGACACGAGATCCCCCTCGGTCCGTCTTCGCCGGTGCGCACCATGCAGAGATAAAGATCCGACGTGGAGCCACCCGAGATAAAGGCTTTCGAGCCGTTCAGCACATAGTCATCGCCCTCGCGCACCGCCCGGGTCTTGAGCGCCGCGGCGTCGGACCCCGAGCCCGGCTCCGTGAGGCAATAGCTCGACAACGCCGCCATGCTGGCCAGGTCGGGCAGCCAGGCCGCGCGCTGTTCGTCGCTGCCGAAGCGGTCGATCATCCAGGCAACCATGTTGTGGATCGAGATGTAGGCGGCGGTCGAAGTGCAGCCCCGCGCGAGCTGCTCGAAGATCAGCGCGGAATCGAGCCGCGCGAGGCCCGCCCCGCCGAAGTCATCGCGCACACTGACGGCGGCAAAGCCGAGAGCCGCGGCCTTGCGCAGGGTCTCGACGGGAAACACGCAGTCGCGGTCCCACTCGGCGGCATAGGGCGCCATCTCGGCCTCCGCGAAATCGCGGGCGACCTGGCGAAACGCGCGTTGCTCTTCGGACAGATCAAAATCCATGGCCACATTTTAAACGCTCGCGCGGGCCGACGCAAAGCCGATACCCTATTGGTTGCCCGAATACTGTACGGCGCCGGAAGCCTCGCCGCTTTCCGGTCCGCCCGACGCCGCTTCCGCTTTAGCGGTTGTTAAGACGTAAAGCGACATTTAGTATTTCCCTGCTCTTGCTTTGCGTTGGAGAATTGGCAGAACCCGCCAAACAAAGTATGACGCAACGAGCGAGATAGTTGATCCTCGGAGGAAACGCCATGGCCGTCCAGAGCAAGCACAAGGAAACCATAGTCCTGCACGCCGGCTATCGCTCCGATCCCACAACCAATTCGGTCGCCGTACCTATTTATCAGACCACGTCCTACCAGTTTGAAAGCTCCGAGCATGCCGCGAATCTGTTCGCGCTCAAGGAGCTGGGCAATATCTACACCCGGATCATGAATCCGACGACGGCGGTGCTCGAAGAGCGCATTGCCGCCCTCGAAGGAGGCATCGCGGCGCTCGCGGTCTCGTCGGGCCAGTCGGCCTCCATGATGGCGGTCCAGAACATTGCCGAAGTCGGCGACAACATCGTCAGCTCGACCGATCTTTACGGCGGCACCTGGACCCTGTTTGCCAGCTCGCTCAAGAAAATGGGCATCGAGGTTCGCTTCGTCGATCCGGCCGACCCCGAGGGCTTTGCCCGGGCGACCGACGACAAGACCCGCGCCTATTACGCCGAGACCCTACCCAATCCAAAACTCCAGGTCTTTCCCATCGCTGAGGTCGCCAAAGTAGGCAAGCGGCTGGGCGTGCCCCTGATCGTCGACAACACGGCGGCCGTGGCGCTGTGCCGGCCGATCAATCACGGTGCATCGATCCTGGCCACGTCCTGCACGAAATACATCGGCGGCCACGGCAACTCGATAGGCGGCATCATCGTGGATAGCGGCAAGTTCGACTGGGAGAAGCACGCCAAGCGCTTCCCGCTGCTCAACGAACCCGATGCGAGCTATCACGGCGCCGTCTGGACCCAGGCGGTCAAGCCGCTGGGCCCGATCGCCTACATCCTCAAGGCCCGGGTGACCTTGCTGCGCGATTGCGGCCAGGCCTTGAGCCCGGCTAACGCGTTCTTGCTGCTGCAGGGGCTCGAAACCCTTCCCCTACGCATGGAACGCCATTGTGAGAACGCGATGGCCGTCGCCAAGTGGCTAAAGAAACATAAGAAAGTGTCGAAGGTGACCTACCCAGGCCTGATGCGGGGCAAGTACCGCGAGCGCGCCGACAAGTATCTCTCGGGCGGCTACGGCGGCCTGGTCGGCATGCATTTGAAAGGCGGCCGCAAGGCGGGTGACAAGTTCGTTAATTCGCTCGCGATGTTCTATCACCTCGCCAATATCGGCGACACGCGAAGCCTCGCGATCCACCCGGCCACGACGACCCATTCGCAGTTGACGGCGGAAGAACTGGCGTCGTCAGGCGCGCCGGAAGGCTTTGTCCGTCTGTCCATCGGCCTCGAGCATATCGACGACATCATCGGCGATCTCGAGCAGGCCTTAAAAAAGGCATAGGCGCCGGGACGGCATGAGCTCAGGTTCACCGAAATTCGGCAGCTATCCCGGTACCCGGCTGCGGCGCAACCGGTGCGACGACTGGTCGCGCCGGCTCGTCGCCGAAAATAAGCTGTCGGTCGACGACTTGATCTGGCCGATCTTTGTCCATGAAGGCGAGACCACCGCAGAGCCGGTGGCAAGCATGCCCGGCGTTAATCGCCTGCCGATCGCGATGCTGGTCGACGCCGTCGAGGAAGCCGCCGGGCTTGGCATTCCCATGGTTGCCCTGTTTCCTGCGACCCCGCCGGAACGCAAGTCCCCCGACGGCGACGAAGCGACCAACGCCGGCAATCTGATCTGCCACACCGTGGGGGCGATCAAGCGGCGGGTGAGCGAAATCGGCGTGATGTGCGACGTGGCGCTCGACCCCTACACCACCCACGGCCAGGACGGCCTCGTGCGCAACAACTACGTGGTCAACGACGAGACCGTGACGGTGCTGTGCCGTCAGGCGCTGGTCCAGGCCGAGGCGGGGTGCGACGTAATAGCACCGTCGGATATGATGGACGGCCGAGTTGGGGCGATCCGCACCGCGCTCGACGGGGCAGGCTTCGAGCATGTCCGCATCGTCTCCTACGCCGCCAAGTATGCGTCGGCATTCTACGGCCCGTTCCGCGACGCGGTCGGCTCGTCGGACAATCTGGGCCAGGGCGACAAGCGGGCCTACCAGATGAATCCGGCGAACGGCGAGGAATCAATCCGTGAGGTCGCGCTCGACATCGCCGAGGGCGCCGACGCGGTCATCATCAAGCCCGGCCTGCCCTATCTCGACGTCATCCGGCGGGTGAAGGACCGCTTCGGCCTGCCGGTCTTCGCCTATCAGGTGAGTGGTGAATACGCCATGGTAAAAGCGGCGGGCGAGCGCGGCTGGATCGACGCCAATCGGGTGATGCTCGAAAGCCTGCTCTGCTTCAAGCGCGCCGGCGCCGACGCGATCATCACCTACGCTGCACTCGACATCGCGCGCGACCTCGCCGCCAGCTAGCCGCCCGGCCCAAGCCCGACGAATTACCGTGACCGCCGACGACGATCCTTCCGCCACCCCGCCGCCCGACCGCCCCGGTCCGCGGCCGTTCGTTGTCATCGTCGTTGCCATCGCCGCGGTCGTGGTCGGCGTCGCGGCCTGGTTTCTCACCCCCGGACCGAGCGAGCCACCCGACCAGAGCGCCGGCATGGCGCTTACTGAAGCCGATATCGGTGGCCTGTTTCAGCTCACGGACCATCATGGCAAGCGCGTCAGTGACGATGATTTCCGCGGCCGCTACATGCTCGTCTTCTTCGGCTTTACCCATTGTCCCGACGTCTGCCCGTCGACTTTGCGCGATATCTCGATGGCCCTCGACCACCTCGGCGATGAGGCCGACGCGATCCAGCCGCTGTTCATCACGGTCGACCCCGAACGTGACGACGTCGAGGCGATGGGAGATTACGTAACAGCGTTCGATTCTCGAATCCTCGGCCTGACCGGCACGCGCGAGGAAATCGACCAGACCACGGCGGCCTACCGGATCTACAGCGCCCGCATCCCCCTCGGCGAGGGCGACTACACCATGGATCACTCGGCCTTTACCTACCTGATGGGTCGCAAGGGCGAATACCTCGCTCATTTCAGCTTCGGCGTCGATCCGGAGGAAATGGCCGAGGGCATCGAATACACCATCGAGACCTGGGACCACGAATCATGATCTCTCGCCGCTTTACCGCCTTCGTGGCGGCCTCATTCCTGTTCGCGGGCGCCGCCTTGGGTCAGGACTTCCTCGTCGACGATCTGGTCATTACTCACCCCTGGGCTCGCGCCACCGCCACGCCGAGCGTGCCCAGCGCCGGCTACCTCGTGATCGAAAATACCGGCACCGAGGGCGATCGCTTGCTCGGCGCCAACTCGTCGGCCGCGGCGCGCGTCGAGTTACACCGGACCGTGATCGAGGACGGCATCGCGCGGATGCGCCCCGCTCCGGACGGTGTGATACTGCCCGCCGACGCCATCGTCGAGCTTGCGCCCGGCGGCTATCACTTCATGCTCATGGGCCTTGCCCTGCCCCTAGCGGCGGGGACACGCGTGCCGCTGACGCTTCGCTTCGAGCGGGCGGGAGAGGTTGAGGTCGAACTCGCCGTCGAGTAACGCTGGGCGGGCTGCGATTGCCAGCGGCGCACGGCTCGGTTAAGAACCGGGGGTTCCCGGCAGCGAAACGAGGCGAGAAGGCAATGAGTGTAGAGGGACCCCTATCCGGCGTCGTGGTGGTCGATCTCACGCGCGTCCTCGCCGGCCCCTATTGCACCATGGTCCTGGCCGACCTCGGCGCCCGCGTGATCAAAATCGAATCGCCCGCAGGCGACGATTCGCGGAGCTTCGGCCCGTTCGTCGAGGGCAAGTCCGGCTATTTCGCCTCGCTCAACCGGGGCAAGGAGAGCATCGCCCTCGATCTGAAAGCCGATGGCGACCGGGCGATCTTCGAAGGCCTGCTGGAGAAGGCCGACGTGGTGGTCGAGAATTACCGCCCGGGTACCATGGAAAAATTGAATTACGGGTGGGAGGTGCTGCACCCCAGTTATCCCCGACTGATCTACGCCGCCTGCTCGGGCTTTGGCCATAGCGGCCCGGACTCGCACCGCCCCGCCTACGATCTCGTGGTCCAGGCGATGGGCGGGATCATGAGCCTGACCGGTCAGCCGGGCGGACCACCGACTCGGGTAGGCAGCTCGATCGGCGATATCGCTGCGGGCATGTTCACGGCGATCGGCGTCAACTCCGCACTGTTTCACCGGGCGCAGACCAACGAGGCGATCAAGGTCGATGTAGCCATGCTCGATTCCCAGATCGCCCTGCTGGAAAACGCCATCGCGCGCTATGGCGCAACCGGCGAGGTGCCCGGGCCGATCGGTACCCGCCATCCCTCAATCGCCCCCTTCGAGGCCTACGCCACTCGCGATTTTCCCGTCGTGGTGGCGGCAGGCAACGACGCCCTGTTCGTCAAGCTCTGCACCGTGATCGGTCGGCCGGAGCTGGCCGAAAACCCGCTCTTTGCCGATAACAATTCCCGCGTCACCCAGGTCGCCGCGCTCAAGGATGAAATCGAGGCTAGCTTTACGATGCAGAACCGGGATCACTGGCTGGCGCTGTTCGAGGCCGAGGGCATACCCTGCGGCCCGATCAACAACGTCGCCGAGGCCCTGGCCCAGCCGCAGGTGCTGGCCCGGACCATGGTCGTCACGACCGACGACCCGGTAGCCGGGACGCTTCGCATGGCCGGCAACCCGGTCAAACTGTCGAGCTTCGAGGACCCCGCCATGCGCGAGCCGGCGCCCGAGCTTGACGCCGACCGCGAGGCGGTGCTTACCCTGATCCGCGGCTGAGATGCCGGCCTGGTTCAAGTGGCTTGGGCTGGGCCTCGCTGTCAGCGTCGCTTTGATCGTGCTGGTGCTGGTCGGAGGCTGGTTGTGGCTACGCGGCTCGTTGCCGCAGATCGATGGCGAGATCGTGCTGGCGGGCCCCCACGCACCTGTCGAGATTCTGCGCGATCCCTACGGCGTGCCCCATATCTACGCCACCGAGCCCCACGACGCCTATTTTGGGCTGGGCTTCGCGCACGCCCAGGACCGGCTGTGGCAAATGGAGACCCAGCGGCGCATCGGCGCGGGTCGGCTCTCCGAACTGTTCGGCCCCCGCACCGTCGAGACCGACCGCTTCCTGCGCGTCCTGGGCATCCACCGGGCGGCCGTGGGCCAGTGGCAGGGGCTGGACGATGACACCCAGGCCGCTTACCAGGCTTATGCAGACGGCGTGAACGCGCAGCGCGCCGTGCGCTCCGGACCGCTGCCGCCCGAGTTCGTGCTTTTCGGGGTCGAGCCCGAGCCTTGGCAGCCGGTCGACAGCCTGGCCTGGGCGCTGATGATGGCGTGGGATCTTGCGGGCAACTGGAGCGGCGAGCTGCTCCGCGCGCGACTCGCCCGACAACTCGATCCGGCACATATCGCCGCTCTCTGGCCCGAGATCGAGAGCACCCCTTCCGACCTGCCCACCTCCATGGCGGCGATCTATCGCAGCCTGCCGCTCGACGCGTTGGCCGGGCTCGACATCGCAGCCCCCCGGCTCGACGGCGAAGGCTCGAACAACTGGGTGCTGGCGGGCGGACGCAGCGCCAGCGGTTCGCCGCTGCTCGCCAACGACCCCCATCTCGATCTGGGGCTACCATCGCTCTGGTATCTCGCCCACCTCAGCGCACCGGGCCTCGAGATCGCGGGCGCCACCCTGCCCGGCCTGCCGGTTCCCGTGCTGGGCCGCAACGCCCACCTAGCGTGGGGCTTTACCAATACCAACCCGGACGTCCAGGACCTGTTCGTCGAACGGCTCGACCCCGATGATCTCAGCCGCTACCTCACGCCCGACGGCACGGAGCCTTTCGCGGTGCGCCAGGAAGTGATCGCAGTGCGCGGAGCCGCAGAGGTTGCGATCGAGGTCCGCGAGAGCCGCCACGGACCGGTGATCTCGGACGCGATCGCGAGCGCCCGCGAGTTTGCCGGCGACGGCTATGTTCTCGCCCTGGCCTGGACCGCACTGGCGTCCGATAACCGCTCGGCCCAGGCCGGGTTGCGCGCCGCGCTGGCCGGAAATCGAGATGATTTTGTCGACGCCATGCGCGATTTCCACGCGCCGCAGCAGAATATCGTCTATGCCGACGCCGAGGGTCATATCGGCTTTATCGCACCCGGCCGGGTGCCGATCCGTAAACAAGGCGACGGCCGCTTCCCGGCGCCCGGCTGGAGCGGCGAGTACGACTGGATCGGCGTGATCCCATTCGCAGCACTGCCGCGCAGCGTCGATCCTCCCGGCGGCGCGATCGTGACCGCAAACCAGCGGATCGTGCCCGCGGATTATCCCTGGTTCATCACCGACGACTGGACCCCGCCCTGGCGGTACCGGCAAATCGCGGATTTGCTCGACACGCAAGACAACCATACGCCCGAGAGCCTCGCGGCTATCCAGATCGACAACCGCTCGGGCTTTGCCGCCGCGCTCACGCCCCTGCTGCTAGCACAGGCGCATCCGGGATCGCCGCGCGCCCAATCCGCCGTCGACCTGTTGAGCGGTTGGGACTACGCGATGGCTGCGGAACGGCCCGAGCCGCTGATCTTCGCCGCCTGGCAGCGTGCCTTTTTACGCGCCCTGCTGGCCGACGAGCTGGGTCCGCTCTACGACGATTTCGCGGGTATACGGGCGACCTTGAGCCTCAACGCCATGACCGGCGGCTCGCCGTTTTGCGACGACGTCACGACCGAACGGCTGGAGGATTGCGCCAACCTGGCCGACACCGCGCTCGAAGCGGCCCTGACGGAGTTAGCCACAAGCCACGGCGGTAACCCCGCCGCCTGGCGTTGGGGCGAGGTTCACCGGCTTGCGCTCAACCACAAAATCTTTTCCCGTCTACCTGTGGTAAGCAGCTTGACTGGCCGCGAGTTTGCAACCGACGGCGGCAGCTACACGATCAACGCCGCAAGCTACACGGCCAAGGGGGCTGCGCCTTACGCCCAGACCGCGGGGCCCGGCTATCGCGCGATCTATGATCTGGCGCCCGGCGCGCCCTCATACGTAATGCAGAACACTGGCCAGTCGGGTAACCCCTTCTCGGCCCATTACGACGATCTCGTCGCGCTCTGGCACGCCGGTGCCACGATCCCGCTGACCATGGTCCGCGAGGATATCGACGTCGCCGCTCGGCTCCTGCTGCAGCCCGCCCCAACGGATTGACGCCATGGAGCTCTTTCGCTTCACCCCCGGACGCACGCCTCTCCTGATCGATGTGCCCCACGCGGGAACTCATCTGCCCGATGAATTGGCGACTCGCATGACGGTACGGGCGCGCTCCCTGCCCGATACCGACTGGCATGTCGACCGGCTTTACGGCTTCGCCCCGGCCCTGGGCGCCGGGCTCCTCGTCGCAACCCATTCGCGCTACGTCGTCGACCTCAATCGCGCGCCCGAAAACACGGCACTCTATCCCGGCGCCGACAACACGGGGGTCTGCCCGAGCACCGACTTCGAGCACCATCTCCTTTACGCCGACGGTGAGGCGCCCGGCACGGACGAGATCACGGCGCGTCTCGCGCAGTACTGGCAGCCCTACCACGACCGGCTAGCCGCGGAGATCGCCGCACTAACCGAGCGTTTCGGTATTGCCGTCGTGCTCGACGGCCATTCCATAAAATCCGTCCTGCCGCGCTTCTTCGAGGGTATCCTGCCCGACCTCAATCTCGGCACCGCCGAGGGCCGATCCGCCGATTCTGGTCTGTACGAGAGCCTGTTTGGGCTGCTGGACCGGGCGGATGGCTTCGACGCGGTGTGCGACGGACGCTTTACGGGTGGCCATATCACACTCCATTACGGCAAGCCCGAGAAGGGCGTGCACGTCGTCCAGCTCGAACTTGCCCAGGCCGCTTACCTCGACGAGGCTGCGCCCGCGCGCTTCGATGCCGAACGTGCTGCGGCCCTGGTTGCGGTGCTTAAGCGGGTCGTCGCAGACCTGCTCGACTGGGCCGAAACCCGCCGCTAAACGGCTTTTCTCCCACCCTACGCAGCGCCTGCGATTAACGGTTTATTCACCGCAATTGGCCTAATTTTTTCAGGTTCGGCCCAAGGATCCGGCATGGACCACGACGCAGCGCTCCAGGTTGGAAACGGAATAGATGCTACTGATCATCGGCGCCATCACCGTCGTCGTCTGCGTTTTCGGCGGCCTTATCATGATGGGCGGGCACATCGAGGTGCTCACCCAGCCCTTCGAACTCGTCATCATCGGCGGCGCGGCTGCCGGTGCCTTCATTGTCGGCAACCCCGATCGGTTATCTTACCAACCTGCTGGTCACGACGCCGGGAGACTATCGATTCACGGATTCTCTGCGCGTCGGCACGCCTCTGATCCTTTTTCTCTGGATTGGGTTTTGCTGTTCGCGCCGTGGTATTATGACCTCTGGTAAGCTTGATCCGGTCCGCGAACTGATGCTGAA
The DNA here is from genome assembly GCA_963694715.1 of Alphaproteobacteria bacterium. Taxonomy (GTDB): domain Bacteria; phylum Pseudomonadota; class Alphaproteobacteria; order UBA828; family JAPUJA01; genus CAVOEB01. Next base: position 5,902 of record CAVOEB010000012.1, on the reverse strand, counting down.
AGATACGAAGTCTCGTCCGAACGACCTTTTAGGCACCGACGACGGGTCGTTTCGCCTCGCGCCGGATGCAGATTTTTTCTACGTCACACAAGCTCAACCCTGCCCCTATCTGCCCGACCGCGCCGAGCGTAAGATTATCGCCCATCTCGAAGGCGACGCGCCGGCCCAACACGACCGGCTGGCCCAGGCCGGGTTTCGCCGCGTCCGCGATTTCGTTTACCGGCCTGCCTGCGCCAACTGTCAGGCCTGCCTCCCGATCCGAGTGATTGCGCGTGACTTCCACTCGAACGGTACGTTCCGGCGCAATGAACGGCGCAACGCCGATCTGACCGTCGTCGAGGCTCCGCTCGCCGCGCGGGTGCACCATTTTGACCTGTTCCGGCGCTATCAGGACGCACGCCACGCCGAAGGCGATATGGCGTCCATGGATTTTGCCGAGTACCGCGCAATGATCGAGGATTCGCCGATCGATACGCGCTTGGTCGAATTTCGCGACGGCGCGGGAAAAACTATCGCCGCCTCGCTCACCGACCAGCTGGGTGACGGTCTCTCCGCGGTCTACGAGTTCTTCGAGCCCGACGAGTCCCATCGCAGCCCGGGCACCTTCGCCATCCTGTGGCATATTCATCAGGCTAAGCGGCTTGGGCTGCCCTACGTCTATCTTGGCTACTGGATCGCAAACAGCCCCAAGATGGCCTACAAGGACCGCTTCCGCCCCTTTGAGGTTTTGCGCGATGGCCACTGGCAACGGCAGGACTGAACCCGAGGCCACGACGAAGAGGGACCCATGACTCGCTCGACCCCCATCAAACGGCGGAGCTTCCTCAAGGCGGCCGCCGGTGGCGCCGGAGCCACGGCGCTTGCCGCCGGTTTCGGTACACCCGCGCTGGCCAAGGACAAAATCCGCTGGCGTATGGTCACCGCGTGGCTGCCCAATTTTCCCGGCGCAGGTACGGCGGCGACCCTGTTCGCACGCCGTATCGAGGCCGAATCGGACGGCCGGCTCAGCATTCAAGTCTATGCCGCCGGCGAATTGGTTCCCGCGTTCGAGGCGATGGACGCGGTATCGAAGGGCACTGCCCAAGTTGGCCACGGCGCACCCTATTATTGGAAAGGCAAGCTCACGGCGCTGCAGTATCTGGCCGCCATACCCTTCGGCCCTACGGCGCAGGAGCAAAACGCCTGGTTCCAGTTCGGCGGCGGCCAGGAACTCGCCGACAAGCTTTACGCTCAGCTCAATTGCAAATTCTTTCCCTGCGGCAACACGGGCGTGCAGATGGGCGGCTGGTTCAATCGCGAGATCAACTCGATCGACGATTTTGGCGGCTTGAAAATGCGCATCCCGGGTCTAGGCGGCGAGGTGCTGCGCGCCGCCGGCGCCACCCCCGACAACCTGCCGCTGGGCGAAATTCTCCCCGCGCTTCAGTCCGGCCGGATCGACGCGACCGAATTCGTCGGCCCGTATAACGACCTGGCGCTCGGGCTCTACCGGAATGCCCGCTACTACTACTATCCCGGCTGGCACGAGCCTGCGACCTGCCTCGACTGCTTCATCAACCTCGAAGCCTGGAACGCGTTGAGCGACGACCTCAAGGCCATCGTCGAAGGCGTCGCCACTCAGGTCAATCAGCTCGTACTTAGCGAGTTTGTCAGCCGCAACGGGCTGGCGCTCAATACGCTGGTTAACCAGCATGGCGTCGAGCTTCGCCCCTTCTCCGACGATACGCTCACCGCGTTGGGCCAGCTTTCCGGCGAGGTTTTGGCCGACCTCACCGCATCGGACGCCGAAAGCGCCGAGATTTTTTCCAGCCTCAACGCGTTCCGTCAGGAACATATGGGCTGGTCCGATATTTCGGAACACGCCATGCTCTCGGCTCGCGGTCTGCCCTACAACTGGCCGGGCTAGACGGGGTGCGCCGTCAATTACCGAACAGCACGTGCGGCAGCCAGGTGACCAGCGATGGGAACAAGGCGAGCAATCCCAGCACGCCCAGCTGAATCGCTACGAACGGGATAACCCCGCGATAGATGTCGACGGTGCGCACCTCGGGCGGGGCAACGCCGCGCAGGTAGAACAGGGCAAAGCCGAACGGCGGGGTAAGGAAGCTCGTTTGCAGGTTGACCGCGATCATCACGCCGATCCAGATTGGATCGAGCCCCATCATGATCAGCACCGGGCCAACCACGGGCACGACGATAAAAATAATCTCGATGAAATCAAGGAAGAAGCCCAGCACGAACATCAGCGCCATGACGACGAGCATCGCCCCGACCACCCCGCCGGGCATCGCGTGCAGCAGGTCGGCGATAAATTGATCGCCACCGAAGCCCCGGAAGACGAGCGAGAAGGCCGATGCCCCGAGCAGGATCAAGAACACCATCGACGACATGGAGAGCGTGGTGCGCATGATGTCGCGCAAGACGTCGCGATTCAGCCGGCCGCGGATCAACGCCAGCAGCAGTGCACCCACGGCGCCCACGGAGGCCGATTCCGTCGGCGTCGCGACGCCCGCCAGGATCGAGCCCAGCACGAGGACCATCAGAACCAGGGGGGGCAACATGGACTGCACGACGCGCCGCGGCAGTTCACGACGCGCGACGGGATCGTGGACCGTTGGCGAAGAGCTGGGCTTGACCACCGCCATGACCACCTGCCAGGCGGCGTAGAGCGTGACCAGCACCAGGCCGGGCAGGAACGCCCCGGCGAACAGATCGGTCACCGATATGGGCTCGGCCATCCAGTTGCCGAGCGCGATCTGGGCCTGGCTGTTGGCACCCTGAAGAATATCGCTCAGCAAAATCAGCACGATCGAGGGCGGAATTATCTGGCCCAGCGTGCCGGCGGCGCAGATCGTTCCGGTCGCTAGCTTCGGGTCGTAGCCCGCCTTGAGCATGACCGGCAGGCTGAGCAGACCCATGGTCACCACCGTGGCCCCGACAATGCCCGTCGAGGCGGCGAGCACCGCGCCTACGGCTATGACCGAAAAGCCCAACCCGCCGCGCAGTCGACCAAACAGCAACGCCATGGTGTGCAGCAGTTGTTCGGCGATTCTCGAGCGTTCGAGGGTCACCCCCATGAACACGAACAGCGGTACGGCGACCAGCACCTCGCGTTGCATGATGCCAAAATAGCGCGACGTCAGCCCGCCCAGGAACTGGAAATCGAAAACGTCTAGAGCGACGCCGATCCCGGCGAATACAAGTGCCATGCCTGCCAGGGTGAAGACCACGGGGAAGCCCAGAATAAGCACGCCGCAGGTCACGGCGAACATCAACAAGCTGAGAATTTCGCCGATCATCGGGATCGCGCCCCATCGTCGGGCGTTACCGTGCTCGCGCCGCCACGGCCACGCAGCGCAAGCAGGCTCCGACCGGCCAGGGCCAGACCCTGCAGACCCACGAGAGCGCAGAAGACGAGCAGCACCGTCTTGAGCAGGAACAGGCCGGGCAAACCACCCGTTGTGGGTGAACCTTCGAGATAGATCCAGGAATCGATGACATAAGACCAGCTGAACCAGGCCAACACGATAATCATGGGCAGCAGCAGCAAGAGGACGCCGCACAAATCGACCCACGCCTTGTAGCGCAGGCCCGCCCCTCGGTAGATCAAATCGACCCGAACGTGACCGCCGTGAAGCAGGGTATAGCCGGCGCCCAGCATGAACACGATGCCGTGCAGCCAGATGTAGGATTCCTGGAGCCAGATCCAGCCCAGCGAAAAGCCGTAGCGCAACACGACGCTGGCAAAGGTGACCAGGACCAACGCAAGGGTGAGCCACGAGACGGCGCGGCCGATCACGTCGTTGAGCCGGTCGACGGCGCGCACGAAGCCGGCAACGCTGATCAGGATGGCATCCTCCGTATCATGGACCGTCGAGTGCCGGGGTCACACGAGGGCGCGCATCAGCCGAACCGGTTGGACTTCGGAAAGCCCTTCGGCGCCAGCTGTCCGGCGGCACCGCGCTTGCCGATCCACGCCCGCAGGTCAGTTTCGCTGCGGACACCAGAACCGGTACGCCAGGTCAGGCCTTCCTTCAAATCGAAGATCTTCGCATCGGCGAGGCCGGCGTCTTTATAGCGTTGCAAAATCACCCCGCGCCCGCGCGTCATGGTCGGCAACTCGTCGCGCGCAAACACCATGAGTTTGCGGTTTTCGCCGAGCACGGCGACATGATCACCTTCGGCGACACGACACACCGTCGCCTCGGCGTCGGGCGCCAGGTTGAGCGCCTGCTTGCCCTGACGGGTCTGGGCGACGACGCCGTCCTCCTCGATCAGGAAGCCCCGGCCGTCGCTTGAGGCGATCAGCAGGACGCGACCCGGCTTGTGCACGAACAGGGCGGAGACATCGTGCTCGTTGTCCAATTCGACAAGCAGGCGAACCGGCTCGCCGAAGCCCCGTCCGCCCGGCAGGCGGCCGCACCCCAGCGTATAAAACCGCCCGTTGGTGGCGAACAAGATGAGCTTATCGGTGGATTCGGCGTGGCAACGGAAGCGCTCACGGTCTCCCTCCTTGTACTTGATCTCCGCGCCATCCTCGATATGGCCCTTCAAGGTACGAATCCAGCCCTTCTGGGAGCAAATCACGGTAATAGGCTCGCGCTCGATAAAGGCGTCCAGGGGAACTACGTCCGCGCTGGGCGCCGGCCCAATCGTGGTGCGCCGGCGGCCAAGCTCAGTTTTGCTTCCGAAACGCTCGCGAATCTCTTCGGTCTGCTTGCGTACCACCGTCCATTGGCGCACTTCGCTGTCCGACAGGGCCTTGAGGGCCTTTTGCTCGGCCGTCAAACGGTCGCGCTCGGCTGCAATCGCCTCCTCTTCGAGCTTGCGCAAGGCGCGCAGCCGCATATTCAAAATCGCCTCGGCCTGAACCTCGTTCAGCTTGAGGCGCTTCATCATGACCGGCTTGGGTTCGTCCTCGGTGCGGACGATCTTGATCACGAGATCGAGATTCAGATAGGCGATGAGATAGCCTTCGAGCACCTCGAGCCGCGCCGCGATCCGCTCCAGCCGGTGGGCCGTCCGGCGCAACAGGACATTGCGCCGGTGATCGAGAAAGGCGTGCAACACCTCGCGCAGCGTCATCACGCGCGGCGTGTTGGCGGCGTCTAGCACGGTCATGTTGAGAGAGATCCGGGTTTCCAGGTCAGTCTGGCGAAAGAGCGACTCCATCAGGGTCGCGGGATCGATCGTGCGGCTGCGCGGCTCGAGCACGAGGCGCACCTCGTCGGTCGATTCATCGCGGATGTCGGCCAGTTGGGGCAGCTTGCGCGCAGCCATCAGCTCGGCGATTTTTTCAACCAGGCGGGCCTTAGGCACCTGGTAGGGCATTTCGGTCACGATTATCTGGTATTGACCGCGCCCGGTCTTCTCGACCTCCCAACGGGCCCGCACCCGGAATCCACCGCGCCCGGTATCGTACGCCTCGGCAATGCTCGTGGCCGGTTCGGCAAGAATCCCGCCGGTAGGAAAATCTGGCCCCTTGATGAAGTTCAGGAGTTCGGCCGTCTCCGCCGAGCGATGCTTGATCAGGTGGATGAGTGCGTCGCACAACTCGCCCAGATTATGCGGCGGGATGCTCGTCGCCATGCCCACCGCGATACCCGTCGCGCCATTGGCCAACAGGTTGGGAAAACTGGCCGGCAGCACCGCGGGCTCTTCCTCGCTTCCGTCGTAGGTCGGGCGAAGGTCGACCGCGTCCTCGTCGATGCCGTCGAGCAGCGCTTCGGCGATCTCGGTCATGCGGGCCTCGGTGTAGCGCATGGCCGCGGGGTTATCACCGTCGATATTGCCGAAATTTCCCTGCCCCGAAACCAGCGGATAGCGCACCGCAAAATCCTGGGCGAGCCGGACCAGGGTGTCGTAAACCGCGACATCGCCATGAGGGTGGTACTTGCCGATC
>CAVOEB010000011.1:0-53370 GCA_963694715.1 Alphaproteobacteria bacterium | reverse complement strand
TCGCAGATCAGTTCCGGCTCTTCGCCCACTTTCAGCAGCACCGCGGTAAAGCCGATGCCGTGATGCTTGGTCGAATCGGGCTGGCAGCCCGAGTTGGTAGAATAGAAATTGGCCAGATAAAGCGCATCACCGCAGCGGTCGTAGGTGCCCGCCGAGCGGCTCCAGACGATGGCCGAATCGAGGCCCTTCTTCTTCATCTCGGCCTCGACCTTAGCCCATCGGCCCTCGTATTCTTCCAACGGAAAATAACGTTCGACCATGAACTTCGTCTCCCTGAACGGCGATTGCGCTGCGTCTCTCCCTCTCCGATTCATAGCCGAGACCGCTTGCGCGGTCACCTATCGATTTGGGGGGTCCCGTTTGCCGGGTCGCCGACCGGCTGCTAGCATGACGAACCGTTTGATCAGGGGAGCGGAACAATGGTCCAAAACAAAGCGGAGAGCGCTGCAGTTTCACGGCGCAACGCCCGCGACGACGAGCAACGGCTCGACGACGAGCAGATCGCGCACTTGCGCCATATTGTGCGCCTCGCCGACCAAATTCCTGGCGACTGGGCCCATATGGGCACCTTCGAGCCGGGCCAGGAGGGCGACGACGCGCTGCGCTACCAGCTCGCCATGATGAGTTACGCGGTTGGCGCCGCGCAGTTCCACCGAACGCCTGCCTGGCGCGAGCTTTACCAAGACATCTTCGAAAAGCTGATCGAGAAAATGCTGCGTTTCGACGTCTGGGGCTACTGGGAGACCGCGTCGCGTGGCAGCAAGGTCTTCGACCCCGACCTCGAAGAGTTGGGCGAAGGCTGGCTCGACCCGGTGGTGCGCCAGAACGTTATGTATAGCGGCCACCTGTTCAAGATGGTCGGACTTTACGAGATGCTCTACCGCACCGGGCGCTACAACCGGCCCGGCTCGCTCTCCTTTGAGTTCAAGCCGGTCTTTCGCGGCGTCGGGCCCGAAACCTTCGCCTACGACCACAAGAGCCTGGGCCAGGCGATCCTCAAGGAGTTTGAACGCAACGACTATCTCGGCTGCGAATGCGAGCCCAACGCCATCTTCGTGGTCTGCAACCAGACCCCGCTGCTGGGCTTTCACCACCACGACCACGTCCACGGCACCGAGATCGCGCCCTTTCTCACCCGGCGCTTCGAAGAGGCCTGGACGAAGCGCTCCAAGCTCTTCACCTCGACCTGCTGCGAGGAGCTGCCCGTCTATATCTCCGTGCGCCAGGAGGAGGTCCTCGAGGGCGGGCTGACCGACGCCTGGTGGTGCGCCATGATGCATCCCTGGAAACCCGACTACACCGAAAGCGTCTATCCCAACGTGCGTAAACGGCTGGTCCGGCCCATGCCCGACGGCACGCTGGGCGTCGACGACACGGCCTACAACCGCTCGCCCGACAGCGAGGTCGGCGATCTTGCGGTCGATCCCATCATGCTCGGCGTGCAGACCTTCGGGTTGATGGCGCTGGCGGCCTCCGAGATGGGCGACGCGGAAACGCTTTCCGGCATGCTCGCCTATGCGGAGAAGCAATTTGCCCCCGACCGGCGCGAGGGTTGCTTCTATTACCCGCGCAACGACGCCATGGGCACCGACAACTACGTCACCTGCCTGATCGGCAACGCGCTCCTGCCCTGGGCGCGGCTCAACGTGGCGGACGGCCTCTGGCGGCTCTACAACGAGCCGTGGGACGAGGCCCATTTTTCGGAACCCACCGTCGAGGGTATCGACTTTCCCGCTGTCCTCGTGCGCCGGGCCGCCTTCGACGCCGCGGACGAACGCCTTACCCTCGTCATCGAGCCCGGTGCCGGGCCGCTTGAGCGCACGAGCTTTCGCATCGCACAACTCGATCGCGCGAAACCCTGGCGCGTGATGCGCGACGGCATTGATCTCGGCGCGGCGGGCGCGGAAGGTTCATCAAGCCGTTGGATCGGTGAGACCAGCCTCGAAATCTCGAGCACAATTCTCGCGGAAACCCGTTTCGGGATCGAAGCCGCCTGAACCGGTTGCGCCTTACTCGTCCAGGGTCTTGAGCTTGCGGCGCATGATCTTGCCCGTACTGGTCTTGGGCAGGTCGGCAACGAACTGTACGGCGCGCGGCACCTTGTAGGCGGCCAGGCTCTCGCGGCAATGGGCGATGATCTCGTCCGCCGAGCAGGACGCACCCTCCTTGAGCACCACATAGGCCTTGGCGGTCTCGCCCTTGGCCTCGTGGGCCTGCGGGCCTGCCCCGACCAGCGCGACCGCGGGGTGGCTGGCGATGACCCGCTCGATTTCGGCGGGATAGACGTTGTAGCCGGCGCTCAGGATCATGTCCTTCTTGCGGTCGACGATGAAGACACGGCCCGCCTCGTCCATCGTGGCGACGTCGCCGGTATGCAGCCAGCCGTCGGGCTCGATGGTCTCCCGGGTGCCCTGCTCGTTGTTGTAATAGCCGTCCATGACAATCGGGCCCCGGACCATGAACTCGCCCTCCTCGCCAGGTGCCAGCGTCGTTGCCGCGTCGTCGATGGCCGCGATGCGGCATTCGACGCCCGGAAGCGCGACGCCGATCGAGCCGTGCAGCCTCGGCCCGTAGGGCGAAAAGGTGGTGCCCAGCCCGGCGAGCTCGGTCATGCCCCATAGCTCGATCAGCGGACAGCCGAAGCGCTCTTCGACTTCTTCCATCTTGGCGACCGCCATGGTCTGGCCGCCGACGGTACACTTGACCAGCGAAGAGAGGTCGTAATCATCAAACCCTGGATCCGCCAGCATGTAGAGAAACATCGTCGGCACGCCCTCGAACATGGTGACCCGGTGTTCCTGAATCGAGGCCAGCATCGCAGCCGCGTCGAACACCGGATGAAGCACCAGGGTCATGCCATAGAGGAAACAGCCGTTCATCACGACATTGCCGTAAACGTGGGCGCAAGGCAGCGCCGAGACGACCGAATCGACCGCCGTGCGGACATGCATGGTCGCCGTCATCGCCGTGTTGTAGATCACCGCCCGGTGGGAGAGCATCGCGCCCTTGGGATGCCCCGTGGTGCCCGAGGTATAGCAGATGGTCGAGAGGTCATCGGGCGCGACCGGCGCGGGCGTCAACCCCGGCGCGGGCCGCTCGATCAGGGCGTTGAACGCCGTAACGCCCGGGGGCAGATCGTCGCCGAACAGGATAAGCTCGCGAACTCCGGTCTGCTCCTTGATGTCGAGGATGCCTTCGCCTTTGTCCTTCGAGGCCAGGATCACCTTGGCGCCGCAGTCGTTCGCCACATAGGCGACCTCGTCGGGCGTCAGCATGACGTTAATCGGGTTGAGCACGGCGCCCAGCTTCGGCACCGCATAGTAGCTCACGATCCACTCCCAGGAATTCGCCGCGTAGATCGTCACCCGATCGCCCGGGCCCACCCCGATCCCGGCAAGCCCGCCGGCCAGCCGGTCGGCCAGATTGTCGAGCGCGGCGAACGAAAAGCGCCGTTCATCGACGATCAGCGCGGTCTTATCGCCGAACTGCGCGGCCGCGGCGGGAAGCACCTGACCCAGGCTGTCTAGCATCGGTTCCGGCTCTCGTTTTCTAGTAACCCTTGGCGGGATCGACCCGGTTGATCAGCGGCTCGCCCGCCTCGACGCGGCGGATATTCTCGACCACCTGGGGCGCGCCCGACCAGGGCGTTGCGATGCCCGCCGCGTGGGGCGTGACCTGGATTTTCGGGTGATCCCAGAACGGATGCTCGTCGGGCAGCGGCTCGGTGCGAAAGACGTCGAGTGCGGCGCCCGCCAGTTGGCCAGTCTCGATCAGCGGACTGAGATCCTCCTCGATCAGGTGGTCGCCGCGCGCGACGTTGATCAGGTAGGCGCCCCTGGGCAATTGTCCCAGGGTTTTCCGGTTCAGGATGCCCGCCGTCTCGGGCGTGCGCGGCAGCAGGCAGATGAGAATGTCGCTCTTGGCCAGGAACGGCGCCAGCCTGTCCGGGCCGTGGAAGCTTTCGACGCCCGCGATTGATTTAAGGCTCTTACTCCAGCCTGCGACCTTAAAGCCCAGCGGCAGCAGCTTCCCGGCCAGGTCGCTGCCCAGCTCGCCCAACCCCAGGATGCCGACGGTGCGCTCGCCCGCAAGCGGCTGAGACAGGACCGTCCAGTCGTGGGCGCGCTGTTGCGCCTCGTAGTCCTCGACCCGGCGGTGAAAGCGCAAGGTATAGAGCAGCGAATATTCGCTCATCATGGCCGTGAGTTGAGTATCGACCATGCGCGTGATCGGCACGTCCACGGGCAGCTCGGGATCGGTCAGCAGGTGATCGACGCCCGCGCCCAGCGAGGCGATCAGTTTCAAATTGGGATAGCGCGCCAGCTCGCCCGCGCCCGGCTCCCAGACCAGCGCATAGGCGATCTCCTCGACCGGGCCGGTCTCGGGCCAGACGCGGACCTCGAGATCCGGCGCGATCTCGGCCAGAGCCGCGCCCCAGTCCTCGGGCGAATCGAGATGGCTTTTGAACAGCAACACCATGATGGCCACGAGCATAGTGCGAAATTCTCTGCGGTGGAATCATCCTAATTTCGCCAGCCCGCAAATGCGGGCCGCCTGGCCGTCATTATAGTTTTTCTCCCAGTCAGGGTTTGCAATCACTGCATTGTGCATTGCTTTCAACGTGCTGATAAGGGGGTGAGAAAATATTCGACGGAACTGATACAAGCTGTCCGGGAGACCCCGCGTTTCGGCCCATCCTGTGCCGTCAAGATGATTTCCGACACTGCTCCGAATGTCTGGACATGGCTACAAGCGGACGTGACGGAAGCTTCGTCGGATATCTGCTTTCAGGCATTTGAGCCGAGCATCGGTACGCTGAGAATCATCTAATTACACGGTCATTTATCAGCGTATGTCCTGGATCATCGTCCGACCGCCTTTAAATTGCTCTAACCTTTCGGGGCGTCGCCCTCCGCGAGCAGCGCCTTAAGGCGATAAATCAAGTCCAGCGCCTCGCGCGGGCTGAGTTCGTCGGCGTTGATTTCGGCCAACAGTGCCTCGGCGGGCGGCGAGCCACGCGGCTCCGCCGCCCGGGGGCGCGGCGCACTGGAAAATAACGGCAGATCGTCGGCCAGGGCGGTCAGGCGGCCCGCCTGCTCGCCACTTTCGAGCGAAGTCAGCACCTCTTCCGCACGCCCGACCACGGCATCGGGCAGGCCCGCGAGGCGACCCACATGGATGCCATAGGAGCGGTCTGCCTTGCCGGCGGCCACTTCGTGCAGGAAGACCACGTCGCCCTTCCATTCCTTGACCCGCATGGAGCGGCAGGCGAGCGCGTCGAGCGAGGTGGCTAGGGCGGTAAGCTCGTGATAGTGGGTTGCGAACAGCGCACGGCAAAAGTTGACCTCGTGCAGATGTTCGAGCGTCGCCCAGGCGATTGAGAGCCCGTCAAAGGTCGCCGTGCCGCGCCCGATTTCGTCCAGGATCACCAGCGAGCGCGGGCTCGCCTGGTTGAGGATCGCGGCGGTCTCGATCATCTCGACCATGAAGGTCGAGCGCCCGCGCGCGAGATCGTCCGCAGCACCGACCCGGCTGAACAGGCGGTCCACGACGCCGAGATGGGCGGCGCTCGCGGGCACGAAGCTGCCGCTCTGGGCGAGTACCGCGATCAGCGCGTTCTGACGCAGGAAGGTGCTCTTACCCGCCATGTTGGGCCCCGTAAGCAGCCACAACCGGCTGGACTCGCCGAGCTCGGCGTCGTTGGCGACGAACGCGTCCTGCGGGGCCAGGCCGATCGCCTCGACCACGGGGTGGCGGCCATTCTCGACGGCGAACGCCAGGCTGTCGTCGACGCGCGGGCGAGCATAGTTGCGCACCACCGCAAGCTCGGCCAGCGCCGCGCCGACATCGAGCTCGGCCAGCGAGCGCGCCGCGCGCGCGATCTCCTCGGCCAGCGCCGTCACCTCGCCGACGAGATCGGCGAACAGCTCGAGCTCCAGCGCCAGCGCCTTCTCGCCCGCCGAGCGGATGCGGTCTTCAAGCTCGCCCAGCTCGACGGTCGTGTAGCGCACCGCCGAACCCAGGGTCTGGCGGTGAATGAAGGGTTCACCCATCGCTTCGATGTGACTGGTTCCAACTTCGATGAAATAACCCAGGACCTTGTTGAACTTGATCTTGAGCTTGGCGTTTTCGGTTTTTTCACGGTAGAGCGCTTCAAGTTCGAGGACGAAGCGCCGCCCTCCGTCGCGCAAGCTCAGCAGCTCCTTGAGTGCCGGTGCATACTCCTTGGCGATGAAATCGCCATCGCGCGCGAGCAGGCCCGGCTCGGCGACCAGCGCCGCCGCGAGCCGCTCGGTCAGCGGGCCGTGCTGGCCGAGCGCGCCGAGCGACGCCACCACCGTCTCGGGTGGGCCCAGCGGCGCTTCCGCCGTCTCGACCAGCGCGCGCAAGTCGGGCACGTCGGCGAGCCCGTCGCGGATCGCCGCCAGGTCGCGCGGTCCGCCCCGGCCCACCGTGAGGCGCGAGAGCGAGCGCTCGATGTCCGGGATGCGTTTGAGCGCCGCGCGCAAATGATCGCGCAAACCCGGTGCGTCGGCGAAGAAGGCTACCCCGTCGAGCCGCGCGTTGATAGCAACCGCATCCGTCAGCGGTGAGGCGAGGCGGGCCAGCAACAAGCGCCCGCCGGCGCCGGTCACGGTGCGGTCGATGACGCCGAGTAACGAGCCCGAGCGCTCGCCCGAGAGCGAGGTGGTCAGTTCGAGGTTGCGCCGGGTCGCCGCGTCGATGGCGAGCGTCGCGCCCACGGCGAGCAGGCGCGGCGGGGCGAGGTGAGGACGCTTGCCTTTTTGCGTCAGCGCGAGGTAATCGACCAGCGCGCCGCAGGCGGCGAGCGAGGCGCGCGAAAAGGCGCCAAAGGCGTCGAGCGCGGCGACGTGGAACAACTCGCACAGCCGGCGCTCGGCACGGCCGCTGTCGAAGCGCGCCGCGGGCAGCAACGTGAGCACATTCTTCCACTCGGCCAGGCACTCGAACAGGTCAGGCTCCTCGACGAGCCGCTCCGAGAGCAGGATCTCGCCGGGTGTGAGGCGCGCGAGCTCGGCGCCGAGGCCGTTCCGTGCCAGCTCCGCGGCCTCAAACGCGCCGGTCGACATATCGAGCCAGGCCAGCGCGGTCTCGTCCTGCACGCGGGCGATGGCGACGAGATAGTTGGGCGCACGGGATTCGAGCAGCGCGTCTTCGGTCAACGTGCCCGGCGTAATGACACGGACCACTTCGCGCCGCACCAGCGCCTTCGCGCCACGCTTCTTCGCCTCCGCCGGATTTTCGACCTGCTCGCAGATCGCCACCTTGAAGCCGCGCCGGATCAGTCGCTGCAAATAGCTCTCGTGGGAGCGCACGGGCACGCCGCACATGGGTATGTCCGCGCCGCCCTGCTTGCCCCGTTTGGTCAGCGTGATGTCGAGCGCGGCCGCCGCGGCCACCGCGTCGTCGAAGAACAGCTCGTAGAAATCGCCCATCCGGTAGAACAGGAGATGCTCGGGGTGAGCCCCCTTGATCTCGGAATACTGGGCGAACATCGGCGTTGTCGCCACCGGCTTCTTCGCCCCCGAAGGCGCCGGGGCGGGCACGCCCACGTCGGAAACCTCGGGCTCCGGAGGCGCCGTCTCGCTCCGCTCGGCCTGCTCGCGCTGCTCCATCATGGTGCCACCGTAGCACAGGGTTTGAGCCCGCGCTGCCGGTCGATATCGCCGCAAATGGGCCGGGGCGAGCGCAGCGTTCCACTTGACGTCGCGCGCGCGAGAGGCTTTTTTAGGGCCCCTTCAACTAAGCCACTTGAACGGCGGCTCATGGCACGCGAACCGCTTCACATCAGCCGGGCGATTGCCCCGGCACTAGCCATCACCCTGCCCGGCACGGTGCCCTTCGCGGTGCTCGCCGCGTTGGGCCATGTCGGAGCGATGATCGCGTTGGTCGCGGTGCTCGCAATTGCCTTTCTCAGCTTCGCCGCCATGCTGATCCGCCAGGCCGACCTCGACGCGCTGGGCGATTATCTCGACGAATTGCTCCAACGTGACGACGCCGCCCCGCCGCGCTTTCGCGTTTCCTCGCTGGCGCGCGAGCTAGCCCACGGGCTCGACCGGCTCAACCGCAGCCGCACCAAGCGGGTCCGCCGGCTCGAGGACGAGGCGCGCGAGATCGGCCGCGTGCTCGACGGCCTGCCCGACCCTCTCTTCCTGATCGACAACGAGCGCCGTATCGAGCGGGCGAACCACGCCGCCACGGAGCTGTTCGGCAGCCCGCTCGCAGGCCGCGATCTCGCCACCGCGGTGCGTAACCCCGCCGTGCTCGGCGCGCTCGATACGGCGCTCGCGTCGGGCAAGGGACAGACCGTCGAGTTCTCCCTTGCCGAACCCGTCGAGCGCGATTTTGTTGCCCACATCGAGCCCGGCCCACAGCGCGAGCGCGACGAGGGGGCAACCCTTCTTACACTGCACGACGTCTCCGCGACCAAGCGCACCGAGCAGATGCGCGCCGACTTCGTGGCCAACGCGAGTCACGAGATTCGCACACCATTGTCCAGCCTGATCGGCTTCATCGAGACCCTGCGCGGACCGGCACAGGGCGATGCCGAGGCGCAAGAGCGCTTCCTCGACATCATGGAGCAAAATGCCCGGCGCATGGCCCGGCTCGTCGACGACCTGCTCTCGCTCTCGCGGATCGAGGTCAAGGAGCACGAGACGCCTGCGGGTGGGGTCGCTCTCGAACCCCTGCTGGAAGCCGTCGCCAAGGACGTCGCCTGGGAAGCCGACCAGCGCGGCATGACCGTGACGCTCGACCTGCCCACCGAACCGCTGCTGGCGCAGGGCGACGAGCGCGAGCTGTCGCAGGTTTTTCACAACCTGATCGACAACGCGGTCAAATACGCCCGCCAGGGCACCACGATCCGCGTCACGGGCCGCAGCGCTAGCCCCCCGCCGGCCGAGCTGCGTTGGCCCGCGGACGTCGGCGCCGCGCTATGCGTTGCTGTGGAAAACGAGGGCGAGGGCATCGCGCGCGAGCACCGGCCCCGCCTGACCGAGCGGTTCTACCGCGTCGATACCGCGCGCTCGCGCGAGCTGGGTGGCACCGGGCTGGGGCTGGCCATCGTCAAGCATGTCATCGCGCGCCATCGCGGCAGCCTGACCATCGAGAGCGAGCTGGACCGGGGCAGCACATTTACGGTCTATCTGCGCCCTGCGCCGGAACCGAAAGAGGGCGGCGAATGATGACGATAAATACGACCAACCATCGAATCGGAGCAATGACCATCGGTCCTGCGCTGCTGCTGGCCGCGCTGATCAGCCTCGCCGCCTGCGGCGGGCGCCCGCTGGCCGAAAACGAGGTTGAAGAATCCGGCGAGATCCCGCCCGGCCCGGGCCTGATCAGCGGCGAGGACGGCGCGCTGATCTACTCCACCGACTGAGCACCCGGCACCGGGCGGCCCGCCAGTACCGGTTTCCTCACGAAACTGTCACTGTCCGGACCGCATACCGTCACGAAGCGATTCTAGAGTCTCCCCGCTTGCGATCGCCGCGCGTGTATCAGGCTGTCGCCCAAGAAGATACTGTGGGGATAATTTGGAAGAACTTGCCGGTGATGACATAAATTCGCGGTTGCAAATGCAGCAATACGCAGAGGGTGGGATGACAAGCAGCAAGGTTTCAAGCTGGACACTCGTGACCGGTACGGTCGCGCTGGTGCTGATGCTGGCTTGCACGCCCGCACGGGCAGACGAAATTAACGATCTGAAGGCGCAAAACATAGCCCTCGCCCAGCAGCTCGAGGCGGTGATCGGCGAAGTGACCCGCCTGAAAGAGCAGATGACGTCGAACCAGCAGACCCTCGAAATTCTAGCCACCCAAAGCGCCGCGCCCGCGCCGGTTCAGGCCGCGGCCGCGGCGCCAGATGTCGTGCGCTCAGGCGGCACCAACGCCAAGCTCGAGCTTTCGGGCCAGGTCAACCGCACGGTGCTCTACGGCGACGACGGCCAGGAAGCGCGCTTCTTCCACGCGGATAATAATAACTCCTCGACCCGCTTTAGGATCATCGGCGAGGCCGAGCTGGGCGAGGTCACCGCGGGCGCCCAGTTCGAGTTCGAGTTCCGCTCGAACAATTCGAACTCAGATATCAAGATCGGCCAGGACACCGAGGACAACACCGGCTCGACCCTCTCAGAGCGTAAGATCGAGGCCTATTTCGACCATGCCTACCTGGGCCGGGTCTGGCTCGGCCAGGGCCAAACCGCCTCGGACGGCACCGGCGAGGCTGACCTCTCGGGTACCCTCGTGGTCGCCAGTGTCGACATCGAGGACCTGGCCGGCGGCCTGGAGTTCCGCAATGCCGTGACCGCGGTCAGCTCGGGCATAGAGATCGGCGATTCCTTCGACAGCATGGACGGCGGCGGGCGCGCCGACCGGATCCGCTACGACACGCCGAAATTCTACGGCGCCAAATTCTCCGCCTCGCACAGCGATGGCGACTCGTGGGATCTCGGGCTGAGCTACGGGGCCGCCTATGGCGAGACCAAGCTCAAGGCGGGACTGGGCTATCGGGACGCGAGTGTGACCGGCTCGAATTTCGCGCGCCTCAATGCATCGGCCTCGATCCTATTTCCCTTCGGGGCCAATATCAGCGTCTCCTACGCGGGCGATTCGTTCGACGATGAGCTTGCCACGCGCGAAGACCGGAACCTCTATTACGTCAAGCTCGGCTATCTGACGGATGAAATCACCCGTTTCGGCGCCACGGCGTTTTCGATCGACTACTACACCAGTAACGACCAGGGCGCGGCGGGCGAAGAGAGCACCGCTTACGGTCTGGCAGCCGTCCAGAAGGTCCCCAAGATCGGTACCAACTTCTATGTCGGGCTGCGCAACCACGAGCTCGAACGCACCGGGCTCAGCCTCGAGGACATCCTCGTCGTCGCCACCGGCGCCCGGGTCAAATTCTAGAGCGATTCCTTGACGAAACCCTCCGTCGTGAAAGGCCAGTCTGCATAGCAGGCCGGCCACTTTTAGAACCGTGCACCGCTTTTGGCCCGCCTGTCATCAAACTGTCACGAAACTGACGTAACCTTTGAATCTCGCAGGTTTCGCGCGCCGTTACCTACCCGAACGACGCCCGCACAGCTCCAGGACTAGGCTCCATGAACCGGTTTTTCACTCTCCTGGCCGTGGCGGCCCTCACCGCCGGGCTCGCGCCCACGGGCGCATTTGCCGCGTCGCGCGACCAGATCCGCATCGTCGGATCGTCCACGGTGTTTCCCTTCTCGGCCGCCGTGGCTGAGGAATTTGGGCGCATGACCGGGCACAAGACCCCGGTCGTCGAGAGCACCGGCTCGGGCGGCGGGCTCAAGCTGTTCTGTGCCGGCATTGCGATCGAGGATCCCGACATCGCAAATTCCTCGCGCCGCATCAAGCCCGGCGAAATCAAGAGCTGTGCGGCCAACGGCGTCACCGCGATCACCGAGGTCAAGATCGGCTTCGACGGCATCGTGCTGGCCAACAGCAAAGCCGGGCCTCAGCTCGGCTTCAGCCTCGCCCAGATCTTCCTCGCGCTGGCCAAGCAGGTGCCGGGCCCGGACGGCGGGCTGATCGATAACCCCTATCAGCGCTGGAGCGAGATCGACCCCGCCCTGCCCGATGCGGCCATCGAGGTGCTGGGCCCGCCGCCCACCTCAGGCACCCGCGACGCCTTCGTCGAGCTCGCTATGGAGGGCGGATGTACGAGCTTCCCCGAAATTGCTGCGCTCAGGGCCGCCGACAAAAACGCCTTCAAGACGGTCTGCCATTCGATCCGCGAGGACGGCGCCTTCGTCGAGGCAGGGGAGAACGACAACCTGATCATCCAGAAGCTGCAGACTAACGCCAACGCGCTCGGCATCTTCGGCTTCTCCTTCCTCGACCAAAACCTCGACCGCATGCAGGGCAGCTTCATCGATGGCGTCGAACCCGAATTCGAAACCATCGCCGACGCCAGCTATCCGGTCTCGCGCTCGATGTTTTTCTACGTCAAGAACGCCCATATCGGTGCGGTGCCGGGGATCGAGGAATTCGTCCGGATCTTTACGGAAGAATCCGTGTGGGGCGAAGACGGCCTGCTGATGGACCTCGGCCTGATCCCGCTGCCCGACGACGAGCGCGCCGCGATGCGCGAGAGCGCGCGGGCGTTTCGGCCGCTCGAATAGAGCGCGGGGCCGAGCGAACCCGGGAGGACAAACCACGAAACCGTCACCGACCCAACCCAACGGCCAAGCGCCATGAGCGCTGCTCTGCTGATCGGCCTTCTTTTGCTGCTCTGCACAGCCGGCTACTGGCTCGGCCGGCGGCGTGCCCGGGCCGTCGTGCGCAGCGTGGGCCAACCACTTCATTCGCTGCCCGGCTATTACGGCTACTACGTCGCGCTCTGGTGCGGCCTGCCTGCCCTGTTCACGCTGATCGTCTGGGTCGCGTTCCAGGATAGCGTCCTCGAAAACCTCGTGATCGCCGCCTTGCCCGGCACCACGGCGGATCAAGCCCCCGAACTACTCGGCCTGTTCATGAACGATGTCCGCAACATCGCGCAGGGCATCGTCGCGGGCGAGATCACGCCGGAACTCAAGGCCGCCGCCGCCCATTACGAACGCCTGCAATCGCTCGCCCAATGGAGCCTTATCGGGGTCGGGCTAGCGCTCGGGATCGCCGGCTTCGTCTTTGCCTTCCACCGCATCGCACCCGCCTTCCGGGCCCGGGTCTCGGTCGAACGGACCGTGCGCATCCTGCTCATCATCGCGTCGACCGCATCGATCTTCACCACCATCGGCATCGTGCTCTCGGTGCTCTTCGAATCGATCCGCTTCTTTTCCATCGTTCCGGTTCACGAATTCCTGTTTGGCCTGCAATGGAGCCCGCAGACCGCGCTGCGCGAGGACCAGGTCGGCAGCTCCGGGGCGTTCGGGGCTGTGCCGCTGTTTACCGGCACCCTGCTGATCACGGCCATCGCCATGGTCGTGGCCGTGCCCGTCGGCCTGTTTTCGGCCATTTACATGGCGGAATACGCACGCCCCTGGGTGCGCGATCTGGTCAAGCCCGCGCTCGAAATTCTGGCCGGCATCCCGACCGTGGTCTACGGCTTCTTCGCCGCGCTCACCGTGGCCCCTGCGCTCCGCGACGCGGGCGTCACCCTGGGCCTTGACGTCGCCTCCGAAAGCGCGCTCGCCGCCGGCGCGGTGATGGGAATCATGATCATCCCCTTCATATCGTCGCTCTCCGACGACATCATCGTCGCCGTGCCCCGGGGCCTGCGCGACGGCTCCCTCGCCATGGGCGCGACCAAGTCGGAAACCATCATCCGGGTCGTCCTCCCGGCCGCCCTTCCGGGCATCGTCGCCGCCTGCCTGCTGGCGATCTCCCGCGCGATCGGCGAAACCATGATCGTGGTCATGGCCGCGGGCCTGGCCGCGAACCTGACCGCCAACCCGCTTGAGGCCGTCACCACGGTCACTGTCCAGATCGTAACCCTGCTGGTCGGCGACCAGGAATTCGACAGCGCCAAGACCCTTGCCGCCTTCGCTCTCGGGCTGGCGCTCTTCCTGATTACGCTTGCGCTCAACGTGGCCGCGCTTTTCGTCGTGCGCAAATATAGGGACCGCTATGACTGATCGCCCCGAAGGGCCGGAAATCTGGCAGCGCTCGGCCCGCGCCGCGCGACACAACCGCCGGCGTCATCGCGCCGAGTGGCGGTTTCGCGTCTACGGCCTCTCTGCGGTCATCCTCGCCCTCGCGGTGCTGGGCGCCCTGCTCGGCAGCATCACCGTAAAGGGTCACTCGGCCTTCGTGCTCACCCATGTTGAGCTAGAGGTTTTTTACGACCCGGCCATCCTCGATCCCGATGGCACGGGCAATTCCGCGATTATCGGCAACGCCAATTTTGCTAAGCTGATCAAGCAGAGTTTGGTCAGCGTCTTCCCCGACGTGACCAAGCGCAACGACAAGCGCGCTCTTGCCAAGCTGGTCAGCCAGGCGGCGCGCTTCGAACTGCGCGGTCGCGTGCTTGAAGACCCCTCCCTGATCGGCACTCACCAGACCGTGTCGCTCGCCGCCTCAGGCGATCTCGACATGTTCGTAAAAGGCCATATCCCGCGCGATGTTCCCGAGAGCGACCGCCGGCTCAGCGACAAACAAATCGGTTGGATCGACGCGCTCGACGCATCGAGTGCCATCGAAACCCGGTTCAACATCGGCTTCTTCACCAACGGCGATTCGCGCGATCCCGAAATGGCCGGTATCTGGGGCGCCGTGGTCGGCTCGTTCTACACCCTACTCATCACCCTCGTCCTCGCCTTCCCGATCGGCGTGACCACCGCTATCTATCTCGAGGAATTCGCGCCCAAGAACCGCTGGACCGACCTGATCGAGGTCAACATCAACAATCTGGCGGCGGTGCCTTCGATCATCTTTGGCCTGCTCGGCCTCGCCATCTTCCTCCAACTCTTTCACCTGCCCCGCTCGGCCCCCATCGTCGGTGGCCTGACCCTGATGATCATGACCCTGCCGACCATCATCATCGCGACCCGGGCAGCAATCCAGGCGGTTCCCCCTTCGATTCGCGAAGCCGCCCATGGCCTGGGTGCCTCGCCCCTCCAGGTCGTACTCCACCATGTCCTGCCCCTAGCCATGCCCGGCATCTTGACCGGCACGATCATCGGTATGGCCCGGGCGCTGGGCGAGACCGCGCCGCTGCTGATGATCGGCATGGTCGCGTTCATCGTCGACGTGCCCGGCGGCCCGTTCGATCCCTCGACCGTGATGCCCGTCCAGATCTTCCTATGGGCCGACCGTCCCGAACGCGCGTTTCTCGAAAAGACCTCCGCCGCCATCCTCGTGCTGCTGGTCTTTCTCGTTCTGATGAACGCCCTGGCCGTCTATTTGCGCAAGCGGTTTGAAAAGAGATGGTAGAAATATCGTGCCTGTCGGGAGATAAACGATTACGGAACTGGTTCAGTCGCCTGTGCGGCCCACAGCCACAGCCGGGAATACGACGATGACCGAGGAAGCGACCGGCGTTTTGCCCGACCTAGAGCGCGGGACACCCGCGCGCGAGGACGCGAAGATGTCGACGCGCGGCGTCGATGTCTTCTACAACGACACCCAGGCGCTGTTCAGCGTCGATCTCGATATCCCGTCGAACCGGGTGACGGCGCTGATCGGTCCCTCGGGATGCGGGAAATCGACCTATCTGCGCTGCCTTAACCGGATGAACGACACCATCGAGGGCTGTCGGGTCGCCGGCGCGATTGTGCTGGACGGCGAGGATATCTATGCCCCCGCGGTCGATGTGGTGCAGTTGCGCGCCCGGATCGGCATGGTGTTCCAGAAACCCAACCCGTTTCCCAAGTCGATCTACGACAATGTCGCCTACGGGCCCAGAATCCATGGTCTGGCGGCGAGCAAGAGCGAACTCGACGAAATTGTCGAGATCAGCCTGAAACGGGCCGGATTGCTCGACGAGGTGGCGGATCGGATGGCCGAACCGGGCACCAGCCTGTCCGGAGGCCAGCAGCAGCGCCTGTGCATCGCACGGGCCATCGCCGTCAGCCCCGAGGTGATTTTGATGGATGAGCCCTGTTCTGCGCTCGATCCCATCGCTACCGCGCGGGTCGAAGAGCTGATCGACGAGCTGCGCACCCGTTTTACGATCGTGATCGTCACCCACAACATGCAACAGGCCGCCAGGGTCTCGCAGAAAACCGCCTTTTTCCACCTCGGCGACCTGATCGAGTACGGCGACACCGAGCTGATTTTCACCAGCCCTAATAAAGAGAAGACCCAGGATTACATCACCGGCCGGTTCGGCTAGGACGTTTTACGAGGCCCGCGGGGAATTTCGTCATGGCACAGGAACATACGGTCAAAAAATACGACGATGAGCTCGACGCGCTGTCGAACACCATCGTGCGCATGGGGGGCGCGGTCGAAGCCCAGCTCGCCAACGCCATTCAGGCCCTGGTGCGCCGCGACACCGAGCTTGCCGCCCAGACCGTCCAGGACGACGACCGGGTCGACGAGCTTGAAGACGAGATCGACCACCGCGGCATGCGCCTGCTCGCACTTCGCCAGCCCATGGCCATCGATCTGCGCACCGCGACCGCCGCGCTCAAGATTTCGAGCGATCTGGAGCGGATTGGCGATTATGCGGCCAATATCGCCAAACGCGCCCTCGCCATGAACCAGATGAACCCGGTTCGTCCCGTCTACACCATCACGCCGCGGATGGGTGAATTCGCCCAGGGCATGATCAAGGACGTGCTCGACGCCTATATCGAGCGCGATGTCGACAAGGCAATCGCCGTCTGGCGCGCCGACGAGGAACTCGACGAGATTTACAACAGCCTGTTCCGCGAGCTGCTCACCTACATGATGGAAGACCCCCGTCACATCACGCCGTGCACACACCTGCTGTTCGTGGCCAGGAACATCGAGCGCATTGGCGACCATGTCACCAACATCGCCGAGATGATCAACTTCCTGGTCAACGGAACCCGTACCCTGGGCGACCGGGCCAAGGCGGATATTACCGCGAGCTTCCCGGCCGACCCGGCGGCGCCGAAACCGGGCGGAGATGGATCGTGAACCCCGCGCCCTCCATCCTCATCGTCGAGGACGAGGCCGCTCTTGTTACCTTACTGCGCTACAATCTCGAGCGGGCCGGTTTCGGTGTCGCCGAGGCGCTCGACGGCGAGGAGGCGCTCACCGTGATTGCGGAACGCATCCCCGATCTAGTTTTGCTCGACTGGATGCTGCCCGGCGTCTCCGGCATCGAGATCTGCCGACGGCTTCGACGCGGCGCGGCGACGCGCAACCTTCCGATCATCATGTTGACGGCACGGAGCGAAGAGGCCGATCGGGTGCGCGGGCTCGAATGCGGCGCCGACGATTACGTCGCTAAGCCGTTCTCGCCCGCCGAGCTGATCGCCCGGATCAATGCCGTCCTTCGGCGCATCCGTCCCGCCCTCGCCGAAGAGATCCTGGCCGTCGGCGAGGTGCAAATGGACCTCGCCCGCCACCGCGTGACACGCCACAATCGAGAGCTCCATCTCGGTCCAACCGAGTTCCGGCTGCTGCGTCATTTCCTCGAACATCCCGACCGGGTGTTCTCCCGCGAGCAGCTTCTCGACTCGGTCTGGGGCTCCGATATTTTCGTCGATCCGCGCACCGTTGACGCCTCGATCCGGCGCCTGCGCAAGGCGCTCAACGACGCCAGCGAATCGGACCTCATCCGGACCGTCCGCGCCGCCGGTTACGCGTTCGAAACCAGCGCCGGCGCCTACGCCTCGTAAGCCCCGCGCAGACCCTCCGCCGCCCCGTCCCGGACACCACTCCCCAGCCCTCTCCGAGGTTCGGTTCAGGCCACAAACCGGGCCGGTCCTACCTGCCCGTGGCGCACCTGGCTAAAAACCATCCCAACACCCCTTGCCTGACAGATTTTGTCGTACAGGGAAATTGAAGGGGTCTCCCCGTTCTCTTCTATAATATACGATTTTTATTAATGTTTATAATTAGTTGCGCCTAAGCCTTTGAGGACTACCTGGCAAAACTTAAATACCCAAGAAAATTAGCGTTAATATCGGGCCGGTTTTCGAGGTTCCTTATGACAGCCGCTAAGGTGCTGTTTCGTGGCTGTTAGACGGCAGTATGACAGGTAAGAGAGCGGCAAAAACCGAGCCCGCGTGAGAGAAGGGATCGCTGCTGATGCGGCCCACCTTTCGCGCTAAGAAGACCCGATCGCATCGCCATCTATCTGGTAGGTTGGACAGATGTCGGACAAAAATAAATTACCCTCACCCTGGTCGATCCGAGGCGTTTTTTTGGAAGCCCGGGCGAAGGCAGCCTAGCGCCGGCGCATGACCATTGGCGAGTGGGTCGACAGCGCGCTCATCGCGGC
This sequence comes from Alphaproteobacteria bacterium, assembly GCA_963694715.1. Classification (GTDB taxonomy): domain Bacteria; phylum Pseudomonadota; class Alphaproteobacteria; order UBA828; family JAPUJA01; genus CAVOEB01. The sequence goes on along the minus strand of CAVOEB010000011.1, from coordinate 35,469 downwards.
TGCCAGCGAGGAGCTGATCGCGGGCCGGGGTCAGCAGGCCCGTCCCGCATCCGAGGTGCCCTCGGCACCGGCGCCGTCGGGCTCTGACGACATCATTTAGTTGCGCACCACGACGTCCGCGGCACCGATGCCCGAGAGCGCGACCGCGATGATCGATCCCGGCGCCGCCGGGCCGCAAGACCAGCGTCTGATGGAAGAGATCAGCACCAAGGTCGCCGAGATCGACAAGCGCAGCCAGATCCTGGCCGATCTCGCCCACGACTTCGAGTCGCGCGACCGGCGCGAGCGCCGGGAAGCGACGCAAGTCCGGCGTCCGCCCAGCCCAATCGGGCGCCTGCCGCGCCGGGCGAGGATAAGCGCAAGGTGCGCTTCAATTTCGAGACCCTGCACAAGCGGGCCATCGAAAACGCTCACCGCGGGGGCAAACTGGTCGCCCACGCCGCCAAGCCGGCGCGCGCCCCCGCTCCGGCGGCGCTGGTCGTGGAGTCCCGGATCCACACGGGGCCGAGCGTTGAGCCCCTGGGCGAGCAGCGCCGCAAGCCAAAGCCCAAAAAGGAACGCCGGTGTAAGAACCTGTTCTCACACCTGTTCGGCCGCGAAGACTAAACCGCGGGCGTCTGGTTATAGGGCTAGCCCGGGGCGCGGATCTCGGCCCGACATGTCAAACGGCAAAAGAGAAAGGCGGCACCCACTGGGCGCCGCCTTTTTTATTGTGCCGTTTTGGGCCAAAACGCCCCGAACGGTCGCGAGCTTAGCCCCAAATTGATTCAGGCGGGTGGTATTTGTAGCCCAGGTCCCGAGCGACCGCCTCATAAGTGATTTTGCCCCGATAGACGTTAAGCCCGTTCTTCAGATGGGGGTCGTCCACCATGGCCTGGTGATAGCCCTTGTCGGCCAGTGCTACGGCATGGCGGAGCGTGGCGTTATTGAGCGCCAGGGTCGAGGTCCGCGCGACACCGCCCGGCATGTTCGCCACGCAGTAATGGATTACGTCGTCGACCACATAGGTCGGATCCGCATGGGTCGTGGCCTTACTGGTCTCGAAACAACCGCCCTGGTCGATTGCAACGTCGACCAGCACCGCGCCCCGCTGCATCTGCGAAATCATGCTCCGGGTCACCAGCTTGGGTGCCGCGGCACCCGGGATCAGCACCGCGCCGACCACCAGATCGGCCGCCAGCACGTATTCGTCGAGCGCCGCGCCCGTCGAGTAGATGGTGTTGAGCTCGCCGCCATAGCGGAAATCGAGCTCTTCGAGGCGCGTCTGGTTGTTGTCGAGCACGGTGACCCGCGCCCCCATGCCCACGCACATCTGCAGCGCATTGGTGCCCACCACGCCGCCGCCGATGACGACGACGTTGGCCGGTGCCACGCCGGGCACGCCGCCCATCAGGACGCCACGGCCGCCTTGAGCCTTCTCCAGGCAGTGACCGCCGACATGAGCCGCCATGCGACCGGCAACCTCGCTCATGGGAGCGAGCAACGGTAGCCGGCCGTGATTGTCGGTCACGGTCTCGTAGGCGATGGCGATACAGCCGGAATCGACCAGATCCTTGGTCTGCTCGGGATCGGGCGCGAGATGGAGGTAGGTATAGAGCACCTGGCCCTCGCGCAGCATCTTGCGCTCGTTGGGCTGAGGCTCCTTGACCTTGATCACCATCTCGCCCTTGCCGTAGACCTCTTCGGCCGAATCGACGATGCGCGCGCCTGCGGCGCTGTACTGCTCGTCGTCGAAGCCGATCTCGTGACCTGCGTTGGTCTCGATCATGACGCCATGGCCGCGCCGGACCAGCTCGCCCGCGTTCGCGGGCGTCAGGCCGACCCGGTACTCATGAACTTTGATTTCCTTGGGAACGCCGATAAGCATCCGCACATCTCCCTCAACGTTGTCTTGTGGTTTGTTTTTCCGAACCGCCCGCGCCCCCGGCCCGGACAATCATGACTTTCCGCCCGGAATTCAACGCAGCCGGGACCTAAAGTCAATCGGAATCCTTGAGCCCCCTGTGCGGGGATGCCCGCACCGGCATCTCGGCGAAGCCCGCGCTTGCACGATAGGTGCGCGCGAGCCAAACCAGCAGCACGAGACCGGGCGCGGCGAGCCCCGTGGTGACGATGAAAAACACCACCCAGTCGAGGCTTTCCGCCATCCAGCCGCCCGCCGACGAGAGCAGGGTCCGGCCCCAGGCGGCAAGCGACGAGAACAGCGCGTACTGGGTTGCGGTGAAGGCGATGTTGCACAGGCTCGAGAGATAGGCCACTAGCGCCGCCGAGCCCATGCCGCCGGAGAAGTTCTCGATCCCGATGGTAACCATCAAAAGCCCGATGTCGTGGCCAACGCTGGCCTGGACCGCGAACATCAGGTTGGAGACCATCTGCAGGATGCCACAGGCGAGCAGACCCTTGAACAGGCCGTAACGCGCGCAAACCACCCCGGCGACGGCGACGCCCGAGAGCGTCGCTATCAGGCCGAAAATCTTCGAGACGCTGGCGATCTCGCTGAGCGAGAAGCCCATGTCGATATAGAACGGGTTGGCCATGACCCCGGCCACCGCGTCGCCGAACTTATAGAGTAGGATAAAGAGCAAGATGGTAAGCCAGCCCCGGCGCCGCGCGAAATCGGCAAACGGCTCGACGACATGGGCGCGCAGCCACGCCACGAGCCGCTCGCTCGCGGGCGCGCCGGCGTGGCCGGGGGCGACAAAATTCTCGGGGTGCGCCGGTTCCGGGCTCGCCAGGATGGTCGCGACCCCGACACTGACGAGCGCGGCCATCACGGCGAAGGCGGCGAACCAGCCCAGCGAGTCGGCAATAAACAGTGCGCCCGCGCCGGCCACCAGCATGCCTAGGCGATAACCCACCTGGATCGCCGCCGCGCCTGCGGCCTGCTCGTGGTCCTTGAGGATTTCGACCCGGTAGGCATCGACCACGATGTCCTGGCTGGCCGAGAAGAAGGCGATGAGCAACGCCGCCACCGCCGTGAGCATGATGCTTTCCTCAGGGTCGGTGAAGCCCAGAAAGAGCATGGCGCCGACCAGCCCGGCCTGGGTGAGCAGCGCCCAGCCGCGTCGCTGACCCAGCCGGCGGCTCAACCAGGGCAGGCGAAGACCGTCCATCGCCGGCGACCAGACGAACTTCAGGGAATAGGGCAGGCCGACCAGGGCAAACAGCCCAATGGCCGTGAGGCTTACCCCTTGCGTCGCGAGCCAGGCCGAGAGTGTGGACAGCGTGAGCAGCAGGGGCAGGCCGCTCGAGAACCCCAGCAGCAGGATGCGCAGCATCCGCGGGTCCTTGTAGACGGCCAAGGCGGCGAGCCAGCGCTCCATCGGCGGCAATCCCCGGGGGTTCGGTGCGATCAAACGGGCGCGCCGATGATACGTGGGCCCGGGCGGCGGCGCTAGAGGCGGTCGCGACCGTGGTGCGCGTCGAGACCAAGAATCTGACCCTTGGGCACAATGCCCGCCGGGTTGACCGCCCGGTGGCTCTCGTAATAGTGCCGCTTGATATGTTCGAGGCTGCACGTCGCCGCGACGCCCGGCCACTGGTAGAGCGCGCGCGGGCGCCGACGTGATCGTGGTGCCGACCGCGAACATGATGCCTTATACGGAAGTACCGACGACGCTGGTGCGCGCCCGGACGCTGGAAAACGGCGTCTGCGTGGGCTACGCGAATCTGAGCAGCGCCGAGGGCGGCCTGGCCTGCACGGGCGGTGGCGCCATCGTGAGGCCCGACCGCCTCGACCTCGCGTGGGAGAACTGGGGTTCAATGACGCCATCGAGCATTTCGCTCCGGGTCGCCACGGGCGCCGACGAGGCGACTGTCAACGGGTTGCTCGACGCCTGTTATCCGCTGCTCATGCGCGAGGCCTACGACCCGGAGACCTTCGCGCGCGCGCTGCCACGCATGGTGCGCATCAATCCCGCACTGCTCGAATTAGGGACGTTTTACCTCGCTGTGACCGATGGGGACGCAATCGTGGGCTGCGGCGGCTGGACCCTGGAGCCGCCGGGCGGCGGCACGGTCAAGCGCGAGGTCGGCCATATCCGTCATTTCGCGACCCACCCCGAGCGGACGAGCCAGGGCGTGGGCCGCACGATCTACGAGGCCTGCGAGCGCGACGCGCTGAGGCGCGACCTGCGACGTTTCGAGGTCTTCGCCAGCCTGAATTCGCAAGGCTTCTATGGCGAGATGGGCTTTACGCACAAACGCCGGATCGCTGTGCAGCTCAGCGAGCAGGTGTTCCTGCCCGCCGTGCTGATGCGCAAGGCGCTCGCCTGACGGAGTACCCGGCCTTACGCGCTCTGCCCAACGAACGCGGCCAAATCGTCTTCGGGGCGGGCGCCCAGGTGGCTGATGACTTCCGCTGCGCAAAGGGCCCCGAGGCGGCCCGAGCGGGCGAGCCCCAGATCGTGGGTCAGGCCGTAGAGGAAGCCGGCGGCAAACAGGTCGCCGGCACCCGTCGTGTCGACCACCGAGCCGCCGAGCGCGGCGTCGATGACGTGGATCTCGTCGCCCGAGACGATGACCGCGCCCTTTTCGCTTCGGGTCAGCGCCGCTATCTCGCAATGGCCGCGGATTCTTTGCAGCGCGTCGTCGAAGTTCTCAACCTCGTAGAGCGAGGTGATCTCGGCCTCGTTGGCGAACAGGACGTCGACGTGGTGCTCGATGAGCTCCAAAAATTCCGTGCGGTAGCGCTCGACACAGAAGGAATCCGAGAGCGTGAGCGAGACCTTGCGGCCGTGCTCGTGGGCGATGCCGAGTGCACGGCGGAAGGCCTCCTTCGCCGCCGGGGGATCCCAGAGGTAGCCTTCGAGGTAGGTGATGGCGGCGGACGCGATGAGTTCCTCGTCGACGTCCTCGGGGCCGAGCTCGACGCAGGCGCCGAGATAGGTGTTCATGGTGCGCTGGGCGTCGGGGGTGACCAGGACCATGCTGCGCGCGGTCGGTGCGCCGCCTTCGAGCGCCGGGCTGTCGAAGCTCACGCCCATGGCCCGGATGTCGTGGCCGAACAGCTTGCCGAATTCGTCGGCGGCGACTTTGCCGACATAGCCTGCAGCGCCGCCGAGTGCTGCAACGCCGGCGATGGTATTGGCCGCCGAGCCGCCCGAGCATTCCACGGCCGGGCCCATCTGTTCGTAGATGGCGTCGATGCGCGCGGCGTCGATCAGGTTCATGGAACCCTTGGCGATATCGAGCCGGGTGAGGAATTCGTCGTCGGCGTGGGCCAGAATATCGACGATGGCGTTGCCGATGCCGACAACGTCGAGGGTGGGAGCGCTCATCGGGGGCCTCGGGGTTATTAACAGGGTGCGCGGACGCGCGGGCGCCGACTATACGCAGGCGTACCCGCCATCTCAAGCCCGGCCGGGGCTCGCGCGACGGGCCGTTGCCTTGCCTGCGAAAAAGCCTTAGAACCGGGTACAACATTCGTTTTCACTCCAGCGGGCTAAAGCCATGATCGCCGCGTTGTTTTATGCCTTTGGCGACCTCGTAGATCCGAAGATCCGACGCATCCTGCTGCTGGTATTCATCCTCTCGCTAGCCATCGCGGCCGCGCTGATCGCGGTGGTTAGCAGCGTGCTTTCGGCGATCGAGGTGGTCGATCTGGGCTGGCTCGATACGATGATCGACGCGTTGGGCGGCGTGGCCGCCGCGTTCCTCGTCTGGCTGCTGTTTCCCGCACTCGCGCTGATCCTGGCCTACGCGTTTGCTGAATCGATCGCGAGCAAGATCGAGGCGCGGCGCTATCCGGGCCTCGCACCGGCGAAGGACCAGTCCTGGTGGCGCTATACCAAGGCGGGAATCCGCTTTGAGATCGTCACGCTGGCGCTCAACCTGCTGATGCTGCCGATCGTGCTGATCCCGTTTATCAACGTGATAATCTATCCGGTGATCTTTTACGGCGTGAATGGCTATCTGTTCGGCCGGGAGTTTCTCGAGATCGTGGCGCCGCGGCGGGTTTCGTTCAAGAAAACCCGAGAGCTGCGGCGACGCAACCGCGTCAAAATCATTGTGGGCGGGGTGCTCATCGCCTTATTGTTCACCGTGCCCGTGGTGAACCTGATCGCGCCCGTGCTGGCGACCGCCTACATGGTTCACCTCTATCACGGCATGCAGGGGCGCCGCCCCGGAGCGCGCGGCAACGCGGCTCTAGCCGAGCTCGACGCCGGGTAGGCGGCGCGGGAAGCAGGCGCCAAATAAGACGGGCATACGAAAGGATCGATACGAATGCTGGGCCGAAAGAAGGACGAGGGTGACGGCGTCAAATCGGTCCCGGTTGCGGGCGTAAAGATGGCCTACGCAACGGAGCCGCCCTCGCCGCTGATAATTCCGCAGGTGCCCGAGATTTCCCGCCGGCTTGCCGATATTCCCCCGATCTCGCGCCCGTCCGATAGCGGCTCTGTCTCGCGGACCGAAAACAAGCGCCTGACGGTGGGGAAGGAAATTGAGATGTCGGGCGATATCACTGCCTGCGATACCCTGATCGTCGAGGGCACGCTGGACGCTAACCTGCGCGACGGCCGCGAGATGTCGATTGCGCGGGGCGGCCGCTTCATCGGCTCGGCCGAGGTCGATGAAGCCGATATCTCGGGCAGTTTTTCCGGCCGGCTGGTTGCCCGCCAGCGTCTGGTCGTGCGTTCGGGCGGCAAGGTCGAGGGCGAAATCTATTACGGCAAGATCGAGGTTGAGGCGGGCGGCGAGGTGACGGGAAAGCTCGCGGTCGGCGACGGCCATAGCGGAGAAATCGCGGCACTGACCAGCGTCGCCGGCGACGACGACGACGCCTCGTCGGGCCAGGGCTGAGCCCGGCTTCCCACGGTCCCGGCCCCGTACGGATGACGATCCCCTTGATAGACCGGTGCGCCCGGGAGAGTGCTGTGAAGCTGTCGCTGGCCGCGCTCGTTCTCGTGGCCGCGGCTTGCTCGTCCGCGCCGAGCGAGCCGGCGGCATCCTCCGACGCGCTCGGCCTCTACGCTGCCACCTACAGCGCGCTGCGCGGTACCGGCGCGGCGCCCTACCTGGCGCCGATCGCAGTGAGCGAGCCCGTGCCGGATCCGATGGTGGCGAGCGCAACGCCGGAGCCGCCTGAAATCGAGGCCACACCGTCGGACCTGTTCGGCCTCGACGAGGCGGCGATCACCGCCCTGCTCGGCCCGGCCCATTACACGCGCAACGAACCCCCGGCCCGGGTGCTGCAATATGCCGGGCTAACTTGCGTGCTCGACCTGTTTCTTTATCCCGAGGGGCCGAACGGGACGTTGGCGACGGTCTATTTCGAAATGCGTCCGACCGGCGATGCGCCGGCCCCCAGCGGCTGCTTCACCGGGTTCGTACTGGCGGCGCGCAGGTCTGTCTATTAACGCGCTTATGTGCCGCGCGTCACGCCGTTACGACGGTCTTGCCCTTGAAGGCACAGAGATCGGCCACGACGCAGGCCGTGCAATCGGGCTTGCGCGCCTTGCAGACATAGCGGCCGTGCAGGATCAGCCAGTGATGGGCGTGCTGCTTGAATTGTTCGGGAACCCAGCGCTCGAGGCCCTGCTCGACGGCGAGGGGCGTTTTGCCCGGCGCCAGTCCGGTGCGGTTGGAAACCCGGAAGACGTGAGTATCGACGGCGATGGTCGGTTCGCCGAAGGCTATGTTGAGCACCACGTTGGCTGTCTTGCGTCCGACCCCGGGCAGGGATTCGAGCACCGCGCGATCGGCGGGCACCTGGCTGTCATGCTGCTCGAGCAGGATCTGGCTCAGGCCCATGACGTTCTTCGCCTTGGTATTGTAAAGCCCGATGGTCCTGATGTAGCCCTTGAGCTTGGTTTCGCCCAGCGCCAGCATCTTCTCAGGCGTATCGACGAGCGCAAAAAGCGGCCCAGTCGCCTTGTTCACGCCCACGTCTGTCGCCTGGGCCGAGAGCACGACGGCGACCAGCAGGGTGTAGGGATTGACGTGGGTAAGCTCGCCCTTGGGCGCGGCGATTTTTTCCGCGAGGCGCGCGAAGAAGCTCTCGATGGCGGGTTTTTTCATCATCCCCCCTTGATAGCGCGCGCAAGCGATTCGGAAAAGCCCCCGACGGGGGTGTTTACGCTGGAGGGTCGCGGGGCCTCGCGCTATGATCGCCGCCATCACGCTGACTCAGACAGCCGGGGAGAGCTCCGTAGAGAGCGAGAGTCCGCACTTTCGCGCCGTATTCACGCCCAACCGCTCACTCGGCGGGCTGGGCTTCTTCCTGGTCATGGCGCGGATCTATTCCGTGAGCTTCGCCATCGGGATTGCTTTCTGGCTCAAGGGCGCCTGGCCGGTGATGGGCCTCTTCGGGCTCGACGTGATCCTTAATCTACGCCACCTTCCGGCTCACTTATCGCAGCGGACGGCTTACCGAGACCGCCGAGCTGATCGAGCGTCACCTAACCGTGTGCCGTCGCGAGCCGGGCAGGAAGTCGCGGGTTTGGGAGTTCGAGCCTTACTGGCCCCAGGTCCGGATCAAGGAGCCGGCCCGGCCCGACAGCCCGCTGACGCTGTCCAGCCACGGCCAGCAGCTCGATTTCGCGCTATGACACTAAAATCCGGCTACCGTCGACGCTGAGGCTTACGTCTGCGGGCAAGCGCGCGATGGCGTCGAAATCGACCTCGAGCACGGGGATCGCACCATAGCCCATCTCGCGCGCCACCACGACCCCGAGCGCTAGGATCGCGTCGATCCGGCCCATTAACAGCGCTACCGGGGCGTGCCCGACTCGCAGCAGTTCAAGCATTACCGCGCTGGAGCTGCTCGACCCGATGGCCGAAGGCAGCGCCAGAACCGTACCCGCGATTTGCGCCCCGCAATCGGGATGGCGCGGATCAACGACCGCGCCGCTTTGCGGGTCGACCCCGCCCCAAAAGCTGATCGGAGCTTTGAGCCGGAACAGCGGCCCCGCCGCCCGCCCGGAAAGAAGAACCCGGTGTGCGGCTAATTCCATAACGCCTCGTCCCGCTCGATACTCCCTTTGATCGCCGATTCCACACAATCGGCCAGGCCGCCATAGACCACTTCATAGCCGGTATTCGCCGGCGTGTAGTGGGCGAATTTGCCCGAGCTAGTCATCACCACGCCGCCACCGGCGGGCAGAATCGGCGTGACCACGACACAGGTATCGGCGACGATAACGACCCCGGCCGCGCGCATGCCCTCGTCCCCGCCCGCGGCCTCGAGCTCGGCCAGTACGCCCCGCCCGGTGCAGATATAGACCGGCACCGCAAAGCGCTGCCCTGCGCGCAGGCGCTCGAAGGCGGCAAACTCGAGGAGTGAAAAATGCGGACTGCCGAGCGCCACGGCGTCGAGCTGATCGCCCGCAGCAGTCGAGAGCGCATCGCGCGCGGCCCGAATCATCGCGGGAGTAAGCGCGATGGTGCGCTCGGGCGGCAGCCCGCCGAGCGCGGCATCCACATCGGGCGCCTCGGGCGTTGAGCCCGCGACGTGAAATAATCCGACCGCGCCCTCGCTGGCAGCCGCCGCGCCCAGCGCCTTGAGGCGGTCTTCGGCGAGATTGGCCGGGAGACCGTCGATGACTGCGACGGTCTCGCCCAGCTCGGCGCCGAGCCAGGCCCCCAGCGCGGGGTAGAGAGCGTCTGCGTCGCGCAAAGCGGACGAAAGAGCGGCCGTTTCGATGACGACTCGGGCGCGCCGGTTTTCGGGCCGATGGAGCCCTGCGTCGGGTGCGCGCGCGGTGAGCGCACAGCAGATGTCAAGGAAATCGCCGTAGCGGTTGGTCCGCGCGCCCAACACCGAATTGCAGAAGGCCACCGCGTTGCTCTCGCCCCAGGCGACGTCGGTGCCCGCGGCCGGGCGGTGCCCTGCCTGGTAGGGTGCGCAGGTCCAGGTCGGCGCGCATCCCATCGCCACGTAGGCGTCCATCTGGGCCTTGATCATGGCGCGCCGATCCGGATCGGCGCGGACCCGCTCGGGGTGGATGAGGTCGAGCGCGCCGACGTTCAGTGTAGTCGGTACCGCTACCCGGGCGCCCTCGCCGGCGAGGCGGCGGGCGAACTCGACGCCCGAATCGCCGTGATAGAGGCAGCCGTCGATATGGGCCGAGGCGATGGGCAGCAGGCGACGCGCGCCGAGCCAGCCCGCGGTCTCGGCAACTACCCGCATGGCAAGCCCCGCGGCGGGGCCCGCCTCGCCGCGGGCGAGCTTTCGTTCGTGTTCGCTCAGCTCAACGGTGGCCATATGGGTTATCCCCGATGCCTGGGCAGAAGCCGCGCTTCAGCCCAGCCCGAGCACGTCCTTCATGGAATATAGCCCGGGCGCACGATCCTTGGCCCAGCGTGCGGCGCGTAACGCGCCCTGGGCATAAATTGAGCGATCGGCGGCGTGGTGGGTGAGCTCGATGCGCTCGCCGGTGCCCGCAAAGATCACCGTGTGATCGCCGACCACATCCCCGCCCCGAATGTTGGAAAAGCCGATGGCGCCCGCGGGCCGCGGGCCGATGACCCCGTCGCGCGTACGCACCGCGACGTCGTCGAGCGCAACGCCGCGCGCGGCCGCCGCCGCGCGGCCCAGCGCCAGCGAGGTGCCCGAGGGCGCGTCGACCTTATGGCGGTGGTGCATCTCGACAATCTCGATGTCGGTGCTCTCGTCGAGCAGGGCGGCAGTTTTCTCCGTCAGGCCGAGCAACAGGTTGATCCCGACGCTCATGTTCGCCGCCCAGACGATGGCGCACGAGGCGGCCGCCGCCTCAAGCGCGACGGCTTGCGCCGCATCGATCCCGGTGGTACCGGTCACGAGAACGCGGCCCTGGGCTGCTGCAAGCCGCGCGTGGGCGAGGGTCGCCGCGGGGGTGGTGAAATCGAGGACCGCGTCGGCCGCGAACAACGTGGCGGGCACATCCACACAAGCGACGCCGAGCGCTCCAACCCCGGCAAGCTCGCCCAGGTCGCGGCCCACCGCGTCGTGGCCGGGCGATTCGGAGCCGGCGATGAGCGTGCAACCCTCGGCGGCCAGAACCTCGGCCATGAGTGCCACGCCCATACGCCCGGCGCAGCCGGCAACGGCAAAAGTCATTTGGGAAGAGGTGGTCACGTGACGAGCCTTGCGCTGGTGGTCAAGGCCCACGAGGCTACACTATCCCGGCTGGCGCGTGAAGCCGACGGCTTAGTCCTTGAGGTCTTCCCAGAGGTCCTTGACCTTGGCGAAGAAGCCCTCGGATTCGGGGCTGGTGCCCTCGCCACCGCCCTTCTCGAAGTCGGCGAGCAGCTGTTTTTGCTGCTTTGTCAGGTTGACCGGGGTCTCGACCGTAACCTGGATGTACATGTCGCCGCTGCGCGCACCGCGAATCATGGGCATGCCCTTGCCCTTGAGGCGGAACTGGTGACCCGACTGGGTGCCCGTCGGGATCGTCACTTTGGCGCGCCCGCCGCCCAATGTCGGGACCTCGATAGAGCCGCCCAGCGTCGCGCGGGTCATGGGGATCGGCACGCGGCAGTGGATGTTGGTGCCGTCGCGCCGGAACAGCCGGTGGGCCTTGACCGAGAGGAAGATGTAGAGATCGCCCGCCGGCGCGCCGCGCAGGCCCGCCTCGCCCTCGCCGGAGAGGCGGATCCGGTTTCCGTCCTCGACGCCCGAGGGAATCGTGACCGAGAGGGATTTATCCTTGGCGACCCGGCCCGAGCCGTTACACGTCTTGCACGGATTGGAGACCACCCGGCCCTCGCCCCGGCACGCGGGGCAGGTCCGCTCGATGGTAAAGAAGCCCTGCTGGGCGCGCACCTTGCCCGCGCCCTGGCAGGTCGTGCAGATTTCGGGCTTGGCCCCCTTAGCCGCGCCCGAGCCCTTGCAGGCGTTGCAACCGGTCGAGGTCGGCACGCGGATGGTGGTCTGCTTGCCCGCGAACGCCTCTTCGAGGCTGATTTCGAAATTGAAACGCAGATCGGCGCCGGGCGCGGCGCGTGCCCCGCCCCGCCCGCCGCGGCGCGATCCCGAGAACTCGCCGAACAGGTCATCGAACACGTCGGCGAAGCCCGACTGGTAGTCGAAGCCGCCGCCTGGGTCGCCCGCCGCGCCTTCGAAGGCGGCGTGGCCGAACTGGTCGTAGGTCGCGCGCTTCTCGGCGTCGGACAGGACCTGATAGGCCTCGGACAGCTCCTTAAATTTCTGCTCGGCCGCGGCGTCGCCCTGGTTGCGGTCGGGGTGATACTGCATGGCGAGCTTGCGGTAGGCCTTCTTGACGTCGACCTCGCTCGCGCCGCGATCGACCCCAAGGGTCTCGTAATAATCGTCTTTTGCCATCGCTTGCGCCTATGCACAGGAAAGCCGCCCCGATCCCCCCGGGGCGGCTCCTCAGCCTTCCTCAGCCCGCATTCCGGGACCCTCGCTCACGGGCCCCCTCAGGTGGGTTTATCGTCCTGCTTGTCGTCGTCGACTTCTTCGAAATCGACATCGACCACCGTCTCGTCGTCGTCCGGGGCGGACCCGTCAGCACCGGCGGCGGCGGCGTCCATGCCCGCGGCGGCCTCCTCCTGGCTCGCCTTGTACATCGCCTCGCCGAGCTTCATGGACGACTGGGTGAGCGCCTCCATCTTGGCGTTGATCGCCTCGCCATCTTCGCCGGTCACGACCGCACGCAGGCCCTCGATATCGCTTTCGATCGCACTGCGCTCGTCGTCACCGATCTTGTCGGCGTGTTCGCTCAGCGTCTTCTCGGTCGTGTTGATCAGGCTTTCCGCATGGTTGCGCGCCTCGACCAGCTCGCGCCGCTGTTTGTCGTCGTCGGCATGGCTTTCGGCCTCGTTGACCATGCGATCGATCTCGTCGTCGGACAGGCCGCCCGAGGCTTCGATTCGGATCTGCTGTTCTTTGCTCGTCGCCTTGTCCTTGGCCGAAACGTTGACCAGGCCGTTGGCGTCGATGTCGAAGGTGACCTCGATCTGCGGAATGCCACGCGGCGCGGGCGGGATGCCGACCAGGTCGAACTGACCAAGCAGCTTGTTGTCCGCCGCCATTTCGCGCTCGCCCTGGAAGACCCGGATGGTCACCGCCGACTGGCTGTCCTCGGCGGTCGAGAAGACCTGACCCTTGCGCGTCGGGATGGTCGTGTTGCGCTCGATCAGACGGGTGAACACGCCGCCCAGGGTCTCGATGCCGAGCGAGAGCGGGGTCACGTCGAGCAGGAGGACGTCCTTGACGTCCCCTTGCAATACACCGGCCTGGATGGCGGCGCCAAGGGCCACGACCTCGTCCGGATTAACGCCCTTGTGGGGCTCGCGGCCGAAGAAGCTCTTGACCGCCTCTTCCACCTTGGGCATGCGCGTCATGCCACCGACCAGAATTACCTCATCGATCTCGCCCGCGCTGAGGCCGGCATCCTTTAGCGCCGCCTTGCAGGGTTTGATGGTGCGCTGGATCAGCCCGCCGACCAGCGCTTCGAGCTTGGCCCGGGTGAGCTTGATGGTCAGATGCTTCGGCCCGCTCTGATCCGCGGTGATGAAGGGCAGGTTGATCTCGGTCTGCATCGACGAGGAAAGCTCGATCTTGGCCTTCTCGGCGCCTTCCTTGAGACGCTGGAGCGCCAGCTTGTCGTTGCGTAGATCGATGCCGTTGTCCTTGTTGAACTCGTCGGCCAGATAGTCGACCAGGAGCAGGTCGAAATCCTCGCCGCCCAGGAAGGTGTCGCCGTTGGTCGATTTGACCTCGAATACGCCGTCGCCGATTTCGAGGATCGAAACGTCGAAGGTGCCGCCGCCCAAGTCGTAGACGGCGATTACGCCGGCTTCCTTCTTGTCCAGCCCGTAAGCGAGCGCGGCGGCGGTCGGCTCGTTGATGATGCGCAAGACCTCGAGGCCCGCGATCTGGCCCGCGTCCTTGGTCGCCTGGCGCTGGGAATCGTTGAAATAGGCCGGCACGGTGATGACCGCCTGGGTGACCTCTTCGCCCAGGAACGCTTCGGCGGTCTCTTTCATTTTCTGCAGGGTGAAGGCGCTGATCTGGCTTGGGCTGTAGCGCTCTGCGCGCACCTCGACCCAGGCGTCGCCGTTGGAATGATCGATGATCTTGTAGGGCACCATCTTGATGTCCTTCTCGGTCATCGGATCCTTGAAGGGACGACCGACCAGGCGCTTGATGGCGAAAATCGTGTTTTCCGGGTTGGTCACCGCCTGGCGCTTCGCCGCCTGGCCAACGAGCCGCTCGCCGTTCTCGGTGAAGGCCACGACCGATGGCGTGGTGCGCGCCCCTTCCGCATTCTCGATCACGCGGGGGTCGGAGCCTTCCATCACCGCTACGCAGCTGTTGGTGGTGCCCAGGTCGATGCCAATGACTTTGCTCATCGCGTCTTCTTCCCTCTTTGCCGGCGATGCCGGCCAAAGCCTGTTGCCGGGTTCATTGTCAACACCCGGGGTGAAAATTCCTTAACGTGCCGCCAATCCCGTCGCATTCGGCCGGGTCGGGCCAAAACGTCGCTGCATATATAGGGACCCCATCAAGTCCCTGCAACCATGCGCGCGTGCGCGCTATCCTTTGCCTCAGACCGTGGTGTCGATGCGGCTTCCTTGGCCCGCGCCGTCACCGTCGCCCTCCTCGTCCCCCGAGGCGGCCGCGGCGACGCCGACCATGGCAGGGCGCAGCAGGCGTTCGCCGATGACGTAGCCCGGCTGCATGACCTGGACCACGCTACCCGCGGCTTGCCCGGAATCGGGCACCTCGAACATGGCCTGGTGAAAGTTCGGGTCAAATTTTTCGCCCTTTGGCTCGACCCGGCGGATATCGTAGCGTTCGAACAGGTTCATAAGCTCGCGCTCGGTCATTTCGACCCCTTCGGTCAGGCTCGCAAGCCCGTCCGAGCCCTCCGCCGGCGCCTCGTCCGCGACGCTGTCGAGCGCGCGGCGCAGGTTGTCCGCAACTGTGAGCAAATCGCGCGCGAAATTGGTCATGGCGTACTTGGTCGCGTCCTCGCGCTCGCGCTGGCTGCGACGGCGGAGGTTTTCCATGTCGGCGAGCGCGCGCAGAAGCTTTTCTTTAAGCTCCGCCGCATCGCCGCCCGCGCCCGGCCCAGGCTCCGCGTCGGCCACGCCGGGCACGAGACCGGCCAGACCCGCGGCGCCGTTGTCCGGCGCCGCATCAGCCTCGGACAGCTCATGGGCCGCCTCAATGGGCGCCGTATCGTCGGGTGTCATGTCGTTGGTATCGGGCGCCTCATCGGGCGCCGGGGGGGAAGTCTTTTCGTCAGCCATGCCGCCTCTTCATTGGGGTTACGCTGGTGCCACCCAGCAGTTTGCCGATCACCCGGGCGGTGTAGTCAACCATGGGAATGATGCGGGCGTAATTCAAGCGGGTTGGCCCGACGACGCCGATGGCGCCGACGCACTGAGCCTCGCCGTTGCGGTAGGGGGCGATGATCATCGAGCATTCGCTGAGCCCGAACAGGGGATTTTCCGCGCCGATAAAGATCTGCACACCACCCGCCTCTTCGGCCCTGTTGAGCAGACGCAAAAGCTCTTCCTTGGTCTCCAGCGCCTGGAACAAGGCCCGGATATGCTCGAGATCGCCGGTCTCGGGCAGTTCGCCCAAAAGATTGGATTGGCCGCGCACGATGAGCGACGCCTGCTTGTCAGTGCCCGACCAGATCGCGACGCCCTCCTCGACCACCCGCTGGGTCAGCTCGTCGAGCTGGGTGCGATGATCCTGCAATTCGCGCTCGATTGCGTTTTGTGCTTCGAGGAGGGTGCGCCCGGCAAGCCGGGCGTTGAGATAATTCGCCGCAGAGACCAGCGCGCTCGCGGGCAGATCGGGCGGCGTCGCAAGCAGGCGATTTTCGACCATGCCCGTGTCGGTGACCATGACCACGAGGGTGCGACCCGGCGAGAGAGCGACGAATTCGATATGGCGGAAGGGCTGCTCCGACTTCGGCGCCGAAACCAGCCCGGCGCATTGGGACAGACCCGAAAGTGCATCGGTCGCCTCGGACAGCATCGCCTCGACGCTGTTGCCAGTGGTCTGGCAGTGGGTGTCGATGTTGTTGCGCTCATCTTCGGTGAGGTTGCCGAGCTCGAGCAGACCGTCGACGAACAGCCGCAACCCCGTCTCGGTGGGCAGGCGTCCCGCCGAGGTGTGGGGTGAAAAGAGCAGGCCGAGATCTTCCAGATCCGCCATGACGTTGCGGATGGTGGCGGGCGAGAGCGCCGGCTCGAAGCGACGCGCGAGGAGACGCGAGCCGACCGGCTCACCGTTCTCAACGTAGCTCTCGACGATCTGGCGCAAGACCTCGCGCGAGCGCTCGTTCAGCTCCTGGAGCATGGACATGGTGGACGGCCCTCGTAGCACCGGTCGGCCCCTAGATAAGGACGATGTGCAGCGGCTCTTAATGTAGAGAGCACCCGGTAGAGCGTCAACGCCGCGCGCGAGATAAGGCGTTGCACCGGAATGCTGGACCGCGCGCCGAGGGCTCGTTAGGTTGAGCCGCCAACCCGCTCACCCCACGAGGGAGACCCCGCCATGCGCCCATCCGGCCGCACCGAGTCCCAGTTGCGCGACATCGAGCTTCTGCCCGGCGTCAGCCCCTATGCCGAAGGCTCGTGCGAAGCCCGCTTCGGAGGCACCCGCGTCCTTTGCACCGCCAGTGTCGAGAACCGCGTGCCGCCTTTCCTGCGCAATACGGGCAAAGGCTGGGTGACCGCGGAATACGGCATGCTGCCCCGGGCCACCCATACCCGGGGATCGCGCGAGGCGGCTCGGGGCAAACAATCGGGACGGACCCAGGAAATCCAGCGCCTGATCGGACGCTCTTTGCGCGCGGTGACCGACCTGAGCGGGTTCGGCGAACGCCAGATTACGGTCGATTGCGACGTCATCCAGGCCGACGGCGGCACACGCACCGCCGCGATCACCGGCGCCTACGTCGCACTGCACCTGGCCTTCGCGAAGCTCCTGGGCGAGGGCGAGATCGAACGCACGCCGCTCTCCGACCAGGTCGCGGCGGTGTCGTGCGGCATCTTCGGGGGGGTGCCGGTCCTCGACCTCGACTACGACGAGGACAGCAACGCGCAGACGGACGCAAATTTCGTCATCACGGCCTCGGGCGGCATCGTCGAAATCCAGGGTACCGCCGAGGAATCGCCGTTTTCCGAAGTCGAGTTCCTGGCCCTGCTCAAGCTTGCCCAAGGCGGCATCACCGAGCTCGCCGCCCTGCAGCGCAGCGCGCTGGGGTTCTGAGCCCAACCATGGGGTCTGCGCGCTGCCTCCTCGATGGCCCGGAGCTAGTTATAGCGAGCCACAATCCGGGCAAGTTGCGCGAGATCGCCGCCTTGCTCGCGCCATTCGCCGTGAGCGTGCGTGGCGCCCCCGAGCTTGGCCTGCCCGAGCCCGAGGAGACGGGGACAAGTTTCATCGCCAACGCCGAGCTCAAAGCGCATGCGGCGACGCGAGGCGCCGGGATACCCGCGCTCGCGGACGATTCGGGACTCGCGGTCGAGGCGTTGGACGGCGACCCGGGAATATATTCGGCGCGCTGGGCGGGACCGAAGAAAGATTTTGCCCTCGCCATGGAGCGGGTGCGCGAGGAACTCGCGGCGCGCGGCATGGCGCCGAGCGGCGCCCACGCGCGTTTCGTTTGCGCGCTCTCGCTCGCCTGGCCCGACGGTACTTGCGAGAGTTTCGAGGGCCGCGTCGACGGACGGCTTGTCTTTCCGCCCCGGGGGGCTAGCGGCTTCGGCTACGACCCGATTTTCGTGGCCGACGGCTTTGAGATCACGTTCGGCGAGATGACGCCCGAAAAGAAACACAGCCTCAGCCACCGCGCCGACGCCTTCGCCAAGCTGATCGCGGCGTGTTTCGCGCCGGCCCCATGACCGAAACGGCGCACGAGCCCCTCGCGCTTTATATCCATTGGCCGTTCTGCCTATCGAAATGCCCCTATTGCGACTTCAACAGCCATGTCGCGGAGACGATCGACCAGGCGCGCTGGCGGGCCGCGCTTCTCACTGAGCTTGATAACACCGCGAGCGGCTGCGCAGGCCGACCGCTTGCCTCGATCTTCTTCGGCGGCGGCACACCGTCGCTGATGGACCCCGAGACGGCCGCCGCCCTGATCGCGCGGGCGCGCCGGCATTTTCCGGCGAGCGACGACTTGGAAGTCACCCTGGAAGCAAACCCGACCTCGGTGGAGGCGGGGCGCTTTGCCGCGTTGGCGGACGCCGGGGTCAATCGGCTCTCGCTCGGCGTCCAGGCCCTGGACGACGAAGCGCTGCGCTTTTTAGGCCGCGAGCATTCCGTCGCCGAGGCGCTCGGTGCGCTCGAGATCGCGATCACGCATTTCGGACGGGTCTCGTTTGACCTGATCTATGCCCGGCCCGGCCAGACCGAAGCTGACTGGCGCGAGGAACTGGCCCGGGCGCTGAGTTTCGGAACCGAGCATCTCTCGCTCTATCAGCTGACCATGGAGAAGGGCACGCCGTTCTTCGCCGCCGAGCGGGACGGGGCGTTTGCCCTGCCCGGCGAAGACGACGCGGTGGCGCTGTTCGAAACGACCGGCGAGATGGCCCGCGCCGCCGGCCTGCCCGCTTACGAAATCTCAAACCATGCGCGCCCGGGCGCGGAATGCCGCCACAACCTCGCCGGCTGGCATTACAGCGATTACCTGGGCATCGGCCCGGGCGCCCACGGCCGGATTGCGGGCCGCGCCCAGCGCCGGGCGCACATGCCTTCCGACTGGCTCGCGCGCATCGAGGCGAGCGGCGCAGCCCTGATCGAGGACTGGGCGCTCAGCGCCGATGACCGCGCGGCGGAGGCGTTGGTCATGGGGTTGCGGCTTACCGAGGGAATTGATGCGGCCCGTTTTGCGCGCCACACCGGGGTGGCGCTTGATGACGCAATCGACGCCGCCGCGACATCGCGGCTTACGGAAGCCGGGCTGATCGAAAAAAATAAAGCGGGCCTGAGGGCCAGCGCCGAGGGCCGCCGCCTGCTTAATTCGGTGCTGGCGGCGCTGGCGGCGTAAGGCCGGGGGTTTCGGGCAGCTTGACCATTTCGGGAGCGGGCGGCTCCGCAGCGCTCTGATCGGCGGGCTTTGCGGGAGGCTCGGCTGAGGCCTCCGCGGGCGGTGCGGCGACAGTCTGAAAGCTGCGTCGCGCGGGATCAAGCACCGCGGCCACGCCTTCAGGCATAACCTGCATCACTGCGAGACCGCGCTCGGCCAGACCGTCGACGCCGAAGCGGAAGACCCCGTCGACACCCGCGAAGCCGTTGGGCGAAAGCAGCGCATCATTGCTGAAATCGACGCCCCGCGGCTGGGCACCCAGCGCGCCGGCCAGCGCCGTAGCGTCGTAGGCGAGGGTCGCAAGGCGGGGCGGGGTAGCACCGTAGATCGATTCAAAACGGGCAACGAAGCGGACGCGATTCTCGGGCGGGGGACTGACGAACCAGCCGCCCACGAGGGTCGGCTCGGCAAGGGTTTCGGGATCGTCCCATAACCCGGTGCCCATCAGGCGGACCTCAGTGGGATCGATGTCGTAATAGGGCAGGATCGGCACCACCGCGCGCAGGCCCTGACCGCCATCGGCGATCAGCAGCGCGTCGAACGGCGCAGCGCCCAGCGTGTCGAGCCCTTCGAGGCGGGCCAGGGACTGGCGCGCAAGCTCGTCGTCGCGAGCCTCGAGCAGCGCGACCTGCTCGACCAGGGCGGCCTGGCGGCTATCGTAGTCGGCCAGCCGGCGCACCACGGCCTGGGCGTCGCTGCCATCGGGGGCATAAAACGCGACGCGCGAAAGCGTGCCGCCAACCCCGGCCACCGCTTCGCCATATTGCGCCGCGACAGCCCGGCCGTAGGCGCCCTCGCGCGCCAGCAAGGCAAAGCGCTCGATCCCGGCGCCGGCGGCGAAGGTCACCAAGCGGCGGACCTGCTGGCCCGAGGTGAACCCGATCAGATAGCGCCCGTCGCCCGCGACGCGCGGATCCGTCGAGAACGCGACGACGCGGATGCCGGCCTCGTCTGCGAGCGGAGCCACGGCGGCGACGGCACCCGAGAACAGCGGCCCCAAAATGAGCTGGGCGCCCTGGTCGATGACCTCGGCGGCAACCGCGGCCGCGGTCTCGGGCCTTCCTTTCGTGTCGCGCGGCAGTAAAACGATCTCGCTGCCGACGTCGAACAGCGCCATCTGAGCGGCGTTGAGCAGGGCCTGGCCCTGGAGCGCGGCGGAGCCGGTGAGCGGCACCAGAAACCCAATACGGGCGGGCCCAAGGACGATGTCTTCGACCGGGGCGACGTCGATCTTGGGCGGCGGCTCGGGTGCCAGCGCAACCACGAGGGGCGGCTCGAGTTCGGGCTCCGGCGCGGCCACGGGCTCAGGCGGCGGTTGCATCCCGGAAAGCCAACCCGGTAAGCTGTCGCCTTTCTGACAGGCCGCAAGCAGCAGCGGCAGCGCGAGTAACCATGGCGCAACGCAAATCCCGACGAGAGAGCCCCGCCGCGCACGGCGGGACGACAACAGCGGCACGGCACACCTCCGGGGAAACACTCGCGAACGGCGCTCAGCCTAGCGAGGCGCTGGAGCGAAGTAAACCGGCGGGCCCCCGCTTCGCCCCCGGGCTCTATTTGTGCGCCACCCCGATCGGAAATTTGCGCGATATTACGCTGCGCGCGCTAGATTTGCTCGCCGCCGCGGACGTCATTGCCTGCGAGGACACCCGCACCACCGCCCGGCTGCTCCGGGAATACGCCATTACAGCGTCAACCACGCCCTATCACGAGCACAACGCCGCGCGCGCTCGGCCCGCGCTGCTCCGCCGGTTGGCGGCGGGCCAGGTCGTGGCGCTGGTCTCCGACGCCGGCACCCCGTTGGTCTCGGATCCGGGCTTCAAGCTGGTCCGCGCGGTGATCGCGGCAGGCCATACGGTGAGCGTCCTGCCCGGGGCCAGCGCCGTGCTGGCGGCGCTTGGCGTCGCCGGTCTGCCGACCGACCGTTTCCTGATGACGGGCTTCCTGCCGCCCCGCGCGGCGGCCCGGATACGCGAGCTCGACGAGCTAGCGGCGGTGCCGGCAAGCCTCGTGATTTTCGAGTCCGCGCGCCGTCTGCCCAAGACCCTCGCCGCCATGGCGGCGCGGCTGGGGCCGCGCGAGGCCTGCGTTGCGCGCGAGCTGACCAAGGTCTTTGAGGAAGCCCGGCGCGGCACGCTCGATGCACTGGCCGCCCATTACGCGGCCGAGGGACCGCCCCGGGGCGAGGTGGTGATCGTCGTCGGCCCGCCCTCGGCGGACGGGACGGCGGGGATGAGCGACGACGAGATCGACGCGGCACTGCGCGACGCGCTGCGGGGGCACCGGCTGAAGGGCGCGGTCGACGCGGTGGCGGGCGCAAGCGGACGGGCGCGCCGCGAGGTCTACCAGCGGGCGCTGGCGCTAACGCGCAGCGATGCGGACGGAGACGCGCCGTGAGCGCGTCTGGGAGACGCGCTGCCGAGCGTTGCGGACAGCGGGCCGAGAGGCTGGCCGCGTTCGCCTTGCGGCTTTCGGGCTGGCGGATCATGGCCCGGCGCTGGCGTTCCAAGGCCGGCGAGATCGACCTAGTGGTGCGCCGCGGGTGGTTAATCGCCTCCATCGAGGTCAAGGCGCGGGGCGATCTGACGGATGCGCTCGAAGCGGTCAGCGCGCGCCAGCGGGCTCGAATTGTGCGCGCGGCATCGAGCTTCTTGGCGCAGCATCCAAAATTTGCCAATCTAGGTGTGCGATTCGACGCCATGGCCGTGACCCCCGGACGTTGGCCGCGCCATATTGCCGATGCCTGGCGGCCTT
The DNA here is from genome assembly GCA_963694715.1 of Alphaproteobacteria bacterium. Taxonomy (GTDB): domain Bacteria; phylum Pseudomonadota; class Alphaproteobacteria; order UBA828; family JAPUJA01; genus CAVOEB01. The sequence goes on along the minus strand of CAVOEB010000011.1, from coordinate 13,717 downwards.
AAGCCGCCGGCACACTGAGAGGACGGACCCATGCCCCACACGACCACTCGCGCCGCCTCGCGGGGCCTGCCCCGCCCGAACCCGTCCGCTGTGGCGTCGGCGCTGGCGCTGCTCTGCGCCGTTGGACTAGTCATCTCGGGCTGCTCGGCAGCCGGCACGGCGATCGGGGCGGCGGCGGCGGGCGGTACGGTGATCGCCCAAGAACGCTCGGTCGGCGATGCCATCGACGACGCGACGATCCGGGTCGAGATCAACCATTACCTCTACCAAGCCGACGCGGACGTCTATCTGGATACCTCGATCGACGTGGTCGAGGGCCGGGTGTTGCTGACCGGCGACGTGGAAAATCCGGAAGACCGGGTCATCGCACTCGAAGCGACGTGGCGCGCCGAGGGCGTGATCGAAGTGATCAACGAACTGCAAGTCGACGACACCAGCGATCTGCTCGACAGCGCGGAAGACGCCTGGATTTCGGCCCAGCTTTCGACCGAGATGCTGTTCGACAAGGAGGTCTCGTCGATCAACTACAACGTCGAGACGGTGAACGGCATCGTCTATCTGATCGGCATCGCCCAGGACCAGGCCGAGCTCGACCGGGTGATCAACCGGGCGCGCACCATCTCCGGGGTCCGCCAGGTGGTCAACCATGTCCGCCTCAAGGACGATCCCCGCCGAGAGGGGGGCCCGTGAGCCGCGCCGAACTGGAAGGCCGCTTGCGCGCGCTGGGCGAACAGGGCGACGAGCCGCTCAAGCTCGCCGAGGGCGCGCTGGCATTGGCCGGGCTCGACCGGGTGCGCACCTCGCTCGACCCCTACCGGCTCCATCTCGACCAGCTGGCCGCCGACGTCGCGGGAGAAGCAGCAAGCGCGGAGAGCCTGACCGAGCGCCTCGAGGCGCTGGCGCGAGTGGTCTATAGCGAGGCGGGCTATGCGGGGGATTCGGAAACCTACGATGATCCCGAGAACGCCGACCTGACGCGGGTGATCGACAAGCGCAGGGGCCTGCCCGTGACCTTGGGCATCCTATTAATTCACATCGCCCGTGCGCAGAACTGGTCGATGGTCGGGCTCGGCTTTCCCGGCCATTTCCTGGTCCGGCTCGACGAGGGCGGCCAACGCGCCATCCTCGACCCCTTCGCCGGCGCCCGGGTGCTCGGCGCCGTCGAGCTGCGCGAGCTGCTCAAAAGCATTGCCGGCGTCGGTGCCGAGCTGACCCCCGACATCTACGAGCCGGTCTCCGATCGCCATATCCTGATGCGGCTGCAAAACAACATCAAAACCCGCGCGCTGCAGGGCGACGACCTTGCCCGCGCGATCACAGTGCTCGAACGGATCGTGCTGTTCGCCCCCGATTCCCTCGATAGCTGGCGCGAGCTCGGCGTGCTGCGCCCTCGGTTGGGCGACGTAAAGGGCGGCATCGCGGCGCTCGAACATTGTCTTGAGCTTGACGTCCAGGACCCGCAACGCGCGCGGGTCAACCGCCTGCTGGAAAAGCTGCGCGCCTCGCTGAACTGAAGGACGCCCTATTATGAGCCTTGCCGTCGCCATCCAAATGGATCCGGTCGAGAGCATCGACATCGATGCCGATTCGTCCTTCGTCCTGGCGCTCGAAGCGCAAAAGCGCGGCCACGCGCTGTTCCATTACGGGCCGGGCGATCTCTCACTAAAAAATGGCCGGGTGATCGCCCGCGCCCGTCCCCTGGAGCTGCGCCGCGAGGCAGGCAACCATTATTCGCTGGGCGGTTTCGAAACCCTCGACCTAGCCGGTGTGGACGTGGTGCTGATGCGCCAGGACCCGCCGTTCGACATGTCTTACATCACCGCGACCCACCTGCTCGAGCATATCCACCCCCAGACCCTTGTGGTCAACGATCCGGTTCATGTCCGCAACGCCCCGGAAAAGCTCTTCGTCACCCACTTCGCCGAGCTTATGCCGGCGACCCTGATCACGACCAACCGCGACGAGGTCCTAGCGTTTCGAGCCGAGCACAAGGACATCATCGTCAAGCCGCTGTTCGGCAACGGCGGCGCGGGCGTCTTCCATGTCTCGCCCGAGGACGAAAACCTCACCGCGTTGCTTGAAATGTTCACCGAGCTCTACCGCGAGCCGATCATCATCCAGCGCTACATGCCCGCGGTGCGCCAGGGCGACAAGCGCATCATCCTGGTCGACGGCAAGGCGGTGGGCGCGATCAACCGCGTACCGCCGCCGGGCGAGGCGCGCGCCAACATGCATGTCGGCGCAGTGCCGGAAAAGGCCGGACTGACGGCGCGCGACCAGGAAATCTGCGCCGCCATCGGCCCGGCGTTGGCCGAACGCGGCCTAATCTTCGTGGGCATCGACGTGATAGGCGACTATATAACCGAGATCAACGTGACCTCGCCGACCGGGATCCAGGAAATCAACCGCTTCGACGGGGTCAAGCTCGAGGCGGACATCTGGGACGCAATCGAGCGCCACCACCACACCAGCCGGCCCGACTAGGGCGCACACGCCGGAACAAAAACAAGAGACGCGCCACGCGCCCGCGAGAGAACGAAAGAACCCGCAGGAAAGGAGCCCTACCATGGCCACGGCCGCCACCACGCCCTCACGGGGACGTATTTTTGATTCCATTCTCGACACCATCGGCAACACGCCGCTGGTCCGCCTCGACAAGCTTGCCAAGGAGATCGGCTGCCAGGCGCAGCTCGTCGGCAAGCTCGAATTTTTCAACCCGATCGGCTCGGTCAAGGACCGCATCGGCGTCTCGATGATCGAGGCGATGGAAGAAGCGGGCCAGATCACTCCGGGCAAGACGACGCTGATCGAGCCGACCTCGGGCAACACCGGTATCGCGCTGGCCTTCGTGGCTGCCGCCAAGGGTTACCGCCTGATCCTGACCATGCCCGAAACTATGTCAATCGAACGGCGCAAAATGCTCCGCTTCCTAGGCGCCGAGATCGAGCTAACCGAGGGACCCAAGGGCATGAAGGGCGCGGTCGCGCGCGCCGAGGAGCTGGTCGCCAGCACGGCGGATGCGGTGATGCCCCAGCAGTTCGCCAACCCGGCCAACCCAGCGGTCCACCGGCGCACCACCGCGGAGGAAATCTGGACCGACACGGACGGCCAGATCGACATCATCGTCTCGGGCATCGGCACGGGCGGCACCATCACCGGGCTGGGCGAAGTGCTTAAAGAACGCCGCCCCGGTTTGCAGATGGTCGCGATCGAGCCCGCGGACAGCCCGATTCTCTCAGGCGGCAAACCCGGCCCCCACAAAATCCAGGGGATCGGGGCGGGCTTCGTGCCCGATGTGCTCAACCGCGACGTCATTGACGAGATCGTCCAGGTGACCAACGACGAAGCGCTCGAGATGTCGCGCCTCATGGCGCGGGTCGAAGGTGTTCCCGGCGGTATTTCGTCGGGCGCCGCGATCGCGGCGGCGGCCAAGGTGGGCTCGCGCGACGAGAACGCGGGCAAGCTTCTGGTCGCGATCATTCCGTCGTTTGCCGAGCGCTACATTACGACCCTGCTGTTCGAGGGTCTGGACGACTGAGCGGTACCGCGAACCCGCGTCCCCGGAGGCGACAGCTTCCGGGGACCGCCGCGCCAAGATGGCGAAGTGTCCAGCCGGCTCAACCGACACGTTACCCCCGACTTCACGCAAAATTCGACCGAAGGGTCGATCAATTTTCACGACTACATCAATGACGGCTAGTGCATCCTGTTCTCACACCCGAATGACTTTACGCCGGTCTGCACCACCGAGCTAGGCGAGGTCGCCAAGCTCAAGGGTGAGTTTACCAAGCGCAGCACCAAGGTGATCGCGTCCAGCGTTAATTCCGTCGAGGACCACATCAAATAGTCCGACGACATCGGGGAGATCGCTGGTGCGCGGCCCAACTATCCGATCCTCGCCGATCCGGACCGCACGGTTACCGATCTCTACGACATGATCCACCCCAAGGCGCTCGATACGCTGACCATGCGCACGATGTTTTGGATTTCGCCGGAGAAGAAGATCCGCGCCATGATCACCTAACCGGCGCCGGCGGGGCATAACGTCGCCGAAATCCTGCGTGTGCTCGACGCCCTGCAGCTGACCGACAAATACATGGTCGCGACCCCGGTGAACTGGACCGACGGTGGGACCTGCGTCATCGTGCCCTCGCTGACCGATCCCGCGGTGATGAAGGAAAAATTTCCCCGGGGCTGGGACGAGAAGCGGCCCTACTTCCACGCCACGCGCAACCGAACAAGCAGGGCCTTACCCAGTTCGTTTTGCAGAGCGAGGCGAACCAGCATTCAATCGGCGAGAAATTTTTTCTTGATCCCGGCGCCGACGGTGTATTTCGGATCGACGAAATTACCGAGCCGGACGCGGCCACACTGGCTCAGCATCATGTAGGCGTCCCACTTGTCGAAGCCGTAATCCGCCTCCATCCAGCGGATTAGCTCGCGGTACGCGATCCGGGTCGCGTCCTCGAGCGGGCGCGCGCTGCCGATCGCCATAATGAAATCCTCACGCTCGAGCCTCGGCCAGGGGATCGTCCAGCCCTTGACCAGGTCGACCTGGATGGTCGTGAGCGACGGGTATTCGACCGCCGTGCCGCAGACCTCGCCGTCGCCCTGGCAGGCGTGGGCATCGCCGATGAAGAGCCGCGCGCCGGGCGAATTGACCGGCAGGTAGGTCACGCTGCCCGGCCCCATATCGGGCAGATCCATGTTGCCGCCGTGGTAATCGGGGGTCAGGGAGTTGATGGAATCGATCTCGGGCGAGCAGGACAGGGTGCCGATATGGGGGTTGTAGTCGAGCGTCACCCGATCGCTCCAATAGACGTTTTCCTCGTCGAGAGGGACTTTGCGGACCTTTTCAGGCAGCGGGTCGTTGAGCAGCGCGGTATAGGCGGTGCCGGTGAGCGCGCCGAACTCGGTGATCATGGCGCAGGTGCCGGACGGGTTCTCGCCCCGGGGCTTCATGGCCTCGATATGGACCGCCAGCGCGTCGCCCTTCTCGGCGCCGTTGACCAGGATCGGCCCGTTCTGGGGGTTGACGTAGGGCATGTCGAGCACGTCCGAGGGCATGTCGTCTTCCGAGGTAATCTTGCCCTCGAAGGCGTCGCGGGTCTCGACGATGACCCGGTCGCCGGGCTCGATTTCGAGCACGGCCTCGGAATAGGGCCCCATGGTGTAGTGGTAGGTGCCCTGCTTTTCCTCTGTCAGCTCGTGGGTAGCACCCACGGCGCCGCGCGCCACGCCACGCGTGGCCATGATCGATGAGCCGAGCCAATCCGATGCCATAATTCTCTCCCCTGCTGTTTTTTCTAGTATCAACCGCGGACGCACCATCGCCAAGCCCCGGCGCAGTTGCAAGTGCCGATTGGCGCGAGGCGGAGGCGCGCTCTAGACTGGGGCGACGCGCAAAACAGGGGAGGGGCTGCGCCATGAAGATAACTGATATTCCGTTCGGCACGACGGACTGGGCGGGCGTCGAGCGGACCGAGCATCCGGGCGAGACCGGCGTCGCCTATTGGCGGACCCGGCAATTCGGCGAATTGCGCGTGCGCATGGTCGAGTATTCGGCGAACTACCTCGCTGATCACTGGTGCAACAAGGGCCATATCCTGCTGCTTTTGGAAGGCAAGCTGGTCACGGAGTTCGAGGACGGCGGCACGGTGACGCTCAAACCCGGCCAGAGCTACCAGGTCGCCGACGACACTCGCGCGCACCGCTCGGTGACCGAGGGCGGAGCCAAGTTGTTTATCGTCGATTAGATCCTCGCGCGCGCGGGCCGCGCGCTCTACACTTCGCCCATGGTCACCCGGATCAAAAGCTTCGCCTTCCAGGGCATCGACGTCGTGCTCGTCAACGTGCAGGTCCAGATCGCCTCGGGCCTGCCCGCCCTTGAAGCACAGCTTACCCGGGGTCTCCGATCATACGGCCATCTTGCAAGCAGTATGTCTTCTGATGCCGCGTGACGCACTGGAGGGACATATTCGGCCTGCATACATTGACGGTGGCTTGACGGCTGAAGCAGTATCCAGACTTGCGGAGATTCCAGAAAAATATGTTCCGTTTCTAATGTCGGGTGCTTGGCTCAAGGTGATTGAACAGATCAAATAATTATCACCTCTCAGTCCCCCAAACTAACAGCCGACCCGGCCCCGTTTCCGACCGCACCAGACCCTTACTCCGATTGTCCCTAAGACCGGCCTCTGTCGGCTTCGCCATGAGCCGTACAAGCCGTTCGTCCGTGGTGTTCAGCCCGCGCTCGGCCCATGACCCACTGCGCGAGCTCCGCGCCCGTCAGTGGCCGCTTGGCGTTCCTGAGCGTGGCTAGGACGATGCGGCTTACCTAGCCCCGGTAGGCGTGGTGACGCGGGGATGCGGGCTTGGTTTTGATCTATTCAAGCTCTATGGACGGGTCGAACAAGTGTATCGTGGCGTCTACGTTGTCGAGGTCGATGATGGCTCGGCGCAACTGGTCCTGTAGGTGGCCGATGCGGCCCGCCAGTTCGTTCCGCTTGTCGATTAAGCCCGTTATGACGTGCGGCTGTGCCATGCCGACAGGGTGGTGTGACGTGGGATTTGAGACGAATTATCTTAGGTGCGTTTGCTACCTAATACCGAAATTTCAGCGCGGCATGCTCGATTCATTGCACCAGCCGCTCGAGACCGGGGCGGTCATGGTGGCGCACGTCAACGCCCCTGTGAATTACCCCGCGCGGGATCAGCTCATCGCCGCGGTGAACCCGTGCCGCTGTGGCTATCTCGACGACCCGGCGCGGGCGTGTTCGCGAGCGCCGCGCTGCGCTGCAAACTACCAGGCAAAGATTTCGGGCCCGCTGTTCCACCGCATCGATCTCCAAGTCGAGGTCCCCGAGGTCAGCGCCGCGGGCCTCGCCGACGCCGAGCCATCCGGCGCGAGCGTCATTCGGACTAACGCCCAGGCCGACGGTAAATTGCTGGAAAAGGTCGCGGCGCCCGACGAGGCGGGCCGCGCCATGCTGGGCGAGGCGGTCGACAAGACGGGCTTGTCCGCGCGGGGTTACCACCGGGTCTTGCGCGCTGCCCGTACGCTTGCCGACCTCAAAGGTGTGGACGGGGTCTGAAAAATCCACGTTGGCGAAGCTCTGTCGTATCGGCGCATCGCGCCGAAACGCTAGGGAAGGATGAGGGCGATGTCACGCGGCAAGAGTTCTCTGATGTTGGCCGCACTTCTCGCGCTAGGCTTTGCGCCCTACTGGTTCAACAATCTTCTGTTCATTTCGCTTGCCGAGGGCGAGACCGGCTGGCCGGTCTATCTTGTGGATTACCTAAGCCGGGTGTTGGGGGTCGGGCTGTTGTTTGCGGTTCCTTCGCTGCGCGCGCTGGCCCTGCCCGGCGAGGGCCGCGCCCTAACCCTTTAGCTGGCGCCGCTGCTCATCGCGACAGAGGTCGGCATCTCGCTGCTTACCGACGCCTATCTGTTCGGTGCGCTCCACGAGCTGCCGCCTGGCTGGTCGCTGTTTGCCTACCCCGCCCCGGGCCCGTACTGGCTTTATATCTTCGACCTGACGGGCGAGCTTTTGCTGGTCGCCGCCTCCGGGGAACTGCTCGGCCGGCGCGTCTTGGTGCAGCGTTTCGGCTTGCCACCGATTGGCGTACTGCTCGTCTCGACGACCCTATTCGCCGCGATGCATTGGGCCGGCGGGCTGGGCGCACTGGGCGCGACCTTCGTGCTCAGCGCCGTGCTGACGGTGATTTATATGTGGCGGCATTCGCTGCTGCTCGTCATCGTGATCCACTACCTGATCAACCTGATCGTCTTTCTCTAGACTGCTGGCCGCTTGGCTTGACCGCGCTCAAGCGCCGCGCAGGCTAGCGCCGCATGAGCGGCGGCCCCTCTAGCAAAGATTTGAAGGCCGTGTCCGCAGCCGGCGCGGGCTTGCGAATCCCGGGTAGCTAGATTCGACGGGTTTCGCGCCACCGTTCCTCCTCTTAAACCACGTCCATATAACGGCCGCGCTCGAAGGCGCCGACCTGACGGCTGCAGACCGTGTATTCGTTGAGCCGCGAATTGCCGAACTGTTCGACGAAGGCGTCGCCGTAAAGCGCGCGCGCGGACTTCGACGCGAGCAGACGCTCGGCGGCGTCGAGCAGGTTGCGCGGCAGCGCCTTCTTGCGCGTGAACTTGAGCGCGCGGGCGTCGCCGTCGACGGGCTTAGGCGGCTCGGTCTTATTTTCCATGCCCCACAGCCCCGTGGCCAGCATCTGAGCCATGGCGAGATGGGGGTTGGTGTCGGACGCGGGCACGCGGAATTCGAGGCGCGTCGTATCCGCTTGGGCTGCAACGGCGCGGACCGCGACGGAATAATTGCCCATCCCCCAGGTCGGCGTGCGCGGCGACCAGTTGCCCGGCACGAGACGGCGATAAGCATTAACCGTATGGGCCGAAAGCGCCGTGTGCTCGGCCATATGCGCGAGCATGCCGCCGGTGAAATGGCGCGCCGTCTTGCTCAAATTATTGGGCGCGCGCTTGTCGTAGAAGACGGGCTTGCCAGTTTTCTTATCGCTGAGCGAGAGGTGAATATGGCCCGAAAGGCCCGCGACGGAGGCGTCCATCTGGGCCATGAACGAGGCGGTCAGGCCGTGCTGATGGCAAAACGCCTTCGTGAAGACCTTAAACAGCGCGGCGTCGTCGGCCGCGCGCATGGCGTCGCGCGCGCGTAAGGTCGCCTCATAGCAGCCCGGGCCGAGTTCGAGCCCGAAGGCGTAGACCGGGATGTCCATCTCGGCCATGGCGACGTCGAGATCAGCGATGAAGCCGGCGTGTTCGGCCGCGGGCATGGCGTCCCAGCAGCGGTTATCGACTGCAAAGAAATCGAGGTTGTCGAAGTTCTTTTCGCGCAAGGTCTCCGCCGTCTCGTCGAGGATGAACAGTTCGCATTCGAAGGCCGCCTTGACCGCATAGCCCATGGCATCGGCCTTAGCGATCTGCTTGCTAAGCAGGTTGCGCGGCGAGACCTCCGCCGAGACGCCCGTATAGTCGGCAACGTAAAGCGCCGCGTCCTCTTCGAAGCCGTAATCGCGGCCGCTCATTGGGTCGATCCTGACCGCCTCGCCGACCACGGGGCGCGGGTCCCACATGGCGTCGGCACTGTCCCAACCACGCACGTTGTTGCACCATTCGAGCTTGCCGTCGAAAGCGAGCTTGGCCAGGTCGAGCGGCAGGCGGCGCTCGCGAAAACAGCCGTCATAGTCGAACAGCCCGACATGGACGAAGCGAACCTTGCGGCGTTTGAGCGCATCCTGCGCCCTGGCGGCGGTGGCGGCGATGAGCGAGTTTACGGCCACGGTGAAATCTCCCTCGTTTATGCTGCGCCAATGGTGCCCGCGGGTTCGCGTGGATGCAAGCTATTGACGCGCGTGGCTATTCGGTCGCAGGACTGATCGCGGGCTTACGCCGGCGGGCTTCGAGCGCGATGACGCCGAGGATCACCACCGCGCCGCCAATCAGCTGGATCGGCCCCATGCTCTCGTCCAGGATCATAAACGCGAGCGCGATGGTCACGGGCGGGCCCAGCGCGCTGACCAGGGAGGCGCGCGTGGCGCCCGCGAGGCGGATGCCCTCGGAAAACATGAAGTAGGGAAGCAGCGTCGCGAACAGCGCGATCATTCCCGCCCAGAGAAAGCCCATCGGGCTGACGGCAAGCTCGGCGACCGGGCGGGCCACGAAAAAATGGAGCGTGAGCACGGTGAAGGCGCCGGTGACTGCGAACAGAGTGAAACGGATCGAGCCGGTGCGCGCCGTGGTTTCCTGGTTGATCATGATGTAGGCGGCATACATGAGCCCTGAGAGCATCGCCCAGGCGGCACCCTCAAAGTTCGCCGCCATGTAGGCGACGTCGAAGCCGCCCAGCGTGAGCACCACGCCGGCCTCGATCAAGATCAGCGCCACCCATTGGCGAAGCGGGGGGGGGCGCCGGTGGCGGAGCGAATCAAACAGCAACACGAAGGCGGGGTAGCTGAACAGGATGATGCGCGAGAGGCTGACGTCGATCATCGAGAGCGCGGTAAAATCCGCAATCCATGCGCCCCAGCTCGTCAGGCCGCCGCCGATCAGTGCCGCCAGGAAATCGCGCCGCTCGATGCGCGCGGTGCGGGCGGGGCCAAGCTGCCACAGCGCGAAGGCCCAAAAGAAGGGCAGCGCCATCGCGAAGCGCAGCCACAGGAGTGCTACGACGCCGACCCCTTCCGCGTAGGCGAGCTTGATAAAGATACCCTTGAACGAGAGCAACACCGCGGCGGCAAGCACGAGGGCGATGCCGAGCGCGGCGCTCTTTTCGGCGTCGGGCAGGGGTGGGGGCGGGCTCAGCTCGATTGCTTTGCGACCATGCGGCCCAAGGGCCCGCCGCCCAGGATATGGACGTGGAAGTGGGGGACCTCCTGGCCGCCGTCGCCGCCGATGTTGGCGATAGCACGATAGCCGGGCCGGGCCAGGCCGAGCTCGTCGGCGATGGCGCGAACCCGTGCAAAGAAACGCCCGATCACTTCGGGGGCTGCATCGCGCCCGAAATCGTCGATCGAGACGTACGCGCCCTTGGGAATCACCAGAACATGGACCGGCGCCTGGGGGTTGATGTCGCGGAAGGCCAGGATTTCGTCGTCTTCGTAGACAGTGTCGTTAGGGATCTCGCCGCGCAGGATTTTCGCAAAGGTGTTATCGAGATCGTAGGCCATGATGCCCCCGCTCGCTTGGCGTCCGCGCATCAACCGTCGCGCCGGCCGGCCTTTTCCGCGAGGCCTGATTGGGAACGGCGCTTTTTCAACTCGTCCGCGATCTCGGCGGGCGCAATCCCCGCATCCGCCCAGAGCACGAGCAGATGGTAGAGCAGATCGGCGCTTTCGGTAACGCTCTGGGCACGCTTACCCTTGACCGCGGCGATGGCAAGCTCGACCGCTTCCTCGCCCAATTTCTGGGCGATCTTTTCCGTGCCCTTGCCGAGCAGCTTGGCGGTATAGGAGCTTTTCGGATCGTCGCCGCTGCGCTCATTGATGACGGCGAGCAGCTCGTCGAGAAAGGCGAAATCACTTTTCTTTGCCATAGAGCTCCTCCGGATCTATCTCGACCTCGGCAATGGTATCGAGGCGGCCGTCCTTGCCCACCGCGCGGAAGAAACACGAGCGCCGCCCCGTGTGGCAGGTGACCCCGGTCTGTTCGACGCGGAGCAGCAGCACGTCGCCGTCGCAATCGATGCGCATTTCGACCAGCGCCTGGGTCTGGCCCGAGCGCTCGCCCTTGCGCCACAACGCACCCCGCGAGCGCGAGAAATAGCACACCTGCCCGGTGGCCAGGGTTTCCTCGAGCGCCTCGCGGTTCATCCAAGCGACCATGAGCACCTCGCCGCTCTCGGCGCTCTGGGCGATCGCGGGCACGAGACCGTTCGAATTGAAGGTGATGGCGTCGAACAGCTCTGACATGGCGGGCGCCTCGGGGTAACGGGGTAGTGTCTCGGCGCAAATCATATCACGCAGCGCCCGGGCGCGCCTAGAGGCGCACAGGGATGCTGCGGGCTTTCATGTGGGCCTTGGCCTCGGCGATAGTGTGCTCGCCGAAATGAAAGATCGACGCGGCGAGCACGGCAGAGGCGTGGCCCTTGGCGATACCGTCGGCCAGGTGGTCGAGGTTGCCGACCCCGCCCGAGGCGATCACGGGGACGGGGACAGAATCGGCAATCGCGCGGACAAGTTCGAGATCAAAACCCTCGCGCGTGCCATCGCGGTCCATCGAGGTGAGCAGGATCTCGCCCGCGCCGAGGCTCGCCAGATGTTGGGTCCACGGAACCGCGTCGAGTTCGGTTTCGTTGCGCCCGCCATGGGTGAAGACCTTAAACCGCCCCGGCCCGATCCGTTTGGCATCGACCGCGACGGTAATGCACTGGGTGCCGAAACGCTCCGCGGCCTCGGCCACGAACTCGGGTCGCTTAACCGCCGCGGTGTTGATCGAGACCTTGTCCGCGCCGGCGAGGAGGAGAGCGCGGATGTCTTCGACCGTGCGCACACCGCCACCCACGGTGAGCGGCATGAAGCAGACTTCCGCGGTGCCGCGCACCACGTCGATGATGGTGGCGCGCTCATCCGACGAAGCGGTGATATCGAGGAAGCAGAGCTCGTCGGCGCCTTGGGCGTCGTAGACGCGGGCCTGCTCGACGGGATCGCCGGCGTCGACCAGATCGACGAACTGCACGCCTTTGACGACGCGGCCGTCATGGACGTCGAGGCAGGGGATGATGCGGGGTTTCAGCATGGCGCCCTCATTCGTCGAGCAGGGCCAGGGCGGCGGCCAGATCGATCCGCCCGTCGTAGAGCGCGCGGCCCGCGATCACGCCGACGATGCCCGATGCGGCGGCGGCCTTGACCGCGCGCAGATCGTCGAGCGAGGTTACCCCGCCCGACGCGATCACGGGTGTGGTCAACCGGGCCGCCAGCGCCACGGTGGCCTCCACGTTCATACCCGCCATGGCGCCGTCGCGCGCGATGTCGGTGTGAATGATGGCCGCGGCGCCCGCGCCCTCGAAGCGCAGCGCCAGCTCATCGGCGCCGAGGTCGGAAGTCTCGGCCCAGCCCTCGACGGCGACGGCGCCGTCGCGGGCGTCAATTCCAATCGCGATTTGACCGGGCCAACGGGCGCAAGCCTGCTTAACCAGGGTGGGCTCGCGCGCGGCGGCGGTGCCGAGGATGACCCGGGCGATACCCGCTGTCAGCCAGCGCTCGATGGTCGCTTCATCGCGCACCCCGCCGCCGAGTTGGACCGGGATGTCGAGCGTACCGACGATGGCCTCCACGGCCGCCGCATTCTCGGGCCGGCCGGAAAAGGCGCCGTCCAGATCGACCACGTGCAGCCACGAGGCGCCGGCAGCGGCAAACGCGCGCGCCTGGGCGGGCGGGTCCTCGTTGAACAGCGTCGCCTGATCCATCTCGCCCCGGAGCAGACGCACGCAGGCGCCCTCCTTGAGATCGATGGCGGGAAACAGAATCACGTCAGAGATCCTTCGTGTAGTAGAAGCCCTTGATCATCTTGCCGCCCACGAGGGCATATTTGGGGTGCTCGCCCCAGCGCGTAAAGCCCAGCCGCTCGTAATGCTCGATCGCGCGCTTCTGAGTTTGGGCGACGTTCAGATTAAGCACCTTGTAGCCGCGTTCGCGGGCCTCGACCTCGGCCGCCTCGGCCAGATCGCGGGCGAGCCCGTGGCCGCGCGCCCAGGGGGCGACGAAATGCATGTCGAGCCCAGCGGCGAAGCCCCACATCTCTCGCTGGCTGGGCGGCTCGACGAGCTGAATCGAGCCCGCGATAACCTTTTCGAAGCGTGCAACGAAAAGCTGTCGCGAGGGCACCACGAGCACGCCCTTCCAGTAGCGCTCGAGCGTCGCGCGGGGCGGGACCTTGGCCCAACCCAGCCCGCTGCCATCGGTGATCGCCGCTTCAGCTGCTTCGATCAGCTCGTTCAGGTCGCGCTTCGAAAGCTTGGTGAGGTGTTCGACACTCACGGGTCAGGGCCTCCAGGCAAGAAAATTGGCGATCAGTCGCAGGCCGGTCTGCTGGCTCTTTTCAGGATGAAACTGAGTACCCGCCAGGTTATCGCGCCCGATCATGGCGGTGATCGGCCCGCCGTAATCGACCCAGGAAATTCGGTCCCCCGCCCGCGCGCAGACGAGGCTATAGGAATGGACGAAATAAGCGTGATCGCCCGGC
>CAVOEB010000010.1:0-57205 GCA_963694715.1 Alphaproteobacteria bacterium | reverse complement strand
GTCACCCAAGGAACGCAATTGATGCGAGACAATATGGAAATTAGAGAAGCGGGTCAATAACGCCAGCTGGCCGTTCCTAATCCGTTGCATGAGGGGGGGGGGCTAACGCCTTCTTGCCAGCCGCCGATAGGCGGTTACCGCCCCATAAGTCGCTACGAGATAGGGCACGGCGTAGGTTAAGCCGAGCTTGAGGCTGTCGATATCAGCATTGCCCCAGAGTACGTCGCTCTGGTTGATCACATTGAGGATCGTCCCGACGACGAGGGCGACCAGGAGCGACCGCCGGGGCACGCCATGGCCCAGCGCGAGAGTTGCCCAGGACTCGGGGTTCTTGGCGGTGGGAGGAGTAGACATGACATGCATCTCCGGGAGCTGCGCCAACCCTGAGCGAGTAAGCTCTTAGAAATCCGGCGGTTCGACGCCGCTTTGGGTGAGTTGGTCGACGAGGGCGTTCTTGAGCTGATCCAACCCCGCGGTGTCATCGGATTCGCAACGGGCGACCAGCACCGGTTGAGTGTTCGAGGCACGCAACAGCCACCAGCCGTCTGCCGTCGTCACACGCACGCCGTCGATATCGTTGACGTTGGCGCCGTCTTGCGCCAGTCGTTCGCGGACCTCGTCGATAACGTCAAATTTTCTCTGGTCCGCGCAATCGAAGCGCAACTCGGGTGTGTTGACGGTCGCCGGCAAACGGCTGCGCATGTCGGCAAGGCTATCCGGGCTGCGGGCCACGATATCGAGCAAGCGAACGGCAGCGTAGAGTGCATCGTCGAAGCCATAATAGCGATCGGCGAAGAATATATGACCGCTCATTTCGCCTGCCAGAGGTGCCCCGGTTTCCGCCATTTTCTGCTTGATCAGCGAATGACCGGTGCGCCACATCAATGGGGTCCCGCCTAACTTTGCGATTTCATCGAACAGCGTCTTGCTGGCCTTGACGTCGGCGATGATGGTTGCTCCGGGTTGTCGGGCCAGAAGCTCGGCGGCGAATATCGCCATGAGCTGATCGCCCCACAGAATTTGCCCGGTGGAGTCGATCACGCCAATCCGATCGCCGTCGCCGTCGAAGGCGATGCCCGCGTCGCACTTTCGGGTTGCAACGGCTTCGATGACCTGTTCGAGGTTTTCAGGTTGAGTGGGGTCCGGGTGGTGCACGGGGAACGTGCCGTCGATCGTCTCGTTGAGCAGTATGTGCTCGCCGGGAAGTCGCGCGGCCAACGCCACGAGCGCGTCGCCCGTCGCACCGTTGCCCGCATCCCACGCGACGCGCAGTCCGTTGGGCGCCTCGTAGGTCGCGGCCAGGCGCGCGACATAGGCCTCAAACACCGTACGGCGATCGGCTTGACCCAGCTCCCCGCTAAATTCGGGCGGCGCTGCCGCGAGGGCGCCCAGTTCCTGAATTTGCTCGCCGAAAAACGGGTTGATGCCCAGCATAAATTTGAAGCCGTTGTAGTCGGGCGGATTGTGCGAACCCGTTACCATGATGCCGCCGTCGGCCTTGAATTCGTGAACCGCGAAATAGAGCATCGGAGTCGGACCCAGTCCAACGCGGAGCGCGTCTACGCCGGCTGCGCTCAGACCTGTGACGAGGCCCTGCTCCATGTCCGGAGAGCTCAGACGTCCGTCGTAACCGACGCAAACCCTCGGGCGCCCGAAGTTTGTCGGTTGCCGTGTCACTTGGAGTCCGAAGGCATGGCCGATGGCCTCGGCATCCCGAGTTGTAAGACTTTTCCCGACCACGCCGCGAATATCGTATTCGCGCAGGATGGTCGGATCAAGGCGGCGCGGCTCAGCCATCGGGATCCTTTCAGAAGGGGTCCAGTCGATTATAGATCACGGCTTTCTAGCCCGTTGTGTGCTGCTTTCGCAAGGGGCTGTGGAACGTAGTGCAGCGCCCACGAGTGGGCTGCGCTGGCAGCCTGAACCACGGATGACGGGGCGGGGCGGTGAAGATCACGATCGGTGATGCAAAGGCAGCCGTTGAAGGCCCACTAGGGGTTCGCGCGCAAGCCCGCGCCCGTGCAGGCCGCCTATCCGGGCTATCCCGCTATCACGGGCATGCGCGCCATTGATTACCGCCTGACCGACGGCTTCGCCGATCCCGAGGGTATCGCCGATGCCTGGCACAGCGAAGCATTGGTCCGCCTGCCCGGGGCTTTCACTGCTTCAGCCCGCCTGTTGATTGCCGGCGCGTAGTGCGGGGCACGTCACCTTCGGTTCGTTCAATAATCTCGGCAAGGTCGGCGATGAGGCGATCGCGCTCTGGTCGGCGGTGCTCGCCGCCGTTCCCGATGCCCGCTTCGTTATGAAGAGCTAGGCGGTAGCCGATCCCGGAACCCGGTCCGATCTCGGTGAGCGGTTCGAGGCTCGGGGCATCGATCCCGCGCGGCTAGAAATGCGCGGTCGGATCCCGGGCCAGGCGGCCCATCTCGAGCTTTACGATCGGGTCGATATCGCGCTCGACACCTTTCCCTACAACGGCGCGACCACGAGCTGCGAAGCGCTCTGGATGGGGGTGCCGGTGGTCAGCCGGGCAGGGGCTATCCACGCGGCCCGGATGGGTTTGAGCCTGCTATCCAACCTCGATTTTGTTGAACTCGCGGCCGAAAATTCGGACGGGTTCGTCGCTATTTCTAGCGGCCTCACAGGCGTTCCCGATCGTCTGCGAGGGCCTGCACGCCGGGATGCGCGAGCGCATGACGGCGGCACGAATCGCCGACGGCACCGGTCTTGCCCGGGCCATCCAAGAGTCCTACCGGGTGATGTGGCGGCGCTGGTGCGAGGGGCGGAGCGGTTAGGCGATTCATTCGGCGAGGCGTTGGGACGCGTGCATCGCGGGCCCCAGAATTTCGACGGCCAATTCGTGAATTCGCCGGTCCCCCGCGGCGACGATCCAGCCGCCCAAGTCGGGTCGCTCGCCGGCCCAGGTCGTCACCACGCCGCCCGCACCTTCAATGATAGGGATCAGCGCCTGGATGTCGTGGGGGTAGAGTCCCGCCTCGATCACCAGGTCGATCCGGCCCAGCGCGAGCAGGCAGTAGTTGTAGCAATCGCCGGTGTACATGGTGAGCATGGTGCGCTCGGCGATCCCGTTTACCGCGTCCTGCTCGGGCGGGGTGCGAAACAGCCAGGGGCCGGAAAACGCCAGGATCGCGCTGTCGAGGTTGGGGCAGGGCCGCGTCGCCATACGCTCGTCGCCGTAGAACGACCCGGCGGGCGAGGCGGCAAAGCGCTCTCTCGTGATCGGCTGGTTCATCATGCCGACCCTCACCGTGCCCTGGTGGCTGAACCCGATCAGGGTACCGAAGGTCGGATAACCCACGACGAACGAGCGGGTCCCGTCGATCGGGTCGAGCGCCCAGCAAAACTCTGCGTCGGCGCCGTCATAGCCCAATTCCTCGCCCAGGATGCCATGCTCGGGATAGGTTTCCTCGATCATCGCGCGCATGGCCTGTTCCGAGGCCAGGTCCGCCGCCGTCACCGGCGAGTAATATTCGTTGGCATTCGCCTTGTCGGTTGCCGGCAGCGGGGTGCGGAACAGCGGGCGGATTTGCTCCGCCGAGGCGTCGGCCAGGCGGTGGGCGAAGGCGAGATATTCGGCGTAGTCCTCGGCCATATTGCAAATCTCCCGGTTCAGGCCTTGTTACGCGCCGCGGCGTCCTGCAGCAGGGGCAAGACCTGTTCGTGCAACTGTGGATCGCCGGCCGCGACGACCAGATCGCCCATCGACGGATCTCCCCCGGTCCAGGTGGTGATCACGCCGCCGGCCTGTTCGACGATGGGGATCAACGCCTGGATGTCGTAGGGATAAATCTTCGCTTCGATAATTAAATCCATCCGCCCCATGGCGAGCATGCAGTAATTGTAGCAGTCGCCGGTGTTCATGGTCAGCATGCAGCGGTCCGAAATCACTTTGATGACCTTTTGTTCCGCTTCCGTCGTGAAGATCCACGGTCCGGAAAAACCCAGGATCGCGCTCTCGAGATTGGAGCAGGCGCGGGTCTTGAGGCGTTGCTCGCCGAAGAACGCGCCGTCGGGGCCGCCGACGAAGCGCTCGTTCGTAATCGGCTGGTTCATGATGCCGATTTCCACCGTGCCCCGGTGGTTGAGCCCGATGAGGGTGCCAAAGGTCGGATAGCCCACGACGAACGACTTGGTGCCGTCGATGGGGTCAAGGCACCAATAATATTCGGCGTCGAGCCGCTCGCGTCCGTGTTCCTCGCCCAGGATGCCGTGCTCGGGGTAGGTCGCGGCGATCAGGTCGCGCATGGCTTCTTCTGCCGCCCGATCGGCCTGGGTGACGGGCTCGTAATAGCCGTCGGGCTGGCTCTTATCGATCGCCTCGATGGGGGCGCGAAAGAGCGGGCGGATGGCGTCACCCGAGGCGTCGGCCAGGCGGTGGGCAAACGCGAGAAATTCGTGATGATTGGTCAAGGCAGGGTCCCGGAAACGGTGAAGCGGGGCTCAGCATAGGCGAGCAGCGCTTGCCCGACCATCCCCGATCGGCAAGGCCGCGCGTCCCTCAGCCGCCGATCGGACCGCCATCTTCGCGCGTGATCGCCAAAACTGCGGTGCGGGGCGGGGTGTCCGGCTCGAAGTCGGGCCAGCCGTTCAGCACCGCGCGGGGCTGTGTGCCCGCGCCGGGGTGCTGGATCGCGAGGAACAGCGTCGCTTCGTCGGGCGTAAAACACAGCCCACAGACCTAGGCGCCTGCCGGGGCACCGAAAAAATGACGTGTCAACGCCCGCTCCGGGCCCGTTGTTTCGCAAGCAAACAATCCGTTAGCGACACCCGCGGTCTTGGGCGCACCGTCGGTCGCAATTCATAACTGGCCGCGCGAATCAAAGGCAAGGTTGTCGGGGTTAACGAGCCCGCCGTCTTCCGCGGGGGGCTCGGTGCCCGCGTCGACGCCGGGTTATCCGGCGAGCAGCAGCATCTCCCAGCTGAGCACGTCCGCCGCATGGTCCAACGCCCCGTCGGGCCCCTCGGGTGGGATGAGCTTGAGAATATGGCCCGCCGGGTTGGGCCCGCGGGGGTTGGTCGGATCGATTTCGTCCGCGCGGCGCATCCTATTGCCGGTTAGCGCGAGATAAACCCGCCCGGAAACCGGATCAATCTCGATATCCTCGGGCAGGTCCATGGGCGTGGCGCCGAGCCGAGCAGGTCGGCGGCCCCTCACCCCAGACCAGCGGTAGCCAGCTCACATTGCCCGTGGCGTGAAAGCGCGCGACCGACAGGATGTCGCGGTTCAAAATATCGGCGTTGCGTTGCGCCTGGTCGGGATCGACCGGCCGCTTGCTGACGAAGCGGTAGACATACTCGAAGCTCCGGTCGTCGCCCGGATAGACCGCCGCGCACCCGTCCCGGTTCAGCACCGTGCTCGCGCCTTCGTGGGCGAAGCGCTCGAGCGCGATGCGCTTTTTCGGCTGTGCTTTTGAGTCGTAGGGATCGACTTCGATCACCCAGCCGAAACGGTTGGGTTCGTGGGACTCGTCCTCAACGTCGAAGCGGGCGTCGTAGAGGGACCAGCGGTAAAAAAGCTTTTGAGAGATTCGGTGGCGGGCGTGGTTCGCGGCCTCGCTTGTACGTGCCGGATCGCCGGTGAAGTAGCCGTGGAAATTTTCTTCGGCCGAGAGCACCGTGCTCCACGGCACCACCCCGCCGGCGCAGTTGTTCAACGTGCCGATTACGCGACGCCCGCCGGGATCGCCTCTGGTCACGGGCCGCGGATTGCCCGACGCCAGGCCGGTCAACTCAAAAACGCTGTCGTTGGCCGTCAAGCGCCGGGCATAGCCGCTCGGCCGCACCACCTGCCAGGCGGAACCGTCGCGGCGGATCTCCACGATGCTGAGCCCATGGGCCGCCATCTCGATCTCGACCTGCTCGGGCGTCGGCCAGGCCTGATCGTAGGCGGGAAATATCATCATGGGGTTGGCGGATTAGTGGTTGGTCACGAGCAGCCCGTGGTCCGATGCGTCCGGGCCACGCGGCAGACTGAAGAAGGCGAGGAAGTCGCTGTTGTAGCCGAATTGACGGGCCTGCGCGGTCGCACTCTGCTCGCGATAGCGCCAGCGAGAGGTGTCGTTTGCCACGGCGTCGCCCCAGGCGATCAGGAGCGGCGCCTCAAACCCGGGTGGCAGGTGGTGGCGGTCATCGAGGCCGTGGGAAATGTCGGTGAAATCGAGACCACCCGCGTTCGCCGCCCGGGCTCGGCTCCCGCCGCTTCCCGCCAGCACGCCGAGGCCCCCGGCCGCAACGTGCCCGAGCCAGCTTAAGGCGTCGCGCCGCCTCAATCGGGCAAGCTAGCACGTCGGCGAAGGGGCCGGGCAGCCATGGCCGTGCGCGCACTCCTAGACCGTGCTCATGCCCGCACAGACGTTGATCGCCTGGCCCGTGATGTGCTTGCCGCCGTCGCCGGCCAGGAACAGGGCGCAGTCGGCGATATCCTGGGGTGTCTGGATGACGCCCATCATGTTCGAACTCATAGATTCCTTGAAGATCTCGTCGTAGTCGCGTTTCTGGTCGCTCGCGAACCCCTCATGGATTTCGACCGCCATCTTGGTATCGATCCAACCCGGGCAGATGCTGTTGACCGTGATGCCCTCGGGGCCGACCTCGCGGGCGAGGCATTTGGCGAACAGGGTGATCCCCGCCTTCGATGCGTTATAGGCGCACGATGTCTCTTCGGCTTCCTTGCCGCTGACCGACGAGGTATAGAGCAGGCGTCCGCCGTTGCCTTGCGCAATCATCGCTGGCAGCAGCGTCTTGGTGACCAGGAAGCAGGCGGTCATGTTAATCGCCAGCGTCGCGTCCCACATGTCCTCCTCGGTGTCGACGAGAGGAGCGAGCCAGGCGACCCCGGCGTTATTCATCACGATGTCGATGCCGCCCAGCTTCTCCAGGGTTTCGGCGCACATCGCCTTGATTTCGTCGCGGTTATGCAAATTAGCGGTCACCGGTATAGCCGTACCGCCTTTAGATTCGATGGCGGTAATGGTGTCGCCGAGGCGATCGAAGGAACGCCCGTGGACGGCAACGCTGGCGCCCGCAGCGGCGTAGGTTTCGGCGATGGCGCGGCCGATGCCGCTGTTGGCGCCGGTCACGAGGGCGCGCTTGCCCGCTAGGTCTCCAGCCATGATTTGATCTCCTATGCTTGTCCCGTGCCCGACCTCCTTGCGAGGTCGGCTCGGAGCAAGTCTGGGGTGCACAAGCGCACTGCGTCAACCGGCGGGAGCCGGTACGCAGTCGATATTTCTTCGAATTCAGCTCTAGAGAGCCGTGATATAGGCGCCGTGCATGCCGCCGTCGACCAGGAAGGCCGAGGCCGTGATGTAGGAGGAATCCGGGCTGGCCAGGAACAGGGCGGCGCTGGCGATCTCCTCGGCCTCGCCGAACCGGCCCATGGGCAAGTGCACGAGCCGGCGTTCGCGCTTTTCGTCGGTGTCGAGAATGCTCTCCAGCATCTCGGTGCGCATCGGCCCGGGGCAGATCGCATTGGCGCGAATGTTCTGCTTGCCGTGGGCGATGGCGATTTCACGGGTAAAGGCGAGGATGCCGCCCTTGCTCGCGGTGTAGGCCACGCTGGGATTTCCTGACCCCATCACCGCAGCCGCCGACGCGGTGTTGATGATCGACCCGCCACCGTTTTCCAACAGGGCGGGGATGCCGAACTTGCAGCCGAGAAAAACGCTCTTGAGGTTGACGGCCATCGTCTTGTCCCAGACCTCTTCCGAGGTCTCGACGGCGCTGCTATCCTCGGCGTCAATAATGCCCGCGTTGTTGAACAGGATATCGAGCCGGCCAAATTGGCTCTTTGCCGCCTCGATCATGGCGGCGCAGTCCTCGGCTTTCGAAACGTCGCTGGGCACGCCGATGGCATGGCCGTCCGAGTAATTTATCGCGGTGACGACCTCTTGCAACCTTGCTTCATCACGATCGACCGCGATGATCCGGGCCCCTTCGCGGCCGAATAACAGGGCGCTCGCCCGCCCGATGCCCGCGGCCGCACCGGTAATCACCGCTACTTTTTTTGCCAGTCGCATGCTGGGAGCCTAGCGCCCCTGCACCGGGCTGAAAAGGGGGGTAAAGCAGGCACCGCCGCGCGTTTGGCCCGGCGTTCAAGAACCCCGGGCGGCGGCCTCGCGGGCGCGCTCTTCACGCTCTGCTTTCAGGGTCTCGATTCGTCGGTGGCGCTTTTCCTCGGCGGCCCAGCGGCGTTCGTCGTTCCGCGCCTGGATCACTTTCTTGCGATACGGCTTGGCGTATTTCGGCGTCGTCGAATGATAGAGCGTCACCGCTCCGGCCCAGGACCGCTTTGCGGCGTAGAGGTTGGTGAGGAAGCTTGCGGTGTAAGCAACGTTGCTTGCCGGATCGAAGGCGGCCTCGAGGTTGGCAAAGGCGTCGGGGTGGTAATGCAGAGTGATCTGCATGTAGCCGACGTCGCTGTTGCGCACGTCCAAAGCACGCAGCCGTTCAACCTCAGCGGTCGCCTGGGCGGCGTTGGTAGAATAGTATTCCTTGCCTTGCGCGTAGACCGTCCAGGGCCAGGGCACCACCCGCTGGGTGGCTTCGTCCCAGCGGCCCGTCTCGACACCAGGGCAACCGCCATCAGAAGCTGGCTCGGGATGTCGTAGCGAGCTTCGGCGGTGGCGATGGCACCGCGGCAGAGGGCAGAATTCTTCATCGCGGCCTGGGCCGGGGCCGTCGCAAGCGGTGCTAATAGGGCGAGAAACACGATCGAGAGGATCGAGCGGATTTGAAACGGCAGACGCAGCAAGGGCGTTTCCTCGGGATCAAAAGAACGAATTTAGTCCTTTCACCATGCAAGGCGCGTGCCAGATCCCCCCTAGTTGGACGGTCGGGAGCGGGCCGTCAAATATCATGAATTTGTCTGCGGAGAATCGTCTAAATTTTATTGTTTTTCAGATACTTATATCTCTTTTATGTAGATCCGTCCGAAATTTTTCGAGCCTGTGAAACGGACGTTCGCATACGCGCGGCATCTTAGCCCCCCACGGGCGTTTCCTCCCTGCACTTTTAGCCGCGCCGGTTTGTTCCGGCGCGGCTTTTCTTTTCGTCAGTCGAGCAGCTCGTCGGACTCGATCGCGCCCAGCGCCTCGATCAGTCGGCCAAGGTCGGTGCGCAGCCGGGCCAGGCCGGGGCTTCGCGTCATGCGCCGCTCATCCATATAGAGCGCCCGGTTGATCTCGATCTGCAGGGCATGCACGCCCATTTCGGGCCGGCCGTAATTCGTGGTGATGAAGGCGCCCGCGTAGGGCCGGTTGCGCGCGACCCGATAGCCCATCGCGCGCAGGGTGGTTTCAACGCGCTCGGTCAGCCCGCGGGCGCAGGATGTGCCGTAGCGGTCGCCCAGCACGATGTCGGGCCGGCCCTGGGGGCCGCTTGGTCGCCCGTGGGCTTCGTCGCCAGAGGGCATGGAATGGCAGTCGATTACCACCGCGACGCCGAACCGGCTGAGCGTCGCTTGGATCAGCGCGCGCAGCGCGTCGTGGTAGGGCACGTAGAGGCTGCGGATGCGGTCCTCCGCGAGGTCGAAGGGCAGCTTGTGCCGATAGATTTCAGCGCCGCCCGCAACCGCGCGGGCGATGGTGCCGAAGCCGTTGCGCGCCCGTGCCGAGCCGGTGTTGACGAAGCCCGGCAGCGGGCCGTCGAACATGCCGGGATCGAGTTCCCAGGGTTCCCGGTTGGGATCGAGGTAGGCGCGCGGATAGAGCGCGTGGATCAGCGGCGCGCCCGCGTCCGGCGCGTCGGCGAATAGCTCGTCGACGAAGCTGTCCTCCGAGCGGCGCAAGGTCAGCGGATCGAGTTGCGAGGCGGTGACGAAATTGGCGTCGTAGGCGCGCCCGCTGTGGGGCGAGGAGAAAATCACCGGGGCGCTTTGTATCACGGGCGCGCGCACCTCGATGGGGGCGTTACGGGCCTGTGTGGGCTGCAAAGCGTGCCTAGCCATCTCTCCCGTTTAGCCGAATCCGCGGGTCTTGTCATCAGGCGCCGCCAGAGGACGTGGGATGCTGCGGTTCAACAGCTTGACTCCGTTGCTTCTAAGCGGTTGTCTTCTAAGCGGTTGTTAAGGGGTCCGCCTCATTGTCGACGTAAGGTAGTGCAAAGCTTACGGCGAGATGGTCGATGGCCCGGATTTTTTTGACAGAAGACGACGAATCACTGCGCATCTTCCTGACGCGCTCGCTTGAGCGCGTGGGGCACGAGGTGGAGGTGGTGGGCGATGGATTCGAGGCCTGCCTTTCATCGGGCACCGCGAGCTCGACCTGCTGGTGACCGACATCGTCATGCCCGGCATGGGCGGGATCAAGCTTGCGCGCCGGGCTAACATCGAGATCCCCGATCTCCGGGTCATCTTCATCACCAGCTTCGCCGCCGCGGCGCTCCGTAACCGTGCGGTGGCCAATAGCAACGCGAAGATCCTCTCCAAGCCCTCCGATCTGCGCGAGCTGGTCGAGGAAGTCGACCGCTTCCTCGCCGCCTGAGGGTCTTGCCAGCCGCATCCCGGGGTGCTAAAGCCCCATTCCCGACCTATAATTTCCGTGTTCGGTGCGGGCGCATAGCTCAGCGGGAGAGCACTACGTTGACATCGTAGGGGTCGCTGGTTCAATCCCAGCTGCGCCCACCACCGCCCCGACATTTCCCGCCTCTGCGCGTCCTGTCCCCGCAGGCTTTCGTGGGGGCAGATATCTGCATTTACGCATGTTTCCGCTGCGTTTTTGCATTCTCCGCAAGCCGGGCGCTTCGCTACAGTCCGCGAGAACCCGTAACGCATCATCCGGCAGAAAGAGGCCCATTATGCCCCGCGACGGCAACGCCTATCTCGACAAGCTCCGCGGCGACGGCCGCGACGTCCGCATCTTCGGCGAAAAAGTCTCTGAGCCCCTCGACCATGCGGCCTTCACCAACACGTTCGCATCCTACGCCGCGATGTATGACTTCCAGTGCGCGCCCGAGAACCTCGAGCTGATGACCTATCCGTCACCGGACACGGGAGAGCGGGTCAACCGCGCCTGGTCGATGCCGCGCTCCTACGACGAACTGGTCGAGCGCCGCGCCGCCATCGAGGCCTGGTGCGCGCTCCATTACGGCTTCATGGGACGGACCCCCGACCATGTCGCCTCGTCCCTGGTCGGGCTCAACATGGGGATCAAGCTGTTCGAGGAGTACGACCCCAAGCGGGCTGGTGCCCTGGCCGATTACTACCGTTACGCGCGCGATAACGACCTCTTTATCACCTACACCATCATCAACCCCCAGGCGGATAAGTCCAAGGCCGCCCACGAGCAGGTTGATGAGTTCCTGACCATGCGGGTCCTGGACGAGGATGCCGAGGGCATCACGGTCAAGGGCGCGAAGATGCTGGGTACCAGCAGCGTTATGGCCGACGAGGTCTGGGTGTCCTGCATCCAGCCGCTGCAGCCGGGCGACGAGCCCTACGCGCTCTCCGTCTTCGTGCCCATGAACGCGCCGGGCCTGCGCATTCTCTCGCGCAAGTCCTACGAGCAAACCGCCCATTCGCGCTTCGACAATCCGCTGTCCTCCCAGCTCGACGAGAACGACGCGGTGCTCTATTTCGACGAGGTCAAGATCCCGTGGGAGCGGGTCATCGTCGACCGCAACATCGCCATGGTGCGGCGCCAGTTCGACGACACGCCGTGCTACGCCTTCGAGGAATACCAGGCGGTTGTCCGCCTCATGGTCAAGCTACGCTTCCTGACCGGCATCGCGCGTCGCACCACCGAGATCAGCGGCACCACGCGGATCCCGGCGGTCGGCGAGATCCTGGGCGAGCTCTCGTCCCAGGCGGCGATGATCGACGCCTTCGTCCATGCCGCCGAGGCCAAGGGCGAGCATACGCCCGAGGGCTGGTTCGTGCCCGACCTCAACATGGTCTGCTCGGCCCAGGTGATCGGTCAGCAGCTCTACCCCCGGCTCATGACCGAACTGCGCAACCTCGCGGGCGGCGGCATGATCATGCTGCCTGCGGGTATTGAGGACTTCACGGACGAAGAGCAGGCCGGCTGGATTTTCAAGACCCAGAAGTCGCCCGCCGTCGAGCCCTTCGACCGGGTCAAGTTCTTCAAGCTGGCGTGGGACGCGGTGGGCTCCGAGTTCGGTTCGCGCCACACCCAGTACGAGATGTTCTATGCCGGGCCGACCTTTGTGTTGCGCGGCCACGCCAACCACACCTACGACTGGAAACGCTCGACCGACATGGTCGACCGCCTGCTCGACAGCTACAGCCTCGAGGACGAATTGGCGAAGTTGCGCGCTGCCAAGTAGGCGTTATTTTGCCGTGCGGTGATCCCAGACGGGAACGTCGAGCGGCGCCGGCAGCGGGGCGCCGAGGATCATGTCGGCCAGTTTTTCGGCCATCATGATGGTCGGCGCGTTGAGATTGCCGCTCACGATCGAGGGCATGATCGAGGCGTCGATCACACGCAAACCCTCGATCCCGTGAACCCGCGCTTCCGCATCGACCACCGCCATCTTGTCGGTTCCCATCTTGCAGGTGCCGCAGGGGTGATAGACCGTGCCCGCGTTGTTGCGGATATATTCGTCGATCTCAGCGTCCGTCTTGACATGCTTGCCGGGCGAGAGTTCTTCGCCGCGCAGGCCGTCATAGGCCTTCTGCGCGAAAATCTCGCGGGTCGCCTTGAAGGTGCGGCGAAAATCGATCCGGTCGCGTTGGGTCTGGAAATGGTTGGGGTCGATCGCGGGCGCCTGAGCGGGGTCGGCGGAGCGCAGCTTGAGCCAGCCCCGGCTGGTCGCGCGCAGTGTCCCCGCCTCCGCCTGGAAGCTATGAGCGTTGATGAACTTATCGTTGCCGTAATCGTAGCCGATCGGCATGTAGTGGTACTCGACATCCGGGTGCGTGACGTCGTCGCCTACGCGGATGAACCCGGTGACCTCGAAATGGTTCGACGCGCAAAGCCCCTTCTTGAACAGGATCCACTCGATTCCGAGGCGCAGCTTGTTGTGGGGCTTGAGCCAGTTGTGCAGCGAGATCGGCTTGAGGCAGGCGTGCTGGATGAAAATTTCCAGGTGGTCGTGGAGGTTTTCGCCGACACCCGGCAAGTCGATCTTGATCTCGATGCCGTGCTCCCTGAGTTGGGCCTCGGGGCCGATGCCCGAGAGCATCAGAAGCTGGGGTGAATTAGTCACCCCGCAGCTCACAATCACTTCCTTTTCGGCACTGGCGTCGAGCACCTGGTTGCCTTGTGCGAAACGCACGCCGGTTGCCCGGTTGCCCTCGGTGTTGATGCCCAGCGTATGGGCGTGGGTGGCCACGGTCAGGTTGGGGCGCGTCATGGCCGGGCGTAAGTAACCCCGCGCCGTGCCGCAGCGCTCGCCGCCGGAAATCGTCGTGTCCATCCGGCCGAAGCCTTCCTGGCGATAGCCGTTGACGTCGTCGGTCGCGCCCCAGCCCGCCTGGACGCCCGCTTCGACGAAGGCGTTGACGGTGGCAAAGCCGCTGTCCACCCGGCCGACTTTCAGCGGCCCGTCGCCGCCGCGATAATCGTCCGCGCCGAGCTCGTGGGTTTGTGCGCGCTTGAAGTAGGGCAGGCAGTGCCGGTAGCGCCAGTGCTCGGCGCCCGTTTCCTCGGCCCAGCGGTCGTAGTCGTATGCGTGGCCGCGGATGTAGACCATGCCGTTGATCGCCGAGGAGCCGCCCAGCACCTTGCCCCGTGGCACCGGGATGCGCCGCCCGTTGAGATGCTCCTGCGGTTCCGTCTGGTAGTCCCACGAATAACGCGCGCTGTTTGCCGTCTCGCCCACCATAGCGGGCATGCGTAGCATCAGACCGTTGTCGCCCGAGCCCGCTTCGAGCACGAGCACGCGGTTGTCCGGATCGGCGGAAAGCCGGTTCGCGAGCACGCAGCCCGCCGAGCCGGCGCCGACGACGATGTAATCGTAAACCCTGTATTCCTCTGCCATGGCACGATCAAAGCCGCTGGCCCGTAGCCTGTCAACGCCAGCGCGCCTGCGCTATATTGAGCGGGCAGGGAGGCAGGCACCATGGCATACGAACTGGGGCGGTCAGGGACGACTACGCCTATCGCTTTTCGCCCGAGACGGCGGCGTTGATCGTGATCGATATGCAGCGCGACTTCCTAAGTTCCGAGGGCGGCGGCACGGGCTGGAGCGACGAGGATTTCGAGGCCGGGCCGGCCATAGGCCAGTATCGACGCGGCTTACCCTTAGCGGTCCGTCGCCGCCCCGGTAGTCGTCCGCGCCGTACTCGTGATTTTGCGCGCGCTTGAAGTAGGGCAGGACGTGGGCATAGGGCCAATGAAAAAGTCCGGGATCCTCGGCCCAGCGGTCGTAGTCGTAGGCGTGACCTCGGATATAGACCATGCCGTTTATCGAGGACGAGCCGTCCAGCGTCCGCCCGCGCGTAGCCAGAATCCGCCGGTTGTTCATATGCTCCTGCGGCTCGGTCTCGTAACCCCAGGAAAAGCGCGAGCTGTGGGTAACCAGCCCGACCGCGCCGGGCATGCGGATGAGCAGGCTGTTGTCCGCCGGTCCGGCTTCGAGCAGCAGCACCCGGATAGCGGGGTCCGTCGAGAGCCGGTTTGCCAGCACGCAGCCTGCCGAGCCCGCGCCGACGATAATGTAGTCGTAACCGTCCATATGCCATCAATGGGGGGTCTTGGGCCGTCAATCGGCGGGTCGGCGCGTGAAAAAGATCGCCAAGCCGATGATCCTATTGGAGAATTTTGGTTCCGAGCCGGGTTGGCGGTTTTGCCCCGAAATTTCCTGTGGTACGGGCCAGAGTGTTCGAGTTCGAATTAATCGATTGCGGTCCAAGCCATGAATCAGGTAGGTCAAAACAAGGGGAAAAATGCAATATAGCAGCCGGAGCACGGCGCCAAAGTCCAAAAAATCCATTTGATTCCAGAAAAATAGGCGGCTCCCTTGACAAAATATCTGTGGTACGGTCCAGTAGATTTCTGTCGGGTGCGCGAAGGCATACTCAGGGCCGCTTCGAAGAGCCAATAACAAGGACGCCGGATCAACCAGCGCAAGCCGCTTGGAAACCGCGTCGGAGGGGAAACCGTTTCCCGCCCGGCCACGATCCTAAGGGGAGACGAGATGAGTGAGGAAAAGCTCGAATTCCTGGAACGATCCAGGGAATTCTGGAACCCGGGAAAAACCCAGGCGTGGCAGGACATGGGTGTCGATCTGGTGATCGATCGACGCGAGGGTTACTACCTCTTTGACATGGACGGCCGCCGACTGATCGACCTCCACCTCAACGGCGGGACCTACAATGTCGGCCACCGCCATCCCGAGCTGGTCGAGGTGCTCAAGGCGGGCACCTCGCGCTTCGACATGGGCAACCACCATTTTCCGGCGCTCGCGCGTACCGCGCTGGCCGAGGCGCTGACGCTCTGCGCGCCCATGTCCGACATGAAATACACCGCCTACGGCTCGGGCGGCGCCGAAGCCATCGATATCGCGCTCAAGACCGCGCGCAGCGCCGCCAAGAAGCGCAAGATCGTCTCGATCGTGAAGGCCTATCACGGCCATACGGGACTTGCCGCCCAGACCGGTGACGAGCGCTTCACGAAAATTTTTCTCAGCGAGGATACCTCGGGTGATTTCGTCCAGGTCCCTTTCAACGACCTAAACGCCATGGAAGACGCGCTCAAGGGGCGCGACGTGGCGGCGGTGATCATGGAAACGATCCCCGCGACCTACGGCTTTCCCATGCCCCAGGAGGGTTACCTGCCGGGCGTTAAGAAGCTCTGCGAAAAATACGACGCCTTCTACGTCGCCGACGAGGTCCAGACCGGCCTGATGCGCTGCGGCGAGATGTGGGCCTGCACCCGCTACGGGGTCGAGCCTGACATCATGGTCACCGGCAAGGGTATTTCGGGCGGTATCTATCCCATCGCCTGTGTGCTGATCTCCGAGAAGTGCGGCAGTTGGCTGCACGAGGACGGGTTCGCCCATATGTCGACCATGGGCGGCGCCGAACTGGGCTGCATCGTGGCGATGAAGGTGCTCGAGATCGTCCAGCGGCCCGAGGTGCGCTCCATGGTGCACTACGTTGCGGATTACCTGCGCGCCGGGCTCGACCAGATCATGGAAACCTACCCCGATTTCTTCATCGGTATCCGTCAGCACGGCCTGGTCATGGGGCTTGAATTCAACCACGAAGAGGGCGCGAAGCCCGTGATGAAGCATCTCTACAACAACGGGGTCTGGGCGATTTTTTCCACCCTTGATCCCCGTGTGTTGCAGTTCAAGCCGGGCATTCTACTTACCCAAGCGGATGCCGAAGATGTGCTGCGCCGGGTCGAGATCGCGGTTGGGCTGGCGCGTGAAGAAATCATGGGCGGCCGGCGGAGGATGTTGTGATGGAACCGCAGATCCGAACCCTTGTCGATATTTCCGGGACCGACGCGACTATGCGTGGCCGGGCCGACATGGTGCTGGAGCGTGCGCGCTGGGCCTCGACCGTGTTTCAGCGCTACGACCGCGATGCGACCCTTGCAATTGTCGATGCAGTGGCCAATGCCGCCCACGAGCATGCCGAGGAATTGGGCGAATGGGCGGTGCGCGAGACCGGCTTCGGGGTCGCCGCCCACAAGAAGATCAAGAACGAGATGACGGCGCGCCCGCTGGTTGATTACTTCCGCGACCAGGATTACGTGAACCCGCGGATCGACGAGGATCGCCGGATCGTCGAAATTCCCCGTCCCGCCGGGGTGATCTTCGCGCTGACGCCGTCGACCAACCCGGTCGCGACGCTGAATTTCAAGATCATCATCGCGTTGCTCACACGAAACGCCATCGTGATCAGCCCCCATCCCGCGGCGCGCGAATGCTCCGTGGCAGCGGCAACCCGCCTCGCCGAGGCGGCCGTGGCGGCGGGCGCGCCCGACGGCGTCGTCCAGATTCTCGAAACCCCCTCGATCCCGATGGTCGAGGCATTCATGGCCTCGCCCAAGACCAACCTCATTCTCGCCACCGGCGGCACGGCGATGGTGCGCGCCGCCTATTCTTCGTCCAATCCCGCCATCGGCGTGGGGCCGGGCAACGCGCCGGTCTTCGTCGACAGTTCCGCCGATATCACGAAGACCGCAGCGCGGATTCTCGAGAGCAAGAGCTTCGACAACTCCATCCTGTGCACCAACGAAAGCGTGCTGATCACGTTGCCCGAGATCGAGCAGCGCCTGTGTCAGGCGTTGAAGGCCGTGGGCGCGCATATCTGCGACGAAGAGGATGTCGAACGGCTGCGCCGTTTTCTGTTCCACGAGGGCGGCTTCAACCTGGAATGCCTTGGGCGCGACGCCACCTGGATCGCGCAGGAGTGCGGTGTCCGGGTCGGCTCCAGCACGAGAATCCTCGTTGCGCCGATTACCCAGATCGGGGTCGAGGAACGGCTCAGCCGCGAAAAGCTCTGCCCCGTTTTGGCCTTGCATGTGGCCAAGAGCCGGAGCCAGGCCATTGCCCAGGCGCGTGCCGTCCTCCGCCTCACGGGCGCCGGGCACACGGCGGCGATCCACTGCACCGACGAACAGGTCACGATGGCCTACGCGAATGCGGTCGAGGCCTACCGCGTCGTCGTCAACGCGCCCTGCACCCAGGGGGCCGCCGGCATCGGCACTAATCTGGCGCCCACCTTCACCATCGGAACGGGGTATTTCGGCCGCTCGTCGATCGGCGAAAACGTCGGGCCCCAGCATTTGGTGCACTGGACGCGGGTCGCCTACAACTCAGACAGCGCCGAAGCGTTCGGCAATTTCCGCGGCGTCGCGCCCAGCTTCGCGGGGCCGCTGCCCGAGGCGCCGGCGGACGGCGTGCCGGGCTCGACCATGCCGCGTCACATGGCGGCTCCGTCGGGCCCGCCCGTCGAGGGCGCTACGCGCGACGAATTGCGCCGCCTGATTGCCGAAGAACTGCGCGACCTGCTGAAAAAGTAGATCATGGCCGAACTTCGCTCCTTCATTTTCATCGACCAGCTTCAGCCGCAGACGCTGGCCTATATAGCGACCTGGATGCGAGGCAGCCTGCCGCGCCGGAACATGGCGGCTCAGATCGTCGAGATCGCGCCGGGGCTCGATATCGAGGCGCTGACCGATGTTGCGCTTAAAGGGGCAGACGTGAAGGCCGGGCTTCTGGTCGTCGAGCGCCAGTTTGGCACCCTGGAGTTTCATTCGGAATCCACTGCGGAAGTCCAGGCCGGTGCGCAGGCCATCCTCGATGCGCTGGGCGCGCGCGCGGACGATGCGGCGCCGCCGACGATTTTGACGTCGAAGATCGTCACCCGGGTCGATCACCAGCACGCCTTTCTGATCAACCGCAATACGCTCGGCTCCATGATCCTGGGCGGTGAGAGCCTGTATTTGCTGGAATGCCAGTCGGCCTCCTACGCGATTCTCGCCTGTAACGAGGCGGAAAAGGAGGCCAATATCAAGGTTATCGATTACCGCATGATCGGGGCCAACGGCCGGCTTTACCTGGCAGGCGATGAGGCCGAAGTGCGCAACGCCCGCGAGGCGGCGGAAGCGGCGCTTCGAACGGCGGGGGCGCGTTGATGGCGGATTTAAGGGCCACGATCCGGCAAATCTTGAGCGAGGAGCTCGCCGCGCTGCGCAAGGAGCCTGCGTTGGCGTCCCAGGCCCGCGACGAGGTGGTCTCGATCCGCACCAACGCGGAACTCGCCGTCTTCGTCCGGCGGCTCTTGAGTTTGGCGCAGGATACGCGGCTCAGGGGCGATATCGAGGCCGGGCGCCACGTCTTTAGGCTGGCCACGGATGGGCAAGCGCCGGTCAAGGCGCACGAGCCCTTGACCCTCTCGCCGAGCGCACGTTCAGGGCCGGTGCGTTTCGAGACCGGGCTCATTACGGAAAAAGAGGTTGCCAGTTTGCCCGACGACCTGCGCAGCCTCAGCATCGGCAAAGCGGTGCGCTTCACGCCTCTCGCGCGCGACGAGTTGCGCCGGCGCGGCGTCAAAATTGAAAGGACGACATCATGATCCGTGGACGGGTAACGGGCCGGATTTGGTCCTCGAAGCATGTCGAGACCTTGCCCAACGGGGCATTATTGGAAGTCGAGATCGCGGGCGGCGGACAGATAGTCGCCTTCGACCCCCTCGGCTGTGCGGAAGGCGAAGCGGTGCTGATTACGCAAGGATCGGTCGCCGCGGGGTATTTCACCACCATCAAGGCGCCGGTTGACGCCCTGATCATAGGGTCCATCGATGAAGAGGGCTGAAAATCTTTGCTCATCGGACCTGGAAGACTTTGCTCAAACTGACCTTTAAGAGGAGTGAACCATGACCAGTCAGGCAATCGGAATGATCGAAACCCGCGGCTATGTTCCCGCGCTGGCCGCGGCCGACGCAATGGTGAAGGCTGCCAACGTCGCAATCGTGGCGCGCAATGAAGTGGGCGGAGGGCTCGTCTCGGTCGTCGTGCACGGCGATGTGGGCGCGGTCAAGGCCGCCACCGAAGCCGGGGCGGAAGCGGCGAACCAGATCGGCGAGGTCGTTGCGGTCCATGTTATCCCGCGTCCCCACGGCGACCTCGCCAAGCACTTCTCCATCAGCTCGCCCAAATAAGTTGGGGCGCGGGAAGGGCCACCGATGACCGAATTGAGGGTCTATCTGCCGATCCATGATCTGCAGCCGCAGTTCGCCGCCTGGCTCTCCACTCCGATGCGCGCCAGGGGCTATCCACCCTTCGAAGGTCAGCACAGCCTGATCATCGAGGTCGCCCCTGCGCTCGCCATCCACCGCATCGCCGACCTGGCGCTGAAGGAGGCGCCGGACATGGAGCCCGGCATCCTCTTCACAGAGCGCCAGTTCGGGTTGCTGGAACTTCATTCCAGCGATGTCGGCGAGGTCGAGGCGGCGGGGGCGGCGATTCTCGCGGGTATCGGGGCGAAGCCGGCCGACCAGTTGACGCCGAGCATCTTGTTTCACGACATCATCGACGATCTGAGCGACCAGCACGCGATCATCCTCAACCGCACGCGGGACGCGTCGATCCTGGTGCCCGGCGTCTCCCTCTTGATTTATGAGATGGCACCGGCGCTCTTCGCCTGCGTCGCCGCCAACGAGGCGGAACGCGCAGCACCGGGCGCAGTGGTCAACGATGTCCAGATGATGGGCGCCTCGGGGCGTATCTTCATGTCCGGAACCCGGGCCGAGATGGAGCTGGCGCAAGCCGCGGTCACGAAGACGCTTAAGGCGGTCAAGGGGCGCAAGGCCCGAGCCGCCGCGCTTTAATCAAGGATGATCGGTATAGCCGTCGATGCCATCGGCATGTACTTATCAAAGTCTGCTCAAGTGGGAGGGCCAGCCTGCGGACGTCGACGCGGCACCGGCGGCGGCATTTAAGGAGGCAGGACAATGATCGATACCGGCGACGAGATTCGCAAGGTCATGCGTATGCTGCCCAACGGCGTGGCGATGGTGACCTGCTGGCTCGAGGAGCGTCCCTGGGGGCTGACCATCAACACCTTCAACTCAATCTCGATCTACCCGCCCCGGGTGCTGGTCTCGCTCTCGCGCCATACCGCGAGCTACGAGGCGATCGAGAAGGCGAGCTATTTCGGTATCAGCCTGCTGACCGAAAGCCAGATCGATATCGCGCGCTTCGGCTCCGCATCGGGCGAGCCCAAGTTCCTAGAGGAATTCAGCACCGACCGCCTGCACGGCTCTAAATCGGCGGCTGAGGCGGCAGCGAACGAGGGGGCCGCGGTCAACGCCGTGGGGCCGGAATATTCGCCCATGGTACGCAACGGCCACAACCACCTCGACTGCACCGTCCAGCAGATCGTCTATGGCGGCGATCACGGCCTGATTATCGGCGCGGTCCATTCCGTGCGCGGTGCGGGCGGCCACGGGGCCTCGCCGTTGCTCTATTTCGACGCCCACTACCACGCGTTGGGCGAGCGCTTCGAGACCGACGACTAGGCTCGCGACCGGGGTTTAAAGGGAGAAACGATGGCCAAACAACGGATCATGCCGGAAAATCACTGGGACTGGAGCATTCCCGTGCCTCTCTCCCAGGGCTGGAAGACGGGCAACCTGCTCTTCGTGGGCGGCCAGATCTCGTCCGACGCGAAGGGTCACACGATCGACGTGGGCGATCTCACCAAGCAGACGCGTAACTGCATGGAATTCATCCGCTCCGTGCTCGCCGAGGCGGGCGCCGACTTCTCCGACGTGGTCAAGCACAACGTCTATTACTGCTACGACGGTCCCGAGGAGGACCTAGTGCCCTTCCTCGACGAGATCGAGGCCGTGCGCCGCGACTACTTCAGCGCGCCCGGCCCGGTGACCACGTCGGTCGGCGTCTCGGGCCTCGCCTATGAGGGTCTGCTCATCGAAATCGAGGCGATCGCCGCCATCGGCGTCGACAAGCAGCCGATCATGCCCGCGGGCCACTGGAATTGGCGCGGCGGGCAGGAACCCTACGTCCACGGCTGGAAGGTGGGCGACCTGATTTTCGTCGGTGGCCAGATCTCGGCGGACGCCAGCGGCGCCCTGGTCGGGGCGGGCAACATCAAGACCCAGACCGCGAACGTCTTTGGCAATCTCCAGAGCGTGCTGCAAGCCGCTGGCGCCGGGATGGACGACCTGCTGCGCTTTAATACCTATTACCGCCAGCCCGACGTTTCGGACGGCGCCGAGGTCACCGCCTACTGGGAAGATATGACCAGCGTGCGGACCACCTTTTTCGGCGCGACCGGCCCCTCGGGCACGGGCGTGCGGGTCAAGAGCCTACCCCTGCCCGGTGCGATGATCCAGGTCGAGGGCATCGCGGTAGTCGATCCCGAAAAGCAGCGCCTGATGCCCGAGGGTCACTGGGACTGGTCCATGCCCGTGCCGTTCTCCCAGGGCTGGAAGGCCGGCAACGTCGTCTTTTGCGGCGGCCAGATTTCGTCCGATCCGGCGGGGCGGACCGTAGGCGCGGGCGATATCGCGGTCCAGACGCGCAACGTCTTTGAGTTCATGAACAAGGTGCTGGCCGAAGCCGGCGCGAATTTAAGCGACGTGGTCAAGTTCAACACCTATTACCACTTCAAGGGTGGGGGCCACGACATCACCGAATTTTGGGAGGAAATGACCAACGTGCGCCTCGAATATTTTCCAGACCCGGGACCGTCGGCGACGGCCGTCCGGGTCGAGGGCTTCGCTTTCGAGGGGCTCCTGATCGAGATCGAGGCGATTGCCGTGATCGACCGGTAACCGCCGCGAAAGACGGGAAATCACGAAAATTAGACGACGAGAGAAATGGAAATTCTATTGGAAGGAGCAGGGATATGACAACGACATTGGGTGTCGAAAAGGTCAAGGAGGTACTCGCCAAGGGCTCCGAGCCTCACCTCATGAACGGCGAGCAGTATCGCGAAAGCCTAAACGATGGCCGCCGCGTCCTCGACCATAACGGCGAATTCATCGACAACGTGGCAACCCATTCGACGCTCGAGAACACGGTCGACCGGATTGCCGAACTGCACGACAAGCAGTTTGATCCCAAGACCCGCGACGTGATGACCTATGTCGACGAGAACACCGGAAATCGCAAGGCGATCGGCTGGCAGGTGCCGACCACGAAGGCTCACCTCTACGCCAAGCTCAAGGGCGTCGAGGAGGTCACGCGGACCACGCTGGGCATGTACGGCCGGCCGCCGGATTACGGCGCTATGATGGCGATCGGTTTCCTCGCCACGATCGACCGGATCGAAAAAGAGAACAAGGAGTTCGCCGACAACATCCGCAACTACGTCAAGTTTAGCAGCGAGTACAACCTCTACAGCACGGACCTGATCGCCGACGCCCAGTCCGACCGGCGTATCCCTCCGACCGAGAAGCCGGGCCGACTGCGTATCATCGAGGACCGCGACGACGGCGTCGTCCTTTACGGCAGCAAGGTGGCGGGCTCGATCGGCAATGTCGCCCACTTCTTTACCCTGTCGACGACGCTGGGGGGCGGCTTGCAGGAAGACGCCGCCATCTGGGCAGGGGTGCCGATTAATTCCGAAAACCTGACCTTACTGATGCGCGAGCCGCTAGCGGAAACGGGTGCGGACCCGGAAGATCATCCCCTCGCGACGAGGGGTGAAGAGGTCGATAACTACATCGTCTTCGACAAGGTTTTCATCCCGCGGGAATACCTGTTCTCTGTGCGTAATCTCAACCTTCTGAACTTATATTTCGAGAGCTGCGCCCACGCGCTTTGGCACATCCTTGCCCGGCTCGCCGTGCGGGCCCAGATCTTTGCCGGCTGCGCGCAGGCGATCGCCGATATCCTCGGGACCGACAAAATTCCCGGTGTGCGGAATGCGATCTCGGAAATCACGGTGTACGCGGCGGCCTGCCGCTCCTTCTCGATTGCCGCGGTCGAAGACGCGGTCGACTGGAACGGCGTGATGACGCCTCATCCGCCGACCGTCACCGCGGGCCGGCTCTACTCCATCGAGAACTACCCTCGGATCCAGTACCTGCTCAAGGATCTCTGCGGCCAGGGCATCGTTTCGCGGTTCCCCAAGGCCGTGTGGGATCACCCCGAGTTTTCCGAGAAGCTCGAGGAGTTCTTGCCGGGCACCGGTGTGACGGCCCGGGAGAAGAATCGCTTTTTCAACTTCATCTGGGATCTGACCTGCAGCTCCCACGCCAGCCGCGTGGGCCAGTTCGAAAACGTCAACGCAACGCCGCGCTCGTTCGTCTCCGAGTTGGTCTATCTACATTACGACCGCTCCGAATGGGCAAAATATGCTCGTGAAATGGCGGGCATTCCGACCGAAGGGCACACCTGATGCGTCAGCCGATGACCCCAGGTCATTCGGGTGTCGCAAGCCCGCGACCGCGGGCCACCGCTTATGCGGCGAGGGCCTGCGTGGCAATTGAACGCCGTTTTGCTTTGGTTCACAAAGCGAAAGGAAGAATGCGCTAAGGCCAGACCGGCGGGGGGCCTATGGCCACCTGTCGCGTTCAGTCGAACTCCGCCGCCTCGCGCCTTCGGGCGCCGGGCGGCGTTTTTTTTGCCTCCGGATTGGTTCAGATTGCAAATCGCTGGTTAACCCGCCGTTAAAGCCTTGAGGAAACAATAGCAAGACTGTCCAAGGTAACTTAACCGACGGCTCCCGTTCGGTAGTCGGGGGCCGAAAGTGATCGCCATGCTTCAGCGCCTAGCTGCGCTCAATCCCCAGTGTCTGGCCACGTTCAGTCGGCAGCGCCTGGTCGCGTTCAATCCGCAGCGTCTGCTTCCGGCACTCGCCGTGAGCGGCTTGCTCGCGCGCTTTCAGCCTGGCGATGCGTCTGGCGAGCCGGGCGATCTGCCGCTGCCGCTCAAGGCGCGCATGCGGGCCTTGTGGGACGGCGTAGCGGTTTCTGAACTTCCGCCCGAGATGCTCGAGCGCACCGTCAAGGACAAGGCGAACAAGGGCGAGGGCGAGGGTAAAGCGACGGGCCTGTTTGCGCGGCTTCGCGGGCGCGAGGGTGGTGCCTGGGCCGATCCGCGTCTGACCATCTCCGGGCGGCTCTGGGGCGAGGCCATGACCGGCCCCGGCGGGCGCGATTTCGCCCTTGCCAAGATCGCCTCGTTCGGCACCGACAAGAAGATGAGCCTGCTCGAGATCGGCGCCGGATTGGGCGGCTCGACGCGGATCATCGCCAAGGAGACCGGCGCTTGGGTTACCAGGCTTGAGCCCGACGCGGCGTTTGCGAAGGCGGGCATGGAGCTTTCGTCGCGCTCCAAGCTCAAGAAGCGCGCGCCCATCGAGCCCTGCGACCTGGCCGAGATCGATCTGGAACCTGTCCATTACCCGGTCATCTTCTCGCTCGAGACCTTTTATAAGGTCGCCGACAAGGCCGAGTTTTACGCCAAGGTCTACCGCTCGCTGAAACCCGAAGGGCAACTCCTGTTCACGGACATCATGGTGCCCGAGCCCAATCCCTAGGGCGAGGCCTACGAGGAATGGGCGACAAAGGAATGCGTAGCCCCATCATTGGACCGTCGAAGAGACCCGCTCGTCGCTCGAATATCACGGTTTCGAGGTCCGCATCACCGAAGACATCACGGCGGAATATTCCCGCATGGCGCTCCAGGCGCTGGGCGAATTCTCCGGCCAACTGAAACCGGGCCGGATCGACAGATCCATGGCCGCTGCCGTGCTCGACGAGGTCGATCGCTGGAGTTATCGTCTGGCGCTGTTCGAGGCGGGCGGCTTGTCGGTTTACCGGGTCTACGTGTGCAAGAAACCCGACGCGCGCCATTGACAGTGACCGGCGCGCTTCCTATTGTGCGCGCCGTTGCAACAATTTAGACCCGACCCCCGGAGCCCGGCCATGAAAGTTCTGAATTCTCTGAAATCCGCCAAGCTGCGCCACCGCGATTGCCGCATCGTGCGCCGCAAGGGCCGGGTCTACGTCACCAATAAGACCAACCCGCGCTTCAAGGCCCGCCAGCGCTAGCGCCGGGCCTTATCCTCGAGCGTACGGGCCGCACCGGAAACGGGGCGGCCTTTTTTGTTGGGCAAATCCTGACGTTCCAGCCGTTGAAGTGAAATCGAGCGAGCTTCGTAAGCCCGCGAATGCGGGCCGCCGCTTATGCGGCGTGAGCCTACGTGGCGACTGAACGCCGTTTCGCTTTATTGTATAAAGTGAAACGGCACAGGGGGCTAAAGCAGCTCGCCCGAAAACCCGAGCTTGCGCCATTTACGCCGGTAGGCGACAGACGAGGTGTCCGCCGTCGTATGGAATTCGTTCGCGATTCTGAGCGGCAACTGCGAGGGGCTCTGGGATTCCACGATCTCGCGGTCTTCCGCGTTGACCTTCTCCTGGAGGGCGATCCAGTCGTCGACCGGTTGCTCGTGATCGTGATCGCGGGTTTTGACCATCAGGACCTGGCACGTCGTCGCCGAGATCGGGCAGATCGTCTCGAGAATGTTCTCGGTCCCGCACGAGAATAGCAGGCGCAGCAGGATCGTGAATGGATAGGTGGTGTAATATTCCGACGGAACATCCGCATAGACCGGCTCGCCGAAGAGCAGGCTGCCGTCCTGCTGGTGGGTCATCACCTCGTAGGACAGCCCGTACTTCGTGTCCTTGACCTTATAGGGCGGCACGTCGGGCCGGCCCGCCTCGCCGAAACTGACGGCGTGGATGAACGAGAAATGCGAGGTATCGCCGAAGTTCTTCAGATTTCGACCGGCGCCGGAATCGTGCGTCAGGCTGAACTTTCCCCGTTGCAGAGCGGGGTCTTCCAGCTTGGGAAAGTCGAAGATCGGAAACCGCGCCGGAGGCTGCAGGCTGACCCAGACGAGGCCGTAACGCTGCTCCACCGGAAAGCTGGTCAGGCCGTCCCGTGCGCGCGAGCCTGTGTCCTTCTTGAGCGACGGAATGCCGGTGCATTTGCCGCCCGCGCCGAAGCGAAAGCCGTGATAGGCGCACACCAGCTTGCCGTCGCACATCCGTCCCAGGCTCAGTTTGGAGCCCCGGTGCGGGCAGCGGTCGAGCGCCGCGACGATGGTCGTCTCGTCCGTGCGGTAGAGGATCAGTTCCGTATCGAGCAGGGTAAAGGCGTAAGGCTCAGTCCCGACCTCGCTTTCGAACGCGGCCGGGTGCCAGAAATTGGCGAGCAGCTCCTAATTTTTCGCGCTGTAGGCGGCCCCTGAGGGGGCCGTCAGGCCTTTGGTCTTCCCCATGAACCTCTCCTTTTCTCTAGGCGCCGGCAAGGACTTGCGAGGGTGTCGAAAAGATCCTGCCGCGCACCGTGTGAGCGACGCCGTGCGGCAGGCCGTGAGCCGTTACTCGCCGGTAGAGACGGTGCCGATCGGATCATTCGTTAGCCACCCATTCTTTAGTTTGGTTCCGAATATCCCTTATGCGGATATATTATCCATATTACTAATTTACGTCAGCGAACCCGGAACTTCCTGTCAAGACGAAGACCCTCCATTACGCGGATACCGCGTCGCGCCTTCCGCCATTGACGCTCTCCAAGCCAGCCACCACACTCGCGGCGTAAGCTCGTTCACGACGGGAGCGCCGCCATGCTCATGCCGAAGCCCGATCAAGCCGTGTTGGCCAAGCGCAACCGCTTGATCGCGGGGCTGCACGATATCCTGCCCGCTGATTGCGTGATCGGAGACGAGACGCGCCTGCGCGCCTACGAATGCGACGGCTTGAGCGCCTATCGCCAGCTCCCCCTTGTCGCCGTCCTGCCCCGCGAGACCGCCGAAGTCGCGGCCATCCTCCGCCTGTGCCGCGAACTAGAAGTCAAGATAGTCCCGCGCGGCGCAGGCACCGGGCTGTCCGGCGGCGCGCTGCCGCTCGCCGACGGGGTCACCATCGGGCTTTCCAAGCTCAACCGGATTCTGGAGGTCGATACGGCCAACCGCTGCGCCGTGGTCCAGCCCGGCGTCGCGAACCTCGCCATTTCGCAAGCCGCCGAGGCCGAGGGCTGGTTCTACGCGCCCGATCCGTCGAGCCAGTACGCCTGCTCCATCGGCGGCAATGTCGCGGAGAATTCCGGCGGCGTGCATTGCCTCAAATACGGGCTCACCACCAACAATATCCTGGGCACTGAGATCGTCCTGATGGACGGCGAGGTCGTCCGCCTCGGCGGCCGTCATTTCGATTCCGAGGGCTATGATCTGCTCGGCGTCATGACCGGCTCGGAAGGCCTGCTCGGCGTGATTACCGAGGTCACCGTCCGCCTGCTGCCCCGCCCGCCCGTCGTGCGCGCGTTGCTGATCGGCTTTCCCACTGTCGAATCCGCGGGCGCCTGCGTCGGCGAGGTGATCGGCTCGGGCATCATTCCCGCGGGCATGGAGATCATGGACCGCTTCGCCATCCAGGCGGCGGAGAATTTCGCCCATGTCGGCTATCCCACCGACGTCGAGGCGGTGATGATCGTCGAGTTCGACGGCCCCGCGGTCGAGGTCGATCACCTTGTCGCTCGAGTCAGTGAAATCGCGAACAACGCCGGGGCGGCCTCGGTCCGTGCGAGCCGCGACGAGGCCGAGCGCGAGAGATTCTGGGCCGGGCGCAAGGCGGCCTTTGCGGCGGCCGGCCAGCTCTCGCCCGATTATTACGTCATGGACGGCACCATTCCCCGGGGCAAGCTCGCCGAAATCCTGGGCCTGATCAAACGGCTCTCGGAGAAGTACGATCTCCGGGTTGCGAACGTATTTCACGCCGGCGACGGCAACCTCCACCCGCTCATCCTCTACGACGGCAACGTGGCCGGCGAGTTCGAGAAGACCGAGGCGTTCGGCGCCGAGATCCTCGAGGCCTGCGTTGTGATGGGCGGCGTGCTCACGGGCGAGCATGGGGTCGGCGTTGAAAAACGCGACCTCATGGGGACCGTGTTCAATGAGGCCGACCTCAACCAGCAGCAGCGGGTCAAATGCGCCTTCGACCCCGATGGTCTGCTCAACCCCGGCAAGGTCTTTCCCACGCTGCACCGCTGCGCCGAGCTCGGCCTCATGCATGTCCACAAGGGGCAGGTGCCGTTTCCCGACTTGCCGCGCTTCTGATGACTGAGCGACTGGCACCCAACAGCGAAAGTGATGTCGTCGAGGCGGTGCAATGGGCGCTGGCTGCGAAAACACCGCTCGAGATCGTTGCGGGTGGCAGCAAGCGCGCCCTCGGTCGCCCCGTCGCGGCCGAACACAGCCTCGATCTGGGCTCGCTTACCGGGATGCGCGATTACGAGCCCGCCGAGATGGTGTTCGACGCCGGCCCCGCCACGCCTGTCGCCGAAATCACGGCGGAGTTGGCCGCGAAAAACCAGCAGCTCGCCTTCGAGCCGCCCGATCTGGGCCCGTTGCTGGGCGAGGCCGAAGGCCGCGCGACGCTGGGCGGCGTCATGGCGTGCAACCTCTCGGGGCCCCGGCGGATCAAGGCCTTTGCCGCGCGCGATCACCTGCTCGGGCTCAAGGCCGTAACCGGGCGGGGCGAGGCGATCAAGACCGGCGGCCGGGTGGTCAAGAACGTCACCGGCTACGATTTATGCAAGCTCATGGCGGGCTCGTGGGGCACGCTCGGCGTGGTCACCGATCTCACCGTGCGCGCGCTGCCCGCGCCCGAGCGCACGCGCACCGTTCTCGTCTTCGGGCTCGACGACGGGCGCGGCCTCAAAGCGCTACGTGCGGCGTTGGCGACACCCCACGAGGTTTCCGCCGCCGCTCATCTGCCCGCCGCCATCGCCGCGCGCTCCGGTGTCTCCTACATCATGGAGGCGGGCGTGGCGGTCTCCGCCGTGCGCGTCGAGGGCTTCGGTCTCTCCGCCGAGGCGCGTTGCGTAGCACTCCGCGACGCCCTGGGCGCTTTCGGCCCGGTCGAGGAACTGCACAGCAAGAACTCAGGTACCCTGTGGCGCGAGGTTCGCGATGTTGCACCCTTTGCCGCCGACACGGCGCCCCAGGTCTGGCGGCTCTCGCTCACGCCGGACAAGGGAGCCAGCGTCGTTGCGCAGATCGCCGGAGTCGTGTTGGGCGCGGAAGCCTTCTACGACTGGGGCGGCGGACTGGTCTGGCTCGCCCTCCCGGCGCGCGACGATGCGGCCGCCAGCGTGGTGCGCGGTGCGGTCGATGAAGCGGGCGGCCATGCCCTGCTGGTTCGGGCCTCCGAGAGGGTTCGGCGCAATACCGCCGTCTTCCATCCTCAGCCCGCGGCGCTCGCGGCCCTCTCCGCGCGCCTCAAGCGCGGCTTCGATCCCGACGGGGTGCTCAACCCCGGCCGTATGGTCGCGGGGGTTTAGGGCCAGCGCCTATGCAGACGAATTTTTCTGCGACCCAACTTGCCGATCCCCAGCTCGCCGAGGCCAACCAGATCCTGCGCGCCTGCGTTCATTGCGGCATGTGCATCACCGCCTGTCCGACCTTCCGCCTGCTGGGCGACGAGCTCGACAGCCCGCGCGGGCGCATCTACCTCGTCAAGGACCTGCTGGAGACCGGCAAGGCGGCAGGCGCCCTCGTCGCCACCCACCTCGATCGCTGCCTGACCTGCCTGTCCTGCATGACCGCCTGCCCGGCGGACGTCGATTACCGCCACCTCGTCGATCTCGGCCGCGCCCATATCGAGCGCACCTATCGCCGCCCGCTCCGTGAGCGGCTGGTCCGCCGCTGGCTCGCCTGGTTGCTGCCCCGGCCCGCCGCCTTCCGCCTCGCGCTCATGGCGGCTTTGCCGTTTCGCCCGGCAGCGCGGGTTCTGCCCGGCCTCCTAGGCCGCCTGCTGCGCTCCGTTCCGGCGCGCATCGAGGCGCCCTCGCCTGCTGCCTCGTCCGCCACCTTCCCCGCGCAAGGGGCGCGGCGCATGCGGGTGGCGCTCCTCGCGGGCTGCGTCCAGCAGGTCTTGAGCCCGGCGATCAACGAGGTCACCGTGCGTCTGCTTACCCGGCTCGGCTGCGAGGTCGTTATCGCGCCCCGTGCGGGCTGTTGCGGCGCGCTGGCGCAGCATCTGGGCGAAGCGGAGGCCGCGCGCAGGGCGGCCCGGCGCAACGTCGCGGCCTGGGCGCGCCTGCTCGACGACA
This sequence comes from Alphaproteobacteria bacterium, assembly GCA_963694715.1. Taxonomy (GTDB): domain Bacteria; phylum Pseudomonadota; class Alphaproteobacteria; order UBA828; family JAPUJA01; genus CAVOEB01. The sequence continues at coordinate 26,675 of CAVOEB010000010.1, read as the reverse complement.
AGGTCGGCGGGCTCGACGCCGTGGTCATCAACGCCTCGGGCTGCGGCACGCAGGTCAAGGATTACGGCCACCTGCTCAAGGACGATCCCGCCTACGCCGAGAGCGCGGCGCGTATCGCAGGCCTCGCGCGAGACGTTACCGAAGTACTGGACAGCCTCGATATCTCCTGCTCCGCGCGCCCCGTGCGGGGTCTCCCGGTCGTCGCCTATCATTCAGCTTGCTCGCTGCAGCACGGCCAGCGCATCCACGAGCTGCCGCGTCGGTTGCTGACGGACGCGGGCTTCGACGTGCGCGACGTGCCACAGGGCCATATCTGCTGCGGCTCGGCGGGTACTTACAGCCTGCTCGAGGGCGAGCTGTCCGAGCGCCTGCTGGCCGAGAAGATCGCTAATCTCTCGCGCACCGGGGCCGAGGTCGTTGCCGCGGGCAATATCGGCTGCATCGCCCAGATCGCGGGCGCCTTTCCCCGCCCCGTAGTCCATACGGTCGAGTTGCTCGACTGGGCAAGCGGCGGGCCCGAGCCGGGCGCGCTCATGCGGGCCCGGCGCTGATCGCAAGATCGTGATGGCCGCTCCCTTGGCCTGCCCCGAGATTGGGCGTAGGCTTTTTCCATGGCTAGATGGCTCGCTGCGCTGGTTGCGGTATTCCTGCTGACGTCGGGACCCTGGGCGATGGCGGAACAGGACGACCCCCGGCTCGACGCGCTGTTCGCGCAGCTTCACGATGCTGCCGACGAAGGCGAGGCGCGCGGCGTCGAGGCGAGGATCTGGGCGATCTGGATGGAGGCGCCAGACTCCAGTACCCAGCTCGCGCTCAACGTCGGCACCCAGGCGATGAACCGTGGCGTGTTCGACAGCGCGTTGATCAACTTCAACATGGTGATCGAGCGCGACGACGGCTTTGCCGAGGGCTGGAATAAACGGGCGACGCTCTATTTCCTGATGGGCGATTACGAGGCGTCGTTGCGCGACATCGTCGAGACGCTGGCCCGCGAGCCGCGTCATTTTGGCGCCCTCTCGGGCCTGGGCCTCGCTTATCTCAGGATGGAGAACGAAGCCGCTGCGCTCGACGCCTTCAAGCGCGCGCTTGCCGTGCATCCTTACCTGCCCGCCGCGCAGCATCACGTCCGCACCCTCGACGAGAAACTGAACGGCATTCGGACCTGAGCACGGCCATGGCACTCGCCAGGGCCGTGTATGAGCGAAGCGACGGGCCGGTGCGCCTGCGGGCACGCATCCGGGCGGGCGAAATCACCGGCTCGACCGCGGGCCTCGCGCCCGGCTTTGTCCAGGCCAATCTCGCGATCCTGCCGGGTGCGCTGGCCGACGATTTCGCAACCTATTGTGAACGCAACCCGCAACCCTGCCCGCTGCTCGCGCGCACCGCGCCCGGCGATCCTCTGCTGCCCGTACTCGGCGCCGGCCTGAATTTGCGCACCGACCTGCCGCGCTACCGCGAATACCGCGATGGGCGGCTGGTGGCCGAGCATGATGACATCACGGCCCTGTGGCGCGACGACTTGGTGGGCTTCGCGCTGGGCTGTTCGTTTTCCTTCGAGGAATCGCTGGTAGCCGCCGGCATCCGGCTCCGTCATTACGAGGAGGGGCGCAATTTGGGGATGTATCGCACCAGCCTTGCCAACGAGCCTGCCGGACTTTTATCGGGGCCGATGGTCGTCTCCATGCGCCCGATTGCCGAGCGCGATGTCACGCGCGCTATCGCAATTACCGAGCGTTATCCCCGGCTCCACGGCGCGCCGGTCCATTGCGGCGATCCGGCGGCGATCGGGATCGCTGATCTGGCGCGCGCCGATTTCGGCGAGCCGGGCGAGGTTCGCGCCGGCGAGGTACCGTGTTTCTGGGCCTCCGGGGTGACACCCCAGGTCGCGATCGAGGCGGCGCGGCCCGATCTCTGCCTGACCCACAAGCCGGGCTCGATGCTGATCACCGACTGACGCAACGCCGATCTAGCCGGGCCATCGTGACCCGTCAGGGCGGCCTCTTCTTATAGTGGGTAAAACCCTTCGCGCGGGCCTAGCGGTCAGCGAAGCGGTCGGGCCAGATCTCGGCGATGCGCAGCACGTTGGTGCCGCCCGGCGTGCCGAAGGGCACGCCTGCGGTAATCACGATGCGCTCGCCCGCCTCGACAAAACCGAGCTCGAAGGAGACCTCGGTGGCACGGTCGGTCATGTCGTCGAAGGTCGAGACGTCCGCGGTCTCGATGCAATAGGTGCCCCAGGCGAGCGCAAGGCGGCGCGCCGTCGCCTGCACCGGGGTCAGCGCCAGGACCGGGACGGCGGGGCGCGCCCGCGAGGCGCGCAGTGCGGTCGAGCCCGAAGTGGTGTAGGTGACGATGGCGCGGGCGTGGACCGTCTCGGCGACCTGGCGCGCGGCCAGGGTGATAGCGTCAGCCAACGTTTCGCGTGTCTCGGGCGGATCGACTTCGAGCAAGCTGCGGTAGAGCGGGTCGCGTTCAACCTGTTCGATGATCCGGTTCATCATCGCGACCGCTTCGCGGGGGTATTCGCCGATTGCAGATTCCGCCGAGAGCATCAGCGCGTCCGCGCCGTCGTAGGCTGCGGTCGCTACGTCGGAGGCCTCGGCACGGGTCGGCGCGGCCGCCTGGATCATGGATTCGAGCATCTGGGTTGCGACCACCACGGGTTTGCCCGCCTGACGGGCGGCGCGCACGATACGTTTTTGCAGGCCCGGGACCTCCTCGGGCGCGAGCTCGACGCCGAGATCGCCGCGCGCCACCATCAACGCGTCGGACAGTTCAATGATCTCGTCCAGCGCGTCCAGCGCCGAGGGTTTCTCGAGCTTGCTCATCACGCCCGCCTGGCCTGCGATCAAGCTGCGTGCCTCGGCGACGTCTTCGGGCCGCTGGACGAAGGAGAGCGCGACCCAGTCGACCCCGAGCGAGAGGCCGAACGCAAGATCGGCGCGGTCCTTGTCGGTCAATGCGCCGATGGGCAGTACGAGGCGCGGCAGGTTAAGGCCCTTATGATCGAAGAGTTCGCCGCCGATCACGACGGTGGTCTCGGCAAAATCCTCGCCGCAGCGCTCGACCCGTAGATGGCGCCGCCCGTCGTCGAGCAGCAGATCGGCACCCTCGGTGAGTGCGGCAAAGACCTCGGGATGAGGTAGGCCGACGCGTCTCGCATCGCCAGGCGCGTCGGAGAGATCGAGGCGGAAGGGGGCTCCCTTGGCCAGTTCGACCGGGCCGTCGGCAAACCTACCGATGCGCAGCTTCGGCCCCTGAAGATCGATCAGAACCGCGATCGGGCGCCCCGTTCGGGTCTCGAGATCGCGGATCGCGGCGTGGCTCGCGCGGTGGTCGTCGTGGCTGCCGTGACTGAAGTTGAGCCGGAAAACGTCGACGCCCGCCTCAAACAAGGCCGCGATCATTTCCGGGTTGGCGGTTGCCGGTCCCAGGGTGGCGACGATCTTAGCGTTGCGAAGATGGCGCATAGTCGCGGTCGGTTTCCCCACGGGCGGCCTAGTCGCCCCAGTTCTCGTGCGGTGCGATCAGGATCGCGCGAAAGTCGTTCACGTTGGTTCGTGTCGGGCCGGTGACGACGAGATCGCCCAGCGCCTCGAAAAACCTGTAGGCATCGTTATCGGCGAGATGGGCGGCGGGATCAAGCGATGCGGTCCGGGCGCGGGCCAGCGTGTCCGGCCCGATAAGGGCGCCGGCGTTGTCCTCGGAGCCATCGATGCCATCGGTATCGCACGCGATGGCGTAGATTCCCGCTGTGCCTTCGAGCGCGAGTGCGAGGGCTAGAGCGTATTCGGCGTTGGGTCCGCCGCGGCCCTGACCCGTGATCGTCACGGTGGCTTCGCCCCCGGAGATCAGCACCGCGGGCAGGTCCCCGCCCGCAAGTGCATCGCGCGCCAGTGCAGCATGGGTCTGGGCAAGCTCGCGCGCCTCGCCCTCGAGCGCGTCGCCCAGCAGGACGGCTTCGACTTCGTGGTTGCGTGCAAGCGCGGCTGCGCGTTCGAGGCATTCCGACGGCGCCGCGCAGAGAATCGCGCGTGCGTTAGCGAGGCGGGGATCGCCGGGCTTGGGTGATTCGGCGGCGGCGGCGTAGAGATGGGCGCGCACGGAGGCGGGCGGCTCGACGACGTATTTTTCCAACACCGCGCGGGCTTCGGCGAAGCTGCTTGGGTCGGCCACACCGGGCCCCGAGGCGATCACCGCCGGGTCGTCACCGGGCACGTCGGAGATGATCAGGCTCACGAATTGGGCGGGATGGGCGGCGACGGCAAGACGGCCGCCCTTGATCGCCGAGAGATGCTTGCGAACGCAATTGATCTCGCCGATCGCAGCACCCGAGCGGAGCAGCGCCGTTGTTACCGCGCGCTTGTCGTCGAGGCTGAGACCCGGTGCGGGCAAGGAGAGCAGCGCCGAGCCGCCGCCCGAAACTAGGAACAGCACGAGGTCGTCGGGTGTGAGGTTTGTTACTGCCTCGCGGATGCGCCGGGCGGCGGCCTCGCCCGTGTCGTCGGGCACCGGATGAGCGGCTTCGATGACCTCGATCGTCTCACAGGGCACGCCGTGACCCCGGCGGGTGACGACGAGGCCCTCGATCGGGCCGGACCAGTTCTTCTCGACCACGCGGGCCATGGCGGCCGCCCCCTTGCCCGCGCCGATCACGACGGTGCGTCCCGTGGGCGGCGGTGGCAGGTGGGGGGGAAGACAGCGAGCCGGAAGCGCGGTATCCACGGCAGTCGCGAACAGGGTTTCGAGCAGGGCGCGGGCGGTTTCGGTCACAGCGGCATCGATCCTCCGGGATGCCTGCCGGGATGGCTCTCGCGGATCGCGAAGGACAGCAGTAAGGCAATTCCGACGCTGGCAGGCATGGCGAGCAGAGCGGCATCATACGCGACGGGCGAATAGATCCGAACCCCCGCGACGATCTCGCCCGCCCAGTGCAGGTCGAGCAGCATGCCGATGAAGTACTGCGCGACCGCGCCGCCGCCCAGATAGAAGGTGTTGATGATGGCCGAGCCCGCGCCCGAGGTCGCTGCTCCGGCGTGGTCCTGGGCGGCGATATAGGTCAGCACCGAAGTGCCCTTCGCGATACCGATCATCAGATAGAGCAGGCAGTGGACCGCAATGGGCAGGTCGGGCACCAGCACGACCACGAGCCAGCCGGCGAGGGACACGACGAGGCCGGTGACGAAGAGCGCCTTGCGCCGGCGCAGCCGGTTGGACAGCCAGCCCGAGAGGATCGAGCCGATGCCGAGCCCGATCATCATGAGCGATGCGGCCCCCGCGGCGGCGGGGCGATCGAGGCCGTGGACCTGCATCAGGTAGGGCACCGCCCAGAGCCCGGCAAACGCGAACATCGGTGCGACGGAAAATGCCCCGGAGAGGGAGAGCACCCAGATTTGAGGTTCGCGTGCGGCGCGATGGAGTGAATCGAGCAGTGCGGGGCGCTTCGCACCCGCCACGACGGCGGCGGACCGCGCGGCGTCGGTGGGCGGCTTGGCGGAGCGCGAGAGCCAGAACAGCATGGCGAGCAGCAGGGCGAGCCCGGCGCTGCCCAGTATGGCATCGCGCCAGCCGACGACCTGGAGCAGGGCCGCGAAGGGCGCCTGGCCGAGCACGCCGCCCACAATGCCGAACGGCATACTTATGCCCACAAGCAGGGCGTAGCGCTCGCGCGGGAACCAGATCATCGCGAGTGCCAGCGCGCCGAGATAACTCATGCCGCCGCCGAGCCCGACCAGGACGCGGCCGAGGATGGCGACGTCGAGGCTGGGTGCAAGGGCGAAGAGCACCGCGCCGCCCGCGCTGACGAGCGCGGCCAGGGCCAGGATCCAGCGCGTACCCCAACGGTCGAACATGACGCCCGCCGGGATCTGCATGGCGGCGTAGGCGTAGAAATAGACCGCGGAGAGGTTTCCTAGCGCCGCCGCGTTGACGTCGAAGTCGCGCATCAGCGATTCGACCATGGCGCTGGGGTTGGTGCGCTGGAAGAAGGTGTAGGTGAAGAACGACCCACCCAAAATCCAGATCAGCCACGGGGTCAGCGACGAGGCGCGGCGTGGGCTCATGGGCTCGTCTCGCCCAGCGGCGCGCCGCGTACCCGCGTGGGGTGGCTTTCGCGGAGGATGATCGAGGCGAGCAGCGCCAGCCCGGAGGAGGCCGGCAGCAGGACGAATGCGGTCTCGTAGGCCGACGCGGAAAAGACGCGCACGCCTTCGATCAGGGTGCCGTCCCAGTTCGCGTCGAGAAGAACGCCGATGAGGGGTAGGAGGAGCGCGCCGCAGCCGACCACGAAGCTGTTGACGGTGGCCGAGGCGGAACCGGAGCGCCCGGTGGCGGAATGATCGCGTGCGGTCACGAAGTTGAGCAGGACACGGGCGTCGGCCACCCTGACAAGGGCGTAGAGCAGGTAAAGCGCAGCGTCGGGCAGTTTGGGCCAGTAGATCAAGGGCAGCCAGGCCAAGAGCGAGAGCCCGTTGAAGCCCACCAGAACCGCCTTGCGCCGACGCAGCCGATTGGACAGCCAGCCGGCGAGGGGCGAGCCGATAGCGAGGCCAAGCAGGATGACCGAGGCGCTGCTCGTGGCACCCAGTCGGTCGAGCCCGGGCTGATCAGCAGCCGACCGAACATGGCGGCCTCGATCGAGGGGGCGAGGCCGAACAGGACCGCGCCGGCGGCGCAACAAGCGGCGGCGCCGGCCAGGGTGGCACGCGGCCCCCAGCGGTCGAACGCGATGCCCGCGGGGATCTGCAGGGCGGCGTAGGCGTACATGTAGACGGCGGCGAGGTTGCCCAGTGCTGTCGCCGATACCCCAAATTCGCGCATCAGATCGTCGGTCATGGTCGAGGGATTGGTACGCTCGAAGAAGGCGTGGCCGTAATTGGCCGCGCCGAGCAGCCAGACGACCTAGGTGACAAGCAGGGCGCGCCCCAGTAAGGGGCGCCGCGGGCGAAGCGCTGGTGCTCACCGGCTCGCCCGCCGAGCGAAGAAGATGCCCGCCAGCACGATTGCCGCGCCCGCGCCCTGGAGCGGGGTGAAGGCTTCGCCGAACAGGGGCCAGGCGATCATTGCCGCGACCACGGGCTGGAGCAGCAGGGCGATAGATGCAAAGGCCGCGGTGAGGTGGCCGACGCCGAAATTTATCAGCCCCTGGCCGCCGGCGTGGGTGAACAGGCCGAGCGCGATCAGGATGATCCAGCCGTTGAGCGACGGGACCGCGAAGCTCTCGCCGGTCAGCGGGACGAGCAGGGCAAGCGCCGCCATGGAGGGCACGGTTGTCCAGGTCATGACCACGCTGGCGGAGAATTTTCCGCGCAGCCGCTTGATGGCGAGCTGGTAGCCGCCGTAGAAGACGCCCGTGAGCAGACCCAGCCCGTCGCCCATGACGTGGGCGAGGCTGATCGAGAGGCTGTTCCAGACCAGCAGGGCGACGCCCACCAGGGTGACGGCGAGCACGAGCAGGAATCGGGCCGTGACGCGCTCGCGCAGGATCAGCCAGGCGCCAAGCGCGACATAGAGCGGCGCGGTATTGGCTAGCAGCATGGTGTTGGCGACGGTGGTGTACTGGATCGACCAGTGCATCGCGGCGAGGTCGAAGGCGAGGAGGACGCCGGCGAACACCATCCACACCCAATCCGTGAGCTGGCGCGGGCGCAGACCGACTTCGCCGGCGCGGGGGCGTAGCTCGATACGCATCCAGAGCCAGAAGAACGGCAGCGAAAAGGCGATGCGGTAGAACGCGGTGGCAATGGGCTCGGCCTCGCTGAGGCGCACGAAGATGCCCGACGTGGCAATCACGGCGGCGCCGAGAAGTAGGGCGGGAAGGCCGAATTGGCTGAAACGGCTGTCGGTCACGGGCGGCGGGTCCGGGGATGCGAAGACCCCCGGTTATACGGGATTGCGCGCACCGCCACCAACGGGAACTGCGGTGCCGGAGAGGGACACCGGGGCGCTTGCGCGCCTGGGGGGGGGGCAGGGCTGGCAATCGGGCCGCGAACGCCTCATATTTTGGGCAGGAGCCCACTAACCGGGAGAACGGCCATGGCCGATATGAATGATCAGACACAAACCGAACTGGAAGCGGCGGCATATCGCCGCTTGCGCGATCACCTGCGCGAGCGCACCGACGTGCAGAACATCGACCTCATGATCCTCTCGGGCTTTTGCCGCAATTGCCTCTCGCGCTGGTATCGCGAGGCAGCGGAAGCAAAGGGCATTGAGCTGAGCGACCCCGCGGCCCGCGAGATCGTCTACGGTGAGCCCTACGACGCGTGGAAGGCAAAGCACAACAAGGAAACGAGCGAGGGGAAGAAAGCGGCCTACGAGATCGAGCGCGCCAAGCACGGATTTTAGGGGGGTGATTCGCGTCCCGGCGAAGGGGATCGGGCTGGATAGGACGGGGCCGAGGGGCCTATAGTCGTTGCCACGCCGGCCGGGCAAGAATTAACGGCAAAGAAACCAATAAGTCATTGAATCAAAATCTGGTCTTTGCCGCGCGATTCTGCGTCGGCAGTGCAGTTTAGGAAGTTGTGCGATGAAGAACGATGGGAACGGTCGAAGCCTGAAGGCTGGACGGAGCAAAGCTCGGCGGCAACGGGAGTGCACCCGTGCCAGAGCTGCCCGACGGCAGCGCGGTTAAGGCGCCCAAGGTCAAGGGAAACGGCGAGGCTGAAGAGCACGCCCAGAGCGCCGAGCTTCGCCTCGCAGAGTTGCGCGAGGACCCGGACGAAATCCGCCGGATTTTCGAGACCGGAAAATACCCTACAAGAAGAAAATCAACCGCAAGTCCTACGACAAACAAAAGGCCGAGCTCCAGGTTGAGTTGCTCAAGGTCCAGGAGTGGGTGAAGGGGGCGGGCCAAAAGGTCGTGCTTCTCTTCGAGGGCCGCGGCGCCGCCGGCAAGGGCGGCACTATCAAGCGCTTCACCGAGCATCTCAATCCTTGCGGCGCGCGCGTCGTCGCACTCGACAAGCCATCCGAGCGCAAGCAATACCTGTGGTTCTTTCAGCGCTATATCGCGAGCCTCCCGTCCCGGGGCGAGCTCGTTTTCTTCGATAGCTCCTGGTAGAATCGTCCCGGCGTCGAGCGGGTGATGGGGCTCTGCACCCCCAACGACTACCTGGAGTTCATGCGCCAGGCCCCGGAGCTCGAACGCATGATGGTACGCGGCGGCATCCGGCTGCTCAAATACTGGTTTTCCGTGACCCAGAAAGAGCAGCTCGGGCGCTTCAAGGCGCGCGAGCACGAGCCACTGAAGATGTGGAAGCTCTCGGCCATCGACCGCCAGTCGCTGGATAAATGGGGCAGCTACACGGAAGCGAAGGAAGCGATGTTCTTTTACACGGATACCGCCGACGCGCCGTGGACGATCATCAAGTCCGACGACAAGAAGCGCGCGGGGCTCGCCTGCATGAAGCATTTTCTATCTCACTTGCCTTACCCCGAAAAAATACCGATGTCGTCGGGCGTCCCGATCCCCTGATCGTCGGCTCGAGCCGGGATGTGATCGGCGGCAGCGATAACATTCTGCTCCGGAGCCTTCATCCCGAGCAGCGGTGCGGCCGCTAGCGCGGCAACCTCAATGAGTGATGGCTGGGTCGCGGACGGCGGCTGTACCTGCGGCGCGGTGCGCTATCGCATGACGAGCCGGCCGCTGTTCTTTCATTGCTGCCACTGTCGCTGGTGTCAGCGCGAATCGGGCGCCGCGTTTGCGTTAAATACCATGATCGAAGCGGATCGCGTCACACTCTTGCAGGGCATACCCGAGGTGGTGGCGACGCCGGCGCTAAAGCGGTGTGGGGCAGGATGTCGTTCGCTGTCCGGGTTGCCGCGTGGCGCTGTGGAGCCATTACGGGGATTCGGGCGACGCGGTGCGCTTCGTGCGCGTCGGCAGCGCTCGACGAGCGGGACCGGCTGGCGCCCGACATCCATATCTTTACCGCCACGAAACAGCCATGGGTCGTGCTGGGGGCGGACGTACCCGCAGTCGAGGAATATTACGAGTGCGAGGATTACTGGCCCGAAGATAGCCTGGCGCGCCAGCGTGCCTATAGCTAACCCCTGTGGGGATCAGACTTTTTTCGCTCGTGCCAGTGGGTCTGACGATCCACGGCTGCGCGGGCGCGCCGCATAGGCGGCGGGTCGCAGTCGCGACCTTGGCCCTGCGGGCCTTTGTTGTTTCACGTTAGCGGTCTTGGGCGCTCGGGCTCAGAAGCTCTCTACCGAGGGCCGCACGTCGGTCTCCAGCGTCCAGCAGCTCCGCTCCTGGGTGTGGAGCTGATAGTAGAGCTCGGCGAGGGAGTCGGGATCGAGCAGGGCGTCGGCGTCGCGCTCGGGGGTGCGGGGATCGTCCGGCTTGAGCCGGATCTCGCCGTCGATGAGGACATGGGCGATATGGATGCCCAGCGGCCCCAGCTCACGGGCCATGGAGTGGGTGAGCGCGCGCAGCGCGAACTTCGACGACGCGAAATTGAAGTATTTCGCGCTGCCCCGGATGCTGGCGGTCGCACCCGTGAACAGGATCGAGCCCGAGCCCCGCCCGGCCATCGCCTTCGCGGCCTCGCGTCCGACCAGAAAGCCGCCCAGGCAGCCCGCCCGCCATTGGGCTTCGAACGCCTCGGCGGTGGCCTCTAGGATGCTGCACGTGCCGTAGCCGCTGGCATTGAAGACGACAACGTCGGGTACGCCCCAATCGGCCTGAACGGCCGCGAAGTGGGCTATGACGGCGGCTTCGTCGGTGACGTCGATGGCGTGGCCGACGACCGTGGCACCGGTCTCGTCGGCCAGGGATTTCGCAATGGCATCGATCTTCGCCGGGTTGCGCGAGCTGACGGCGACTTTCATGCCGGCGCTGGCGAAGCATCGCGCGATTGCGGCGCCCAGCCCCGGCCCGACGCCGGTGACGATGGCAACTTGTCTTTCGGTCACGGTGTTTTCTCCTTTCTGTCGTTTATTTTATGTCGCTCACGGCAGCAGACCAAACGGTCCGCGCCTCCGCGAACTTGGACGATTTCGATATTATCGGAATCGGTCTATTCCGCAGCATCGGCGTGGGCTGCGGGGTTGTGCCAGGCAGCCATCAACTCGATGCGGCGCTCGTCGGCGCAGGTAGCCGCGGCGTCCTTGATGTGGCCGAAACCCTTCACGGATAGCGGCAGGGACGCGATCTCAACGGCGAGGGCGTGGTTGTCGGGCGCGAGGCCGTCGAGCAGGGTGGCGACGGTTGTTTCGTACTCGCTGATCATGCGGCGTTCGCGCTTGCGCTCCTGGCTGCAGCCGAAGACGTCGAGGGGCGTGCCGCGCAGGCCTTTGAGCCGCGCGAGGATGTGAAACAGCGGCATGACCCAGGGGCCGAAGGCGCGCTTCTTCAGGTGCCCGGTAGCCGCGTCGCGTGCGCCCAGGATCGGCGGCGCGAGGTGGAACTCAAGCGAAGTGTTGCCCTCGAACGTATCGGCAAGCCGACGGGCGAAGCGGCCGTCGGTGTAGAGCCGGGCGACCTCGTATTCGTCCTTGACCGCAAGCAGCTTGTGGTAGCCGCGCGCGACGGCGTCCGCGAGGCCTTCCGCGCGGGGCGCGCGTTCGCGCTCGAGCTTAGCTGCGAGCCGGACCAGCGCCTGGTAACGCTCGGCCAGGGCCTGGTTCTGGTAGGCCGCGAGGTCGGCGGCGCGGGCCTCGATCGCAGCCTCAAAGCTTTGGACGGGCGCGGCGGCCTGTGCGAGCCCCGCGGCGCGGGCGGCGGCTTGGGGGTCGTGCCCGGCGAGCCGGCCCCAGCGGAAGGCAGCGAAATTCGCCTCGACCGCGACGCCGTTGAGCTCGATGGCGGTCTCGATCGCCTTGGCGGAGACGGGAAGACGGCCTCGCTGGTAGGCGGCGCCGAGCAATAGCAGGTTAGCGCCGATGGCGTCGCCCGTGAGCCCGACGGCGAGGCCGGTGGCATCGATGACGTCAAGCGCGGACGCCCCGGCGGCATCCTCGATGGCGGTAATCAACGCGGCCTCGGGCAGGGTGTAATCGCCCTCGCGGGCGAAGTCGCCGACCATGGAGGCCTGGGCGTTGACCAGCGCGGCGGTGCGTCCGGCGGCAAGGCGGGTCAGCGATTCCTTGCCCGCGGCGACGACGAGGTCACCGCCCAGCAGTAGATCGGCGCCGCCTGACGCGATGCGCGGCGCATGGAGGGCGGCCTGCTTGTTCGCGATGCGGACGTAGCTCACGACCGCGCCGTATTTCTGGGCGAGGCCCGTATGGTCGAGCAGGGTGACGCCGAGGCCTTCCAGATGGGCGGCCATGCCGATGAGCGCGCTGAGCGTGACGACCCCGGTGCCGCCGACCCCGGCAATCACGATGTTGATAGGGGTCTCAGTGGCGGGGTGCTCGGGCTCGGGGAGGGGCGGGATGGTGGCGTGGGATGGCTCGGGCTTGCGTAATTTTCCACCCTTAACGACGACGAAGCTGGGGCAGAAGCCGTCGAGGCAACTTTCGTCCTTATTGCACGAGGCGAGGTCGACGGCGCGCTTGCGCCCGAACTCGGTTTCGACCGGGACGACCGAGAGGCAGTTCGAGGCCCGGCTGCAATCGCCGCAGCCCTCGCAGACGTCCGGGTTGATCACGACCCGGCGCGCGGGGTCGGGCATCAGGCCGCGCTTACGCCGGCGGCGTTTCTCTGTGGCGCAGGTCTGGTCGTAGATCAGGGCGGAGACGCCGGGCCAATCGCGCAACTCCCGCTGGAGGCTGTCGAGCTCGTCGCGGTGATGGATCGACACGCCCTTCGCGAAATCGGCGGTCATCGAGTATTTCGTCGGCTCGTCGGAGACCACGGCGATGCGCCTGACCCCCTCGCCGTTGAGCTGGCGGCTGATCATGGGCACGTCCATGGGGCCGTCCATGGGCTGGCCGCCGGTCATGGCAACGGCGTCGTTGTAGAGGATCTTGTAGGTGACGTTGACGCCCGCGCCGACCGCGGCGCGAATCGCGAGCAGGCCTGAATGATAATAGGTGCCGTCGCCGATGTTCTGGAAGACGTGGCCGGTTGCAACGAAGGGCGCGAGGCCGTTCCAATTGGCACCCTCGGCGCCCATGTGGGTGTAGGTCTGGGTTTCGCGGTCCATCCACTGGACCATGTAGTGACAGCCGATGCCGGCCAGCGCCTTGCTGCCCTCGGGGATTTTGGTCGAACTGTTATGCGGGCAGCCGGAGCAAAAATAGGGCTGGCGGACGACTACGGGGGTGCGCGATTCCGCGGCACGGGCGGTTTCCTGGAGCGCGGCGATGCGGGCGCGCAAGGATTCGGGCAGCGCGGCGGCATCGAGCCGGCCGGCCAGCGCGAGAGCGATAGCGGTGGGGGTAAGCTCGCCCGCCGAGGGCAACAGCCAAGCGCCGCTCTCGTCGCGTTTGCCGAGGATGCGGGGGCGCGGCCCGGCGTTATCGTAGAGCAGTTCCTTGAGTTGGCTTTCGATCAGGGGGCGCTTTTCCTCGACCACGAGAATCTCTTCGAGGCCGGCGGCAAAGGCGCGCGCGCCCTCGGGCTCGAGCGGCCAGCTCATGGCGACCTTGTAGAGCCGCAGGCCCAGCGCCTGCGCGCCCACCTCGTCGAGGCCCAGTTCGTCGAGTGCCTGGAGCAGGTCGAGCCACGACTTGCCGGTCGCGACGATGCCGAGCTTGGCATTCGGGGAATCGAGCACCAGGCGGTCGAGGCCGTTGGCCCGGGCGAAGGCGCGCGCGGCGTCGAGCTTGTGTTCGTGGAGGCGGCGTTCCTGCTCGACGGACGGGTCGGGCCAGCGGATGTTGAGCCCGCCGGGGGGCCGGATGTAATCGGTCGGTGGGGCGAGGGCGAGGCGGTGGGGATCGACCTCGACGCGCGCGGTGGTCTCGACCGTGTCGGCGACCAGCTTGAGGCCGACCCAGACCCCGGCATAGCGCGACATGGCCCAGCCGGCGAGGCCGTAGTCGAGGATCTCCTGGACGTTTGCCGGGTGGAGCACGGGCATCATCGCGTCGACGAAGGCGAACTCGCTCTGATGGGGCTGGGTCGAGGACAGGCAGAGATGATCGTCGCCGGCCAGCGCAAGCACGCCGCCGTGGGCCGAGGTGCCGGCGAAATTCGCATGCTTGAAGGCGTCGCCCGAGCGGTCGACCCCGGGGCCCTTGGCGTACCACAGGGCGAAGACGCCGTCGTGGAGCGCATCCGGGTAGAGCGCGGTCTGCTGGCTGCCCCAGCAGGCGGTGGCGGCGAGGTCTTCGTTCACGCCGGGCTGAAAATGGATAGCGTGGCGCTCGACAAATTCGCGAGCCTGCCAGAGCGCCCGGTCGAGACCGCCCAGCGGCGAGCCGCGATAACCCGAGACGTAACAGGCGGTGCTCAGATCCGCCGCCTCGTCGCGGCGTTTCTGCATCATGGGCAGGCGGACCAGCGCCTGGGTGCCCGAAAGTAGCACCGTGCCGCGCTCCAGCGCGTAACGGTCGTCGAGGCTGACGGCAGCGAGGGCCATGGCAGGAATCCCGGTTCGGGCCGCAGGTGCGCGGCCTCTCGGCTACAAGCTAAGCCATTGCCAAATGGGGTCAAGCGGGCGCGTCAGCGAAGCGGTTGTTAGCGCCGGTAGAGCCCTTCCACGGCCTTGCGGTAGACCTCGAGGATGTGTTGGCGGCGGATCTTGAGCGTCGGGGTCATCTGGCCGTTCTCGACGGTAAAGGCGTCGTGCGCGATGACGAACCGCTTGACCCGCTCGATCACCGAGAGATCGAGGTTGGCGCGTTCGACCGCTTCGCCGAGCAGGGCCGTAAATTCGTCGTTCTCCGCCAGCTCGGACAGCTTTGCGGCGACCTTGTGGTGGCGCGCGAAGCTCTCGATGGTGGCGGGATCGGGCACGATCAGAGCGACGAGATGGGGCCGGGCGTCGCCATAGACCATGGCCTGAGCGATTTCGGGCTGCAGCGTGAGCAGGCCCTCGACGCGCTGGGGCGAGACGTTGTCGCCACCCGAGACGACGATGATGTCTTTTTTGCGGTCGGTGATCTGGATGTAGCCATCGGAATCGATGCGCCCCACATCGCCGGTATGCAGCCAGCCGTCGATCAGTGCATCGGCGGTGGCTTCGGGGTTGTTCCAGTAGCCGTCCATGACGAGGGGGCCCTTGACCAAAATCTCGCCGTCCTCGGCGATACGCACCTCGACCCCCTCGCAGGGCGGACCGACGGTCTCGAGCTTGACCCGGCGCGGCGGGTTGCAGCTCACTACGGGGGCGGCCTCGGTCTGGCCGTAGCCTTGCAGGATGCGCACGCCGAGCGCGGTGAAGAACAGTCCGACCTCGGGATTGAGAGGCGCGCCGCCCGAGACCATCGCCTTGAGCCGGCCGCCGAAGCGCTCGCGTACCTTGGCGCGCACCAGGCAGTCGAGCAGGCTGTTATAGAGGCCGCCGGTCAGCCCCAGGCGGCCATGCTCATAGTTGCGGCTGCCCAGCTCGACGGCCTTGGCGAACATTTTCGCCTTGGTTCCGCCCGTGCGTTTCACACCGGCGAGGATGCGCTGGCGCATCACCTCGTAGAGCCGGGGCACGCTGACCATTAGGGTGGGGCGGACCTCGACCAGGTTAGTGGTCAGCGCGTCCGCACCTTCGGCATAATAAATCTGGGCGCCGATGGAGATCGGGAAGAACTGGCCCGCCGAGTGTTCGTAGGAGTGCGACAGCGGCAGAAAGGACAGGAAAACCTCGTCGTCGAGTCCGATCTCTTCGAGCAGGTGGTAAGCGCCCTTGCAGTTCCACAGGATCGCCCGGTGGCTGAGCATTACGCCCTTCGGGTTGCCGCCGGTGCCCGAGGTGTAAATTAAGCAGGCGAGGTCGTCGGGCCCGGCCTTGGCGACCTGGTCCGCGACGTCGTCGGGGTGCTCGGCGCCTTGGGCGAGCACATCGTTCCAACCGTGCACAGGCATGTCGGTGTTAGCCGCGCCGTCGAGCGCCTCCAGGGAGACGACGAAGCGCAAGCCGGGCGCATCGAGCGCCGCGGGCAGCAGGCGGGCGGCGAGCGCGCGGGTCGAGACGATGGCCGCGCAGGCGCCCGAATCGGTCAACAGGTGGCGGTAGTCGTGGACCGTGTTGGTGGTGTAAGCGGGTACGGTGACCGCGCCGGCGGCCATGACGGCGATGTCGGCGATGGGCCATTCGGGGCGATTTTCGGAAACCAGCACGACGCGTTCGCCCGGCTCGACGCCCAACGCGCGCAGGCCGCGTGAAAGTTGGCTCGCCTGGCGCGCCGCTTCGGTCCAGCTTGTGGATTGGTAGCGGCCGTCTTGCTTGGCCCAGAGCATGGGCTTTTCGCCCAGCTCTTGCGCGCGCTCGAAAAACATCGCCGCGAGGCTGTTCCACTCGTCGTACTTCACTGCGTTCTCCCTAGGATAGCTATCGCCTCAAACCATATTAGAATAACGCGCGCGCAAAACGACGCTGCGATAAAATATTTCCCGACCCCGACCGTAGTGGAGACCTCCATGACCCAGACCGCCCCGACCGATGCTCCCGACTTGGGAGCCCTGCCCGAATGGCAGCTAGCCGATCTTTATCCCGGGCCGGATTCGCCGGAACTGGCTGCCGACATCGAGGCGGCGCGCAAACGCGCCGAGGCGTTCGAGACGGCGTATGCCGGCAAGATCGCGGACCTGGACGGGGCGGCGCTGGGCGCGGCGGTGGCGGAGTACGAGGCGATCGAAGATCTGCTGGGCCGGATCTCGAGCTATGGCTCGCTCTACTACTGCCTGCGCATGGAGGATGCGGAGGCCGGGCGCTTCTATCAGTCGATCCAGGAGGCGGGCACGGAAATTTCGACCCGGTTGCTGTGCCTGAGCCTCGAGATCAATCGCCTCGACGAGGCCGTGCTCGACGAGAAGCTCACGGCGCCGGCGCTCGCCCATTACGCCCCCTGGCTGCGCGACATGCGCGCCTTTCGCGAGCACCAGCTTTCGGACGATTTGGAAAAGCTGCTGCACGAGCAGTATGTCTCGGGCAAGGCGGCGTGGATGCGCCTGTTCGACGAGACCATCGCGGCCCAGCGCTTCGAGATCGGCGGCAAGACGCTGACCAACGCGGAAGCGCTGCATTTGCTCTCGGAGCCCGACGCTGCGGTGCGCAAGAACGCCGCTGCTGCGCTGGGCGGGGTGTTTACGGAACAGGCCCGAACCTTTGCGCTGATTACCAACACGCTGGCCAAGGACAAGGAAACCGAGGACCGCTGGCGCAATTTCGCGCGGCCCATCTCGTCGCGCAACCTTGCGAACCAGGTCGAGGACGAGGTCGTCGATGCCCTGATCGACGCGGTCAAGGCGAGCTACCCGCGGCTTTCGCACCGCTATTACGCGATCAAGGCGAAATGGATGGGGCAGGACAAGCTGGACTACTGGGACCGCAATGCGCCGGTGCCCGACGACGACGACCGGTTGTTCCGCTGGGAGGAGGCGCGCGAGATCGTACTCGGCGCCTACGGAGCGTTTTCGCCCGCCATGGCCGAGGTTGGCGGGCGTTTCTTCGAGAGCGGCTGGATCGACGCCCCGGTCCATGCAGGCAAGTCGCCGGGCGCCTTTGCGCACCCGACCGTGCCCAGCGCGCATCCTTATATCCTATTGAATTATATGGGAAAATCGAGAGACGTTATGACCTTGGCGCACGAGTTGGGCCATGGCGTGCACCAGGTTCTGGCGGCCCCCCAAGGCGCGCTGATGGCGGACACGCCGCTCACGCTTGCGGAGACCGCCTCGGTGTTCGGTGAGCAGCTGACCTTCCGGGCGATGCTAGAGACGGCCACCGAGCCGCCGGCGCGGCGCGCGATGCTCGCGAACAAGATCGAAGACATGCTCAACACGGTGGTCCGCCAAGTGGCGTTTTGCGATTTCGAGCGTCGGGTCCATGACGAGCGGCGATCGAGCGAACTTACGCCCGACCGGCTGGGCGAAATCTGGATGGCGGTGCAGCGCGAGAGCCTCGGCCCGGCGCTGCGCTTCGACGACAATTACGCCGCATGGTGGAACTACATTCCCCACTTCATCCATTCGCCGTTCTACGTCTACGCCTACGCCTTCGGCGACTGCCTGGTGAACGCGCTCTACGCGGTCTACCAGGACGCCGAGAGTGGCTTTCAGGACAAGTATTTCGAGATGCTCAAGGCGGGCGGCACGCTGCGCCACAAGGAACTTCTAGCGCCCTTCGGCCTCGACGCGGGCGATCCCGCCTTCTGGACCCAGGGGCTCGATATCATCGCGCAGTTCATCGACGAGCTGGAGGCGGCGATGGCATGAGCCGCGGGCGCGAAGACAACCGGCTAACGGGCCGGGTCAAACGCTACGCCAAGGTCGGAGCCTCGGTCGGCGGTCTCGCGGTGCGGGCGGCCGGGTCGCGTTATCTCGGCATGTCGATGGACCGCGAACGTCACGCCGCCGACCTCGCCACGGCGCTGGGCGGGCTCAAGGGTCCGCTGATGAAGGTCGCGCAATTGCTCTCGACCGTCCCCGACGCGCTGCCCGACGAATACATAGCCGAGCTGGGTAAGCTGCAGTCCCAGGCGCCGGCCATGGGCTGGGCGTTCGTGAAGCGGCGTATGGCGAGCGAGCTGGGGCCCGACTGGCGGGCGCGGTTTGCCACGTTCGAGCGCGAGGCCGCGGCGGCGGCGTCGCTTGGGCAGGTTCACCGGGCGAGCACGCCCGACGGCCGGGCGCTTGCCTGCAAACTGCAATATCCCGACATGCGCTCGGCGGTGGAAGCTGATTTGCGCCAACTCAAGCTGATTTTCGCGCTCTATCACCGCTACGACCCCGCGATCAAAACCGGTCAGATCCATGCGGAACTGGCCGAGCGGCTTCGCGAGGAACTCGATTACCGGCGCGAGGCCTGTCATATCGCGCTGTACCGCGCGTTGCTGGCCGGCGAGGCGGGGGTTCACCTGCCCGAGGTGGTCGCCGAGCTGTCGACGGAACGGCTGCTCACCATGACCTGGCTCGCGGGCAAGCCCCTGATGAACACCACGGAGCGGACGCAGGACGCGCGTAACACCATCGCGCGCCACATGTTCCGCGGCTGGTACCTGCCGGTCTATCGCTATGGGGTCATTCACGGCGATCCGCATTTGGGAAATTATTCGGTACGCGACGACAATGCGGTCAACCTGCTTGATTTCGGCTGTATCCGTGTATTTCCCGCCGCTTTCATTCGGGGTGTCGTCGACCTCTACCACGCGATCCAGCGCGACGATCGGGCGCTCGCGGTGCAGGCCTACGAGACCTGGGGTTTTAGCGACCTGTCGGACGAGATGCTCGACGTGCTCCATATCTGGGCGAACTACCTCTACGGGCCGCTGCTCGACGACCGCGCCCGGCTGATCCAGGATTCGCCCGATGGCATGTATGGCGCCAGCGTTGCCGGCAAGGTCCATGCTGAGCTGCGCCGACTGGGCGGCGTGACGCCACCGCGCGAATTCGTGCTGATGGACCGCGCCGCGATCGGGCTGGGTTCAGTTTTCCTGCACCTCAAGGCGGAGATCAACTGGCACCGTCTGTTCGAGGAGCTGATCGAGGGGTTCGACGAGGCCGCCATGGCCGGCCGTCAGGCGGCGGCGCTCACCGAAGCGGGTCTCGCGCCGACGGCGGAGTAAGTTTCCGTTAATCCCGACTTACCTTTCTAGTAACCAAATTCTGTTGTTCTGCCCATGAGACCGTGTGCCGGAACCCTTTGGCACGCTGCACCCTTGCAGGCAGGACAGGCCAATGGCCAAAAAATACGACTACGATTTCATCTGTATCGGCAGCGGGCCGGCCTGCCAGCGCGCCGCCATCCAGGCCGCGAAGAAGAACGAGCGGGTTGCCGTAGTCGAGAAGAACGGGGTGCCGGGAGGCGTTTGCCTGCACACCGGCACTATCCCGAGCAAGACCTTTCGCGAGGCGGTCCTGGCCCTGCCTAACGGGCGTAACCCGTTCTCCCACCGCGGGCGCAAGGCCAATGGCGGCCAGCGCCCGACCGCGGACACCCTGCTCAAGCGCGTGAGCCACATCGAGGAGCGCGAGAACTGGGTGCTAGAAGACCAGCTCGACCGGAACCGGGTCGAGATGATCTACGGCGCGGCATCGTTCAAGGATGCCCATGCGATCCATGTCAATTCGACGGTCGAGCCGCACGATATCACCGCCGACAAGATTTTGATCGGAGTCGGCACCAATCCGGCCCGGCCTGCCGATGTGCCGCTCGACAGCCGCTCGGTCATCACGAGCGATGAGATCCTCGAACTCGATGAGCTGCCCCGTTCGATGGTGGTGATCGGGTGCGGCGTGATCGGTATCGAATACGCCTCGATGTTCGCGACCTTCGGCGTCGACGTCACCGCGATCGACGCGCGCGAGCGGCCTCTGGAATCTCTCGACCACGAGGTGGTCGATGAGCTGATCCACCAGATGCGCAACCGGAACGTCAAGTTTCGCCTCGGCGAGCGGGTCGACCATATCGACGTTTCGAAAAACGGTCAGCGCCGCGCCGTCGTGCATCTCGAATCGGGCAAGCGGGTGGTCGCGGATGTCGCGCTTTACGCGATCGGGCGTAGTGGCGCCACGGAACATCTCGATCTCGACGCCGCGGGCTTGCAGGCCGACAGCCGGGGCCGAATCAAAGTCAACGACCGATTCCGCACGGAGGTGCCCAATATCTATGCGGCGGGCGACGTAATCGGCTTCCCGAGCCTAGCCTGCACCTCCGCGGAGCAGGGCCGGCTCGCCGCCTGCCACGCCTTCGGCGTCAAGGCCGGGCGGATGGCCGCTCATTTTCCCGTCGGCATCTATTCAATCCCGGAAATTTCGGCGGTGGGCCAGTCGGAAGAGGAACTCACGCGCAACAAGGTGCCCTACGAATCCGGGGTCGCGCGTTACCGCGAGATCTCGCGGGGCCAGATCCTGGGCGACGACAGCGGTTTCCTGAAGATGCTATTCCACCGCAAGACAAGCCGCCTGCTCGGCGTGCACACCATCGGCACGGGCGCCACCGAGCTGGTCCATATCGGCCAGACCGTGCTCGGGATGGGCGGCGGGCTCGACTATTGCATGGGCACGATCTTCAATTATCCGACCCTCGCCGAGTGCTACAAAGTGGCGGCGTTCGACGCCTATAACAAGATGAACGCCTGATCCGGATCGCGCGATCACGACTTCGTGACGTCGCCCAATTCCGAGGTTGGCAAACCCAAACCAGCAAGGCATTGTGTGCCCGGTCGCGCAAGGCGACTGCAAGGGTCAAGTTCGTTCTCCGCTTGGAGCATCTCATTCGATGAAGGTTGGCGTTCCCAAGGAAATCCGCGAGGGTGAGCGGCGCGTTGCCATGTCGCCCGACGTCGTCAAACGCTTTGCTGCCAAGGGCGTGGAGGTGGTGATAGAACACCTCGCCGGAGCCGGGGCGAGCTTTGCGGACGAGGAGTTTGCCGCGGCGGGCGCGCGCATCGCGCCGGATGCGGCCAGCATGTACGCCGAAGCGGATGTGGTGCTCAAAGTGGCCCGCCCGATGACCGCGGGCGACGGCGGCGAAGACGAACTGGCCAAGATCAAGCCCGGCACCGTGTTGATCGGCCTGCTCCGGCCTTACGAGAGCGGGCCCGCCATCGAAGCCTATGCCAAGCACGGCCTGACGGTTTTCGCCATGGAATCGATCCCCCGCATTACCCGGGCCCAGGGCATGGACGCGCTGTCTTCGCAAAGTAGTCTCGTCGGCTACAAGGCGGTGATCGACGCGGCGGACGCCTTCGGTAAGGCGATGCCCATGATGATGACCGCGGCCGGAACAATCGCGGCGGCGAGGGTGCTCGTGCTCGGCGCTGGCGTCGCGGGGCTGCAGGCCATCGCCACGGCGCGCCGCCTGGGCGGGGTGGTCTCGGCGTTCGATGTGCGTCCCGCCGTCAAGGAACAGGTCGAAAGCCTGGGCGCCAAGTTCGTCGAGGTGGAAAGCGCCGAGACGGACACGGCGGAGACCGCGGGCGGCTATGCCCGCGAGATGAGCGAAGACTACAAGCGGCTTCAATCCGAACGCATCCACGAAACCCTCAAAAAGATGAACATGGCCATCTCGACCGCGTTGATCCCAGGCCGCCCCGCGCCCGTGCTGATCACCGAGGAGATGGTGCGCGACATGCCCGATGGTGCGGTAATCGTGGATATTGCGGCGGAAGCGGGGGGCAACTGCGCCCTGACCGAGCCGGGCTCGGTGGTCGAACGCCACGGCGTGACGGTCATCGGGCATACCAATTATGCGGCTCGCATTGCGGTCGATGCCAGCGCATTTTACGCGCGCAACCTGTTCAATTTTCTCGATCCCCATATCGACGCGGAGAGCGAGACGTTCGCAATCGACTGGGAGGACGAGATCGTCCAGGGCGCGTTGGTGGCCCGGGACGGCGCGGTCGTGAACCCGGCGCCGGCGTCGTAGGAAGGGAAGCCCATGGATATTGCTCATGCCGTTGGCGTCGATCCCCTGGTTATCGCGGTCACGGTGTTCGTGCTCGCGGTGTTCATCGGCTATTACGTGGTCTGGAGCGTGACCCCGGCGCTGCACACGCCGCTCATGTCCGTGACCAATGCGATCTCGAGCGTGATCATCGTGGGCGCCCTGCTGGCGGCCGCGCCCGAGGGCTGGGGCATCGCCAAGCTGCTGGGCGGTATCGGGGTCGGGCTTGCTGCCGTAAACATCTTTGGCGGCTTCACTGTGACCCAGCGGATGCTCCAGATGTACAAGAAAAAGAAAAAGACGTAGGGAGCGCGGCTGGTGAACCCCAACATTTCCACGCTGCTTTACCTGCTCGCCGCTGTCTGCTTCATCATGGCGCTGCGCGGGCTGTCCTCGCCCGCTTCGGCGCGCCGGGGCAATCTGACCGGCATGATCGGCATGGCGATCGCCATCGGCACGACGCTGGCCCAGCCGGGTGTGGCCAGTTTCGAGTTGATCCTGATCGGCGCGGCGATCGGCGGTGTCATCGGCACGGTGATCGCGCTCAAGATCCAGATGACCGCGATGCCACAGCTGGTCGCCGGGTTTCACAGCCTGGTCGGGCTGGCAGCGGTGATGGTGGCGGGTTCGGCGTTGCTCAATCCGGCTGTGTTCGGGGTTGCGGACGGCGAGGGCATCCGGATGGTCTCGCGCATCGAGATGAGCCTCGGCATGGTGATCGGCGCGATCACCTTTACCGGCTCGATCGTGGCGTTTACCAAACTGCAGGGGCTGGTCGGCGGCGCGCCGCTGGTCTTCCCGGGACAACATTGGTTCAATCTGATCCTGGGCCTGCTGATCGTCGGGCTCGGCGTCTATTTCTGCATCGACCAGTCGCACGGCATCTTCTGGATCATGACGGCGCTAGCGCTGCTCATCGGGGTGCTCATCATCGTGCCCATCGGGGGTGCCGATATGCCCGTGGTGATTTCGATGCTTAATTCCTATTCGGGCTGGGCGGCGGCGGGCATCGGCTTCACGCTGGAAAACAACCTGCTGATCGTCACCGGTGCGCTGGTCGGCTCCTCGGGCGCGATCCTGAGTTGCATCATGTGCCGGGCGATGAACCGCTCCTTCGTCAGCGTCATCCTCGGCGGCTTCGGCGGCGAGGTGGGCCCCGCGGTCGAGACGGGCGACAAGGCGGTCAAATCGGGCAGCGCCGACGACGCCGCCTTTATCATGAAGAATGCTGATTCGGTCATAATCGTGCCGGGCTACGGCATGGCTGTCGCCCAGGCGCAGCACGCGGTGCGTGAGATGGCGAGCGTCCTGGAAGAAGAGGGCGTCCGGGTGCGTTATGCGATCCACCCGGTGGCCGGACGCATGCCGGGGCATATGAACGTGCTGCTGGCCGAGGCGGACGTGCCCTACGAGCAGGTCTTGGAGCTCGACGAAATCAACAACGATTTTTCCTCGACGGACGTCGCCTTCGTGATCGGGGCCAATGACGTGTGTAACCCGCTGGCCAAGACCGACAAGACGAGCCCGATTTACGGCATGCCGGTGTTCGACGTGGACAAGGCGAAGACCTCGCTGATCGTCAAACGCAGCTTGGGTGTGGGCTATGCGGGCATCGACAATCCGCAGTTTTATGCGGAGAACAACATGATGCTGTTCGGCGACGCCAAGAAGATGGTCGAAGAGATCGTTCGCGCGCTGTAATCGATCCGCTGGCGGCTCGGCGCGGCAATCAAGGACTAAATTCGGGTAGAACGGGGCTGCCGATATTGCGGCGGCGAGGCGCGCCTAGGAGTCTTCGCGCATCGCCTTCTTTCGTGCCAACTTGCGGGCGCGGCGCACGGCCTCAGCCTTCTCGCGGGCGCGTTTTTCGGACGGCTTCTCGTAGTGCCGACGCATCTTCATTTCCCGGAAGATGCCTTCGCGCTGCATCTTCTTCTTTAGCGCCTTGAGCGCCTGATCGACATTGTTGTCGCGTACCAGAACGTGAACCAAGTGGCTGTACCTTGCTGCTTCCGACAAGCACGTAAAAAACCTACCCCTCCGGAACGTCGGCCCCCCAGAAGGGGCGTCCTTATAGCACGCGGCCAGCGCCAAGGTAAAGCAAAGTCGAGCGAGTACTTTTAGGGGAAAACCGGGCCGGGTACGGCTTTACCTGTTGTGCGGCCATGCCCATTATAGACGCCATGGCCATTCGAAAGATCGCCCTCATGGGGCAGCCCGTCCTGAAAGAGCCCGCCCTGCCGATCGAGGATCCCGGCGCGCCGAAAATCCGTCGGCTGGTGGCGGACATGCTGGAGACGATGTATGACGCCGACGGGGTTGGCCTCGCCGCGCCGCAGGTCTACGAGCCGGTGCGCCTCGTGATGTTCATGGTGCCCGCCGACCGGGTCAAGGAGGGCGAGGCCGGCGCCGTGCCGTTGACCGTGCTGGCGAACTCCGTAGTCGAGCCGCTCGACGACGAAACGATCGAAGGCGCCGAAGCGTGCCTGTCACTGCCGGGACTGGTCGGCATCGTGCCCCGCTACCGCCATATTCGCTACAGCGGGATGACGCCCGAAGGCGAGAGCATCACGCGCGAGGCGAGCGATTATCACGCGCGGGTGGTGCAGCACGAATTCGACCACCTGGACGGCATCCTCTACCCCATGCGCATGATCGACCTGTCGAGGCTCAGTTTTGCGAGCGAGCTGGGGCCGGGGCCGCGAGTCATGGTGGAGACCGACGAATGAGCGGCGCAGGCACCGAGCAAAGCGCAGGTGCGACGTTGCGCGAGCGCCTACTTCGGGCGAGCCTCGCCCATGTCGCTTTCGACGGCTGGAGCGAGACGGCGCTTGAGGCTGGGGCGCGCGATTTGGGCGTCGATCCGGCGGCGGCGCGCGGGGCGTTTGCACGCGGTTCGATCGATCTCGTGATCGCGTTCAGCGAGTGGGCAGACCGCGAGATGGAGGCGGTCCTGGCGGCGCGGGATCTGGGCGCTCTTAAGGTGCGCGAGCGTATTGCGGCGGCGGTGCGCGCACGGCTCGAAGTCTGTGCCGAGCATCGCGAGGCGGTGCGTCTGGCGATCAGCTTGCTCGCCTTGCCGGTCCATGCCCCGGACGCCACGCGCTACCTTTACCGCACGGTAGACGCCATGTGGCATGCGGTGGGCGACCGCTCGACGGATTTAAATTTTTATACCAAGCGGGCATTGCTCGCGGGCGTGCAGCTCTCGACCACACTCTACTGGCTGCAGGACAACTCGGAGGATGCCGAGGCGAGCTGGGAGTTTCTCGATCGCCGGATCGGGGATGTGCTCAAGATCCAGACCGTGCGCGGACGGCTCGAAAAACTCGGCGTGGGCCAGCCTTCGTTGCTTCGGCTGTTGCGCCAATTCGCCGAGAAGGGCCGCCGGCCCGCGGCGTGAGCCTTATTCGCCGGGGATTTCGGAACCTTTCGTCTGCTGTCCGGCCCAATGCTCTTCTAGCGCCGTGGCGATGGTCTCGTCGCTCAGAGCGAGAATTCGGCCCGCTAGCAGGGCGGCGTTAACCGCGCCGGGCTTGCCGATCGCGGTCGTGCCCACGGGCACGCCGGGCGGCATCTGAACGATCGAGTACAAGGCGTCGACGCCGTTGAGCGCCGAGCCGTCCAGCGGCACGCCGATGACGGGCAGGCGGGTTTGCGCCGCGATCACGCCCGGCAGCGCCGCAGCCATGCCGGCGCCGGCGATCAGCACCCGGATGCCGCGTTCCTTGGCGGTGCCGACATAGTCGGTGAGCCGTTCGGGCCTGCGGTGGGCCGAAATCACCCGCGCCTCGCACGGGATTGCCAGAGATTCGAGTGTGGCGATGGCGCTTTGCATCACGGGCCAGTCCGACTGACTGCCCATGAGAACGCCGACTAGAGGGGTTGGCTCCGACATGGTATCTCCTGTTTCGTCCATAATCCGCACCAGGCGTTGCCTGCCCGAGCTAGATTGATGGTACGGGCGCGGCTTGTTAGCAACGGTTTTTTTATCAACCTAGGGAATGCTATGGTGATTTCTCGGGTTTCGCGTTGTCGCCGCAAGCGTAGCGTTATGTTGTCCTTTTTTCGTTAGGTGAAGAGAGGCCGTATGAAGATCGAGCGCACCCGTCCTACGGGCACCCCGACCCGAGTTGGTGCGACACGCGCCGATGCCGGTGCGAGCGAACCCGCCGCGGCAGCGAATGTGCGCCAGATCGAGGATACTACGGCAATCATGGGCGTGCCCGAGGCGGA
>CAVOEB010000009.1:0-59157 GCA_963694715.1 Alphaproteobacteria bacterium | reverse complement strand
CCTCGATCAGGGCGAACCAGTCGTCTTCGGTGAGCACGGTGAGGCCGAGCTCGGCCGCCTTCTTGAGCTTCGATCCGGAATCGGCGCCGGCAACCACGTAATCCGTCTTTTTCGAGACCGAGCTCGAGACCTTGGCGCCGAGCGCAAGCGCGCGGGCCTTGGCTTCGTCGCGGGCCATGCGCTCGAGGCTGCCGGTAAAGACAACGGTCTTGCCGTCGAGGGGCGAATCGCTCGCGGGTGCCACGAAACCCTCGATCGTGAGCTGGGCGGCGAGATCGTCGACCGCCGCGCGATTTTTCGGCTCGGCAAAGAACTCGACCAGCATCTCCACAACTTTGGGCCCGATGCCATCGATATCGACCAGTGCGATATAAGCCTCGCCGTCGCCGTCGGCCGCCGCACGCATGGTGGCGTCGAAACGGTCGTAGGCGCCGTACTGCCTGGCGAGTAGGCGCGCAATGGTCTCGCCCACCATGCGGATACCGAGCGCGTTTATGAAGCGCGCGAGGCTGATGCGCCGACGGATGCGGACGGCGTCGAACAGGTTCTGCGCCGAGATCTCGCCCCAGCCCTCGCGCGCGGCAAGTGCCGGGTCGCGCGCCGAATCCCGTTCCTCGAGGCGGAAGATGTCGGCGGGGCTCTCGATCCAGCCCCAGCCCCGGAACTGGGCGACCTGCTTGTCGCCCAGACCCTCGATGTCGAAGGCGGCGCGTGAGACGAAATAGCGCAGCCGTTCGACAGCCTGGGCGGGGCACACCAGCCCGCCGGTGCAGCGCCAGGCGACCTCGCCCTCCTTGCGCATGGCGTGGCTGCCGCATTCGGGGCAGGCGGAGGGAAATTCGAAGGGCTTGGCCTCAGCGGGGCGCTTTTTCGGGTCCGCAGCGACGACCTGGGGAATCACGTCACCCGCGCGCTGGATAATCACGGTATCGCCCGCGCGCACGTCCTTGCGCGTGATTTCGTCTTCGTTGTGGAGCGTGGCGCGCGACACGGTGACGCCCGCGACGGTGACGGGTTCAAGCTCGGCCACGGGGGTAAGCGTGCCGGTCCGGCCGACCTGGATGACGATGCGTTTGAGCAGTGTGCGCGCCTGCTCGGGCGGGAACTTGTAGGCGATCGCCCAGCGCGGCGCACGGCTGACCTGACCCAGGCGGGCCTGCCAGTCGAGCCGGTCGATCTTGTAGACGACGCCGTCGATGTCGTAGTCGAGGCTATCGCGGCGCTCGAGGAGGCGGGCGTGCAGGTCGAGCGCGGCGGCGAGGTCGGCGCTGGGTTCGGCCAACGGGTTCACCGCAAAGCCCCAAGCTTCGAGCTGCCCGAGGAAATCACGGTAGGCGCCGGTGGGCTCATCGCTGGTTTCGCCCCAGCCATAGGCGAAGAAGTGCAGCTGGCGCGACGCCGTCACGGAGGCGTCGAGCTGGCGCAGGCTGCCCGCGGCGGCGTTGCGCGGATTGGCGAACAAGGCCTCGCCCGCCTCGTCCCGGCGAGCGTTGAGCGCGACGAACGCGGCGCGCGACATATAAACCTCGCCGCGCACTTCGAGCACAGCGGGCGTCGGCCCGGCGAGGCGCGCGGGAATATCGCGGACGGTGCGCAGGTTGGCGGTGATGTCCTCGCCCATGACGCCGTCACCGCGAGTTGCCCCTCGGACGAAGACACCGTCCTCGAAGCGCAGGCTGGCGGATAGCCCGTCGATCTTAGGCTCGCCTACGAGCTCGACGGGCTGGCCGGGGTCGAGCTTGAGGAAACGGCGGACGCGGCCGACGAATTCCTCCAAATCGGCGCCCTCGAAGGCGTTCGCTAGCGACAACATGGGCCGGGTGTGGGTGACTTTGGAAAAGCCCTCGCCGACGGGCGCGCCGACCCGGTGCGACGGGCTGTCGGTGCGAACGAGACCGGAAAAGCGGGCCTCGATGGCCTCGTTGCGCAGGCGCAGCGCGTCGTACTCGGCATCGGCCAGCGCGGGAGTGCTGTCCTGGTAGTAGAGCCTGTCGTGGCGCGCAATCTCGCGTGCGAGGCGGGCAAGCTCTTTCTTCGCCTGCGCCGGGCTGAGCGCTTTGAGCGATGTACCGTCGCCGGGCGCGCTCATGGGGCCGGCTCGTCGATCAGTCGGTCTGCGGCGGCGCGGGCCTCATCGGTTACGGTGGTGCCGGCCAGCATGCGCGCGATTTCCTCGCGCCGCTTGGTCGTGCTCAGCGGGTCGAGCACGACGACGACGCCGTCGTCCTGGGTCTGCTTGGCGACCCGGACGTGACTATCGCCGCGCGCCGCAACCTGCGGCGAATGGGTCACCACTAGAACCTGGACGCTACCCGCGAGCCGGGCGAGCCGGGCGCCGACGGCTTCGGCGGTGGCGCCGCCGACACCCTGGTCGACCTCGTCGAATATCAGGGTGGGTACCGGGTCGGCGCCTGCGAGCACGACCTTGAGGGCGAGCAGCAGCCGTGAAAGCTCGCCGCCGGAGATTACGCGTTGGAGCGGGCTCAACGCGGTGCCGGGGTTCATCGCGACTTCGAAGACGATCTTTTCCAGCCCGTGGCGATTCGGGGTCTCTTCGTCGAGCGGAACGAGCAGGGCTACAAACCGGGCATCGGCGAGCTTGAGCGGCGCTAGTTCCGCCATGACCGCCACACCGAGAGTTTCTGCCGCCGCCTGGCGGCGGACGCTCAAGGTCTGCGCCGCTTCGCTGTAGTGCCGGCGAGAGGTGTCGCGCGCCTTGCGGGCAGCGTCGAGTTCGTCATCGCGGTGTTCGATGGCGGCAAGCCGGCCGGCCAGCTCGTCGCGCAAGCCTGCGAGCGCATCGGGGTCGGTGTTGTGCTTGCGCGCGGCGGCACGCAGTTTGACCAGCCGGTCCTCGACGGCTTCGAGCCGGGCCGGGTCGAGATCGAGGCTGCGGGCGGCTTCGGCGAGCCGGGATGCGGCCTCGGCGGCCTCTATGGCCGCACGCTCGAGCGCGGCGGCGGTTTCGTCCAGCGTGCCCCCGGCCAGCTCGCGAACGTCGTCGACGGCCCGGCGCGCGGTACCGAGGCGGGCTTCAATGCCATCACCTTCACTCAACGCCTTGTCCGCCCGCTCGAGTGCATCGCGGAGCTTCTCGCCGTGCATCAAGCGCTGACGGTCTACGGTCAGCGCGTCGGCCTCGCCCGACGCCGGGTCGAGCCGTTCGAGCTCATCGAGGGCGTGACGAAGAAAGGCGTCGTCCTCGTGTGCACGGGCCAGGGCTTCGGCTGAGGCGCGATGGGCTTCGTTGGCCTCGCGCCAGGTGTCGTGGGCCGCGGCCAGCGCGCCGAGCTCAACGCCATGGTTCCCAAAAGCGTCGAGCATGACGCGGTGGGTCGCGCCGTCGAGCAATCCCATCTGGTCGCGTTGGCCCTGGATTTCGACCAACCGGGCGCCGGTCTCGCGCAGCAGGCCGACGCTGACGGGCTGATCGTCGATAAACGCCCGGCTGCGACCGTCGGCGCCGAGGATGCGACGTAAGACGAGCGGCTCCTCCGTCTCAAGGCCATGTTTGCCCAACGCTTTACGCACGGGATGATCGGCTGCCAGATCGAACTCGGCGGCGACCGAGCCCTGTTCAGCGCCCTCGCGCAACAGTCCCTGCTCAGCCCGGGCCCCCAGCGCCAGACCCAACGCATCAAGCAGGATGGATTTGCCAGCACCCGTCTCGCCGGTCAGCACGCACAAGCCAGGCGCGAGATCGAGGTCGAGGCGGTCGATCAGGACGATGTTGCGGATGGACAGGCGTCGGAGCATGGCTTCGCGGCGTCAGAAGAGCCCGCTCAGGAACCCATCGTCGTCGGTCTCGTCGATCGGGACATCCTTGCCGGTAAGCAGGCGGTAGCTGTCACGGTACCAGGGACTTGACGGAAAATTGTAGCCGAGGATTGCGGCGGCGCGCTGGGCCTCCTCGGTCAGCCCGAGAGCAAGGTAGGCTTCGACCAGCCGGTGTAAGGCCTCGGGCACGTGGGTGGTGGTCTCGAAATTGTCCACCACGTCGCGGAGGCGGTTGATCGCGGCGATGTAGAAGCCGCGCGTGAGATAATAGCGGCCGATTTCAATTTCCTTACCGGCCAGGTGATCGTAGGCAAAAACGATTTTCTGACGGGCATCCTCGGCGTAATCGGACTCCGGAAAGCGGCGGGCTAGATCCTCGAAGGCGTTGAGCGCGTTCCGGGTCATCTCCTGGTCGCGGCCGATGTCGGAGATTTGTTCGTAGTAGCTGATCCCGACCAGATAGTAGGCGTAGGCGACGTCGGTATGACCCGGATGAAGCTGGATGAAACGCCGGGCCGCGATGGTCGCCTCGTCGTACTGGTCGTTACGGTAGTAGGCGTAAGCCGACATCAGCTGAGCGCGAGTCGCCCAGACGGAATAGGGGTGCTGGCGCTCGACCTCGTCGAACATGGCCGCCGCTTCGTCGTACATACGGGCGTAGAGAAAATCCATAGCCTCGTTGTAAAGACTATCGACCGTGCCCTCATGATAGGCGGACTTGGTGTTGCCGGAGCAGGCCCCGAGCAGAACTACCAGGACCAAGACGCTGGCCGCTTGAGCGAGCCACGAGTGGAGACGATGTCGGTCCGTCATGACGTCCATTCGAAAAAATCGGCACGGCGCCCGGGGTCGGGCGACCTTATCGCCGCGGGCATGGTATAACTTATACCCGTAATTAGTTCGAATAAACCGGCACGGTACCGGGGCTCGGTCGACTTAATCGCAGTTGGTACAGTATAATTTTTCTTTGCTATCCACGACGAAGGGCTGAACTCCATCATGGGGCTGGAGCACACCCAGAGCCAACCGAGGATTAATCAAGTCCTTGTCAGGGCGCAACGAATCGGTAACAAAAATACACACATTACCGTGGCCTAAGCACATTTCCGTGCAGAAGAGCTATTCTTTGGAGGGCTAACACGGGGACTGTCGCGAAATGGGCCGATCGTCACGTGGGGGAGCGTATCCGCTTGCGCCGGGTCCTAGTTGGCATGACCCAGGGAGATCTCGCGCGGGCGCTGGGAATTTCCTATCAGCAGTTGCAGAAATACGAGACTGCGGGTAACCGGGTAAGCGCGGGGCACCTCTATGAAATAGCGCAGGCATTAAGCGTTGAAATGTCTTATTTTTCAAAGATCTAGAGGGCGAGCCCAGTGAATCGCGATCGGTTCCGCAGGTTCATGGCGGAACCCAACGCTCGACGATCGGTATCGTCCAGAATTTTTCAAAGATCGAAAATCCGGCATTGAAGGCCTCGATCGACGGGTTGGTGAGAAGCGTCGCCCGCTGGCGCAGTAGCCACGCGGGTTCCTAGCGCGAGATAGGGTTGGTGCCGGTCAAGTCAATTGGAATAATGTTCTATTAAATAAATAGACCCGCCCTCGCTCGGGCGTCATGCAGGAAAATGCCGTAATAGGCAGTCTTCGCAAGCGATAAGAGTTCCAGATGGCCGCGTTAGCGGCGCTTGACACACCTTTTTTGGTCCCAGGCCGGGCGAAGAAAACGCGGCCTTACGGGCCGCGTTCCTTGCTGATGGATGTCGGTGTCCGGGAGAAAATCGCTCAGGCGGTGGCCGCGATAGGTGTTTCGAGCATCGCCGGTTGCTCGTCGGCTACGGGTGCGAAGCACCAGGCCGACGAGTCTTCGAGCAAGGCGTTGAGCAGACGGTGGTTCATCTCGTGCCCCGAGCAGACGCCGTGGAAATGGCCCTGGATCGGAGCGCCCGCGAGGTACAAATCGCCGACGGCGTCGAGGATCTTGTGACGCACGAATTCATCGTTGTGGCGCAAGCCGCCCTCGTTGAGGATGCCCTGTTCGCCGACCACGATCGCGTTGTCGAGTGACCCCCCCTGAGCCAGGCCCAGCGAACGAAGGTAGTCGACTTCCTGCTCAAGACAGAAGGTGCGCGCGCGAGAGAGATCGCTCTTGAAGCTCTCACCCTCGAACTGGAAGAAATATTCCTGGCGAGCGATCACGGGATTCTCATAATCTAGCTCGAAGCTGGCCGAAAAATCCGTAGCGGGGCACAACGATGCGCTACGCTCGCCGTCGTCGACGCGCACGTCCTTGAGAATTCGAATGGCCTGGCGCTGCGCGTCCTGGGCAACGGTTCCGGCGCACTCGATCAGGAAAATGAACGGTGCGGAGCTGCCGTCCATGATTGGCACCTCGGGGCCGTCGATTTCGACCAACGCATTATCAACCCGGCAACCCGCGAGGGCCGCCATCAGATGCTCGATCGTACCGATGCAGAGATCTTCGCCGTGGCCGATGGTCGTGGAAAACCGGCAGTCGACGACATTCTCGACCCGGGCCGCGACGCTGGCTGTGGTCCGATTAAGATCGGTGCGCCGGAAAAGGATACCGCTGCCCGGCGGCGCCGGGCACAGGGTCATCGAGACACTGGCGTTGCTGTGAAGGCCGATACCGGTACAGTTGATCCGGTTCTTCAAAGTTTGTTGCCGTGTTGTGCTCACGTTTCCGCCTGTTCCGCTTGTTTCAGCGTTCGATGTCTCGTTGCACCCGAACCGGGGTTCACCTAATTTCTGGATCGCGCAGACGAACATAACGAATCGAATTTGCTTTCGAAATCTTGTTTACCAAGACTGCCGAAACCATTCAAATCACTAATTGTTACAAAATGTTACAGGATTCTCCGGGATCTCGGGCCCGGAGAATCCTGGTGTTGATCCGCGCTCCTCAGTTGGCTTGACGGCGCAGGAAAGCGGGGATGTCGAGGAAATCCTCCTCGGTGCTGGTATTGGCCGGGGCCGTGGCGGGTTCCAGATCCTTCAACGTGGTCTGGGCCGCGGTTTTGGCTTTAACCTTGCCCTCGGCCTTGGCGCGGCCGCCGCCCGTGATCCGCTCGAACAGGCTGGGGCCCCGCCCGGTGCCGGATTCGACCTTGGCCTTGGCCGATTTGCCACCGGCATTGGTCAGTGCGGCTTCGGCGAACGGGTCGGGCCGGCGGAGCGCGCCCCGGCTCGGCGGTGCCTTGGCCGGCGCCGGCGGGATGAACGCGTCTTCGACCTTACGGCTCAGGCTCGGCTCGACTCGGGTCTCCGCCTTGACCGGGACCGAGACGGGCGTGGCCGGCTTGGCTGCGGCCTCGGGCGCGGGCTGCACCGCCGGTCCGGCGGGGCGTTGCAGCGCAATCGCCTCGGCTGCCAGCATTTCGGCCGAATCTGGTTCGGGCTCGATGGCCATAACTTCCATGACGGGTTCGAGCTCCAGCGGCTCGTCGGTCCCATCCGCCGCTGTCTCGGCAACCGGGGCCTCGGGCGTTTTAATAGCCTCCGTGGCCTCGGCGATCGTCTCGGTGATCTCGGTCGAGACCAACTGTGGCCCGGTCTCGAAGCTCGGCCGCGGCTGGGCGGCGGCCATGGCGTCGATCCCGGTGGCCACAACGGAGACCCGCAAATGTCCGGCTAGGCTCTCGTCGAAGGTCGATCCGAAGATGATGTTCGCATCCTCGTCGACCTCGTCGCGGATGCGGTTGACCGCCTCGTCGACCTCGAACAGGGTGACGTCTTCGCCGGTCGTGACATTGATCAACACGCCCCGCGCGCCCTTCATCGAAACATCGTCGAGCAGCGGGTTGTTGATCGCAGCTTCGGCGCTTTCGATAGCCCGGTTCTCGCCTTCGGCTTCACCGGTGCCCATCATCGCCTTGCCCATCTCGCCCATCACCGCGCGAACGTCCGCGAAATCGAGATTGATCAGGCCGGGCATGACCATCAGGTCGGTCACGCCGCGGACGCCGGCATGGAGCACGTCGTCGGCCATCTTGAACGCGTCCGCAAAGGTGGTCTTCTCGTTCGCGACCCGGAACAGATTTTGGTTCGGGATCACGATTAGGGTGTCGACGAATTCCTGCAGTTCGGCGATGCCCTGCTCGGCGATGCGCATGCGCTGCAGACCCTCGAACTGGAACGGCTTAGTGACCACGCCAACCGTGAGAATTCCGTTTTCGCGGGCAGCGCGGGCGATGACCGGCGCGGCGCCGGTGCCTGTACCACCTCCCATGCCGGCGGCGATGAAGGCCATGTTGGAGCCCTCGAGCTGATCGAGAATTTCCTCAAGCACTTCTTCGGCCGCCGCCTTGCCCACGTCGGGCCGCGAGCCGGCGCCGAGCCCGCTCGTGATGTGGGCCCCGAGCTGGATGCGCCGCTCGGTGAGCGACCCGGTAAGCGCCTGGGCATCGGTGTTGGCGACCACGAACTCGACCCCTTCGAGATGACTCGTAATCATGTTGTTGACGGCGTTGCCTCCGGCCCCGCCCACGCCGATCACCGTGATTCTCGGCTTCAATTCATGGGTAACGGGCACCGATAGATTGATGGTCATAAGAACCTCCTGATTCCGTTTTCTAGTCGCTTCGGTGTCGGCCTAGCGCCGACGGTTAAGGTATCCGGGGTCTCCCGCCCCGAACGGCTTAGCTAAAAATTCTCGCGCAGCCATTGGCCAATTCGGCCGAATTGGCCGGTCGCTGCGTTGGTTTTGCCCAGGGCGCGCCGGGCATTGTCGTGGGGTTTTTGCGCCGCGAACAGCAGCAGGCCGGCGCAGGTGGAAAAGGCGGGACCGCCGGTCGCCTCGGCGAGGCCCGGCATCTGAGCCGGGCGACCGAGGCGGACCTGCTTGTCCAGAATATCGGCGGCGAGATCGCTCAGACCCTGGAGCTGGCTGGCGCCGCCGGTCAGCACGACCCGGCGCCCGCCGAGGCGGTAGAGGCCGCTGGCGGTTAGCCGGTCGCGGGCCAGCTCGAAGGTTTCTTCGATGCGCGGGCGTATGATGCCGATCAGCACCGATTTGGCGATCTGTCCGGTGCTCTCGGGGGCGTCTTCGCCGAGCGGCTGCACCTCGATCAGCTCGTGCTGGTCCCGCGGGGTCGCGGCGACGCTGCCGAGCAGCGTCTTCATCCGCTCCGCGTGGCCGGTCGATGTCGACAGGCCACGCGCGATGTCGTTGGTGACATGGGCGCCGCCGACGGGCAGGCTGTCGGCGAACACCAGCCCGCCCTCGGCGAATACCGCGATGGTGGTGGTGCCGCCGCCCATGTCGATCACCGTGACGCCGAGGTTCTTCTCGTCGTCGACCAGGCAGGCGAGGCCCGAAGCGTAGGGCGAGAGCACCGGCAGGGCGCTGTCCAGATGGCATCGCGCGATGCAGGTGCTCAAGGTGCGCAAGGCGCCGCTGGCGGAGGTGACCAACAGGATGCGCGCACCTAGCCGTTCGCCGAACATGCCGCGGGGGTCGCGGATGCCGCCCTCGCCGTCGATGCTGTAGCCGATAGGCAGGGCGTGGATCAGTTCGCGTTCATCGGATTCGACGTGGTTCTCGCTGCTGTCGAAGACCCGGCGCAAATCGTCGAGCCCGACCCCGTGGCCGGAAATCTCGACCTCGGCGCTGAGGATATGAGAGACCGGCGCACCGCCGCTCAGGCTGACGATCACGCGGTCGATATTGTGCCCGGCCATCTGCTCGGCGGCGTGGACCGTTGCGGAGATCGCCGCTTCGACGGCTTCCATATCGACGACTCGGCCAGCGCGCAGGCCATGCGAGGCTTGATGGCCGATGCCGATGACGCGCAGGCCATCCTCGCCCTCGTCGCGCGCGATGAAGCAGCACACCTTGGTGGTGCCGACATCGAGTGCCGTGATCAATTCCCCGCTACCCAGAGCCATTGCCGTCTCGTTCTCCGTCCTCGTTGCCTTGCCGGGCCTCGCGCTGCTTTAGATACGGGGCCCCAGATCCTCGTCGTTCGTCGTTGCCCCGCCGTCGAGACGAAGCGTCAGCCGGTCGGCCAACCGCAGGTCGATCACCGCGACGGCGCGCTCGAACAGCGCATGCTTCCGCGCCAACGACGCCAACCGTCGCCAGGCATCAGCGAGCCCGTCCTCGGGCAATTGAGCCGCAACGCCGCCTTCGAAATGCAGGTCCCAGCGCCGCGCTCCGACGCGTACCGCCGCCTCGACCCGGGCGAACAGGGCAGGCTCGGTAATCAGCAGCGAAAATAATGCTGGCGCCGCGCCGGGCGCATCGCCGCCGACGATGAGCGGCAGGGCGGCGTAGCGCTCGAGCCCGTCGGTGCCGATCACGATACCGCCGCGGTCGACCAGCTCGGTCCCCCCGTCATGCTGCCAGCGCGCCATCGCCTGGCGCTCGACCAGGTGAACTCGGATGGTGTCGGGCAGCTGGCGCTGCACCGTCGCAGTGCGCACCCAACCCAATGCTTCGAGCCGTTGCTTGGCTGCCTTGGGATCGAATTCCATCATGGCTTGGCCGCGGCTTACGCCGAGGGCGGCCAGCACGGCCTCGGCCGTGGTCTCGTGGCGGCCCAGACTGACCACGTCCTGGATGGTGTAGCCCGCATCGGCGCTGACGCTGGTCGCGATGTCCTGCAACTGCACGAGCCCCCAGTCGATATGCCCGGCACGCCAGGCATAAACTGGTGCACCTATCAGCAAGAGAGCGAGCCCCAGCACCAGCGTCGCGCGCCGAGTCGTGCGCGACCAGCGGCGCGGGTTACGCCGCGCCAGAGCGCTGGACGTCGCCTTGCGCAGGCGGAGAGCGGGGATCAGGCGTCGCATCGGGCGTCCTCCACCATCCAGCTGACCAGCGTGCCGAAGTCGATGCCCGAATGGGCGGCGATTTCGGGCACCAGCGAGAGCGGCGTCATGCCGGGCTGGGTATTGATCTCGAGCAGGTAGAACTCGCCGGGCGAACGCTCGGTGTCGTCGTAGCGCAGGTCGGCCCGGGTGACGCCTCGGCAATCGAGGCTGCGGTGGGCGCGAAGCGCGTAATCGAGCGCCTGGCGGTAGGCGGATTCCGGAATCGGCGCGGGCATCAGATGTTCGGCCCGGCCGTCGGTGTATTTCGCCTCGTAATCGTAAAATTCGTTGCGTGGCCGGATCTCGATGGCGCCCAGCGGCGCGTCGCCCATCACCGCGACCTGGATTTCGCGGCCCGGGATATAGCGTTCGACCAGTACGTCCTCGCCAAAGCTCCATTCGTCGTCGGTGAGCATCGCGAGATTATCGCCCGCATGGATGATGCGGACGCCGACACTCGATCCTTCGTTGAGGGGCTTGATGACGAAAGGTGGCTCGAAAGGCGGTGCCCCGCCCAACGCGGCGCGGGTCATGACCGCACCCTCCGGGCAGGGCAGGCCGGCGGCGAGAAAGATTTCTATCGCTGCGGGCTTGTGCATGGCGAGCGCGGAGGCGCGTACGCCCGAATGGGTGTAGGGAATCCCCAACGTCTCGAGCAAACCCTGCATGCAGCCGTCCTCGCCGAAGCGGCCGTGCAGCGCGTTGAACGCCACGTCGGGCGCGGTTTCGGCCAGCACCTGTGCGACATCGCGCCCGACATCGACGGGCGAGACCCGGTAGCCGCGCGCTTTGAGCGCATTGGCGACGGCCGTGCCACTGACGAGAGAGACTTCGCGTTCGACCGACCAACCGCCCATCAGGATCGCTACATGCTTGGTCATGGCGCCTCCCCCGTCGCGTCGCCGAGCGGCCGTCCGACCCGGCGAATTTCCCAGTCGAGGGTCACGCCGGTTGCGTCCGCGACCCGTTCGCGGACCTTTTCGCCCAGCGCCTCGATCTCGGCGGCGCTAGCGGCGCCCGTGTTGATCAGGAAGTTGCAGTGCTTCTCCGAGACCATGGCGTCGCCCCGGCGCAGGCCCCGGCAGCCGGCCCGGTCGATCAACTCCCAGGCCTTTTGGCCGGGCGGGTTGACGAAGGTGCTGCCGCCGGTGCGTCCGCGCGTAGGCTGATGGACCTCGCGATCCGCCGCGATCTCGGCCATGCGCTCGGCGATCTCCTCGCGGTTACCAATCTGGCCTTCGAGCAAGGCACTGACGAAAATCGAACCATTGGGGACATCGCAGTGCCGGTACGAAAATCCCAGCTCACCCGGTCCCAGACGGTGCAGGCCACCCTCCGGGTCGAGTACGCGCGCTTCGCGGACGATGTCACGCATTTCGCTGCCGAAGGCGCCGGCGTTCATACGCAGCGCGCCGCCGATGGTGCCCGGCAGACCCGAGAGGAATTCGAGCCCGGCCACGCCGTGATCGCGGCAGGTCAGCGCAACGTTGAGATCGAGCGCACCGGCCCCTGTCTGGATGCGGGTGCCCTCGACCTCGATTTGCGCGAAGGCGCGGCCCAGTCGGATGACGATGCCCGCAATGCCGCCGTCGCGGACGAGCAGGTTAGAGCCCACTCCCAGCACGGTAAGCGGGACGTCTTTAGAACGGTGGACGAGGAAGCTGCGCAAGTCGTTGAGATCAGCCGGCTTGAACAACACCTCGGCGGCACCGCCGGTCTTGAACCAGGTGTGCTGACCGATCGGCGCGTCGGCGCTCAGGCGCCCTCGCACCGCGGGCATCTGGTCGATGAGGTGGGGCAGGGCGACTGTTTGGGGCATCATCGACCGGCCTCCGTGCGTTGTTCCGCCGCGCCGTCGTCGAGCGCGTCAAGCTCGGCGGGGAGCGCATGCGCCCACTGGGTTATGTTACCGGCGCCGAGGCAGACCACGAGATCGCCCGAGCGGGCCAGTCCACGCACCAGCGGCGCGAGGTCGGCGGGCTGACCTAGGGTCTCGACATGGCGGTGGCCGCGGGCCTGAAGTCCGGCCACGAGATGATCCCGATCAACGCCCTCAACCGACGCCTCGCCGGCGGCGTGAACGTCGGCCACGATCACCGTGTCGGCATCGTTGCAGCAGCTGCAAAATTCTTCGAACAGGTCGTTCAGGCGGCTGTAGCGGTGCGGTTGGACGACCGCAAGGACCCGCCCATTGCACGCGCTCCGCGCGGCGCGCAGCGCCGCTTCAATCTCGACCGGATGGTGAGCGTAATCGTCGATCACCACGATGCCGCGGCTTTCGCCCGTCTTGGTAAAGCGCCGCTTGACGCCCTTGAAGCCGCGCAACGCGCGTCGGGCCACCTCGTCGGGAAGGCCCATCTCGCGAGCGACGGCCAGGGCGGCGAGTGAATTCTGCACGTTGTGCGCGCCGATCATCGGCAGACGCATGTCCATCAGGGTCCGGTTCTCGCCCTGACCCCGGTCGGCGATCTCGACATTGAACACCGAGCCGCCGGAATCGAAGCGCAGGTCGGTGGCGCGGAAGTCAGCCTGGGGGCTCATGCCATAGGTCACGACCCGGCGGTCGGTAACCCGGCCGATCATGGCCTGGACCTCCGGATGATCGATGCACAGCGCCGCGAAGCCATAGAAGGGAATGTTCTCGACGAAAATCTGGAAGGCGGCGCGCAGCGCGTCGAAGCTGCCGTAGAAGTCCATATGCTCGGGATCGATATTGGTCACCACCGCGACCGTCGCGGGCAGCTTTACGAAGGTACCGTCGGATTCGTCGGCCTCGACCACCATCCACTTACCTTCGCCGAGCCGGGCGTTGGTGCCGTAGGCATTGATGATGCCGCCGTTGATCACCGTTGGGTCGTAGTGCCCGGCGTC
The DNA here is from genome assembly GCA_963694715.1 of Alphaproteobacteria bacterium. Classification (GTDB taxonomy): domain Bacteria; phylum Pseudomonadota; class Alphaproteobacteria; order UBA828; family JAPUJA01; genus CAVOEB01. Next base: position 45,679 of record CAVOEB010000009.1, on the reverse strand, counting down.
GAGCATGGCGGCGATAATCGAGGTGGTCGTAGTCTTACCGTGCGTGCCGCCCACGGCGATCGCCCATTTCAGGCGCATCAGCTCGGCCAGCATCTCGGCCCGACGCACGATGGGAATGAGCCGCTGGCGGGCGGCATCGACCTCGGGATTGGTAGTCTCAACGGCCGAGGACACGACAACGACCTCGGCCTCGCCCAGGTTGGCGGCATCGTGACCGATGGCGACCGCTACGCCCAGGCCTCGCAGGCGCCGGACATTAGCGTTTTCCGCGAGGTCGCTGCCCTGGACGGCATACCCCAGATTGTGCATGACCTCGGCAATCCCGCTCATGCCTATACCGCCGATACCGATGAAATGGATCGTACCGATGGTGAGGGGCATCATCTTCATGCCGCGTTCTCCGAGGCGGGGGACGCGCCGGGCGCTCCGCTGCGCAGGCGGTGACCATCGGTCATGGCGTCTTCAATCAGGTTGGCGAGGTCGCGGGCGGCGTCGGGCCGGGCGAAGCGTCGTACGGCGGCGGCCGTGGCGGCCAGGGTTTCGGGTCCGGCCAGCAGCGTTGCGATGCGCTCGCGCAAGGGCGCGGCCTCGAACTCGTTTTGCTCGATCAGCCAGCCCGCACTGGCGTCGGCAATGGCCCGGGCGTTCGCCGTCTGATGATCGTCGGCGGAGAAGGGATAAGGCACCAGGAGCGCGGGGCGCCCCGCGACGGTGATCTCGGCGACGCTCGACGCGCCGGCCCGCGCGATCACCAGGTGGGCGCGGCCCAGCTCGCCCGCCACGTCGTTGAAGAATTCGGCCAGGGTGGCGTCGATCTGGGCGTCGGCGTAACGGGCCCGCGCGCTCTCGAGGTCTTCGGCCCGGCATTGCTGAACCACCCGCAGGCGCGCGCGCAGCGAGCCCGGAAGTCCCGCAAGAGCGTCGGGCAGAACGGTGCTGAAGCTTTGTGCGCCCTGGCTGCCGCCCATCGCGAACAGGGTCACCGGCCCGGTCTCGGCCGGCGGCTCGTAGGGCTGGTCCGCGAGGGCGAGAAAGGCCTGGCGGACGGGATTGCCCGTCTGCACGATGCGGGCATGAGCTGCAGCCTCGATGCGTGCGGTGTGAGGAAACGAGGTCGCAATCACGGCGACTCGGCGCGCGACGAAGCGGTTCGCTCGGCCGAGTACGGCGTTTTGCTCGTGGACCAGGCAGGGAACCCGCAGACGGGTGGCCGCGATCATGGTCGGAAGCGACGGATAACCGCCGAACCCCACGACGGCCGCAGGGCGCAGCCGACGCAACAGGATGGCGGCCTCCAAGGTACCCAAGGCGGTGGCGGCGACGCTGGCCAGACGCTGATCGAGGCCCTGGCGGCGGGGTGTGCCGGAGCGCACCTCGTGGATCTCGATATCATCGAACCCGGCGCGGTGCCGTCCGCCGCGGCGATCGGTGACGAGTGCGAGACGCAAGCCCCGGGTGGCGAGCTCGGTGGCGAGCGCCTGAGCGGGAAAGACGTGGCCGCCGGTGCCACCGGCGGCAAGTACGATCGGGCGGCTCACCGGCCACTTCCTTCGCCCGGACGGCGACGGGTCAGCGCCAGAACCATGCCCATGCCGAGCGCCACGGCCAGCAGAGAGGAACCGCCATAACTGACGAAGGGCAAGGTCATGCCCTTGGCGGGCAACAGGTTGAGGGTAACCCCCATGTTGATCAGCGCCTGGAGGCCGAACTGGGCCAGAATGCCGGAGACGGCGAGCAGTACGAACAGGTTGGTTTCGGCCAAGACCCGGGTCAGGCCGCGCAGCACGATGAAGCCAAATAGCCCGACCATGAAGAGGCAGAGCAAGAGGCCGAACTCTTCGCCGGCGACGGCAAAAATGAAATCGGTGTGGGCGTCGGGCAGGATTTCCTTGACCACGCCGTCGCCTGGGCCGACCCCGATCAGCCCGCCATGGTTGAAGGCGTCGATCGAGCGCTCGATCTGGTAGCTGTCGCCGGCGCTGGGGTCTAGAAAGCGGTCGATCCGGCTTGTCACATGAGGCATGACGGCATAGGCGAGCACTGCGGCCCCGACGCCCAGGCCGAGGATCAACGCCACCCAAGCCAGGGGCAGGCCGGCGAGGAAGAACTGAATCAGCCAGACCACCGTAATCGTCATCGCCATGCCGAAATCCGGCTGCATGGCGACCAGCCCGGCGACGACGACTAACAGGGCGATGGCTACCGCGTTGCCGGGGAAGCCCGCCCGTTTGCGCTGCTCGGAAAACATCCAGGCGATTACGACGGCAAAGACCGGCTTGACGAATTCGGAGGGTTGCAGCGAGAGGCCGCCCAGCAGCCCGATCCAACGGGTTGCGCCCTTAACTTCCGTGCCCGCGATCAGGGTGACGGCGAGCAACAACAGGCCAAACAGGAAGCCGGTCGCGGCAAGCCGGCGCACGCCCAACGGCGAGAGCAGCGAAACGCCGATCATCAAGGCCAGCGCGAGGGGCATGAACAGCAGCTGATGGCGCACGAAGTGAAAGGATTCGAGACCGATCCGCTCGGCGACGGCGGGGCTGGCCGCGAGGGTCAGCACCGCGCCGATCAGGAGCAGCAGGGTCAGGGCGAGCATGGTCCAGCGATCGACGGTCCACCACCAGACACTGAGCACGCTGCGATCGTCGCGGCCGAAGCTGCTCATGAAGCGATTCTCCGGTGGTCCGCGGGCGCCGGGCCGGATGCATCGAGGGTCAGGGCGTTGACCGCGTCGCGGAAGGCATCGCCGCGGGCTTCAAAATCTGACCACTGGTCGAACGAGGCGCAGGCCGGCGAGAGCAGCACGACGCCGCGATTGTCAGGATTGGCCGTCGCGGCGGCGGCCGCATCGCGCACGGCCGATTCGAGATCGCCCGAGCGGGTCACGGCGACCCGGCCCTTCAAGGTCCGGGCAAAGGCATCGGCGGCCTCGCCGATCAGGAAGGCGTGGGCGATGTGCGAGAAGAGCGGCGCTAGTGTATCGATGCCGCCGTCTTTCGGGCGCCCGCCGACGATCCAGTAAATATTGTCGAAGCAGGCGAGCGCCTGGGCGGCGGCCTGGGCGTTGGTCGCCTTGCTGTCGTTGATGAAGGGGATGCCGTTGAGAGTCGTAATCGGTTCCATGCGGTGGGCGAGGCCGGGGAAGCTGATGATGGCGCCGCCGGCAACAGCGCTGGGCACGCCAAGTGCGCGCGCCGCGGCGAAGGCGCAGGCGGCGTTTTGCCAGTTGTGTACACCGCGCAGGCCCTGAGCGAGGCGCAGATCGACCACGGGCCAGGCGTCGTCGCCGATCACGTCGCGCAAGACACCGCCCTCGACGCAGACGCCGCCGCTGGGCATCAACTTGAGCGAGACGGGCACGAGGTGGCGCCCGCCGTCGGCGTCGAGCGCCTTGAAGGTCTCGAACGAGAGTTCGTCGTCGATGCCGAGAACCGCAACGCCGTCGGTACGGCCGAAAATCTTGCGCTTGGCGGCGACATAACCGGCCATGTCGCCATGGCGGTCGAGATGGTCCGGGCTGATGTTCAGCCATACCGCGATGTCGGGCGCAAACCGGGTGGCCAGGGCGAGCTGATAGGACGACAGCTCCAATATATAAATACCGTCGGCGCCCAGGGGCTCGAGATCGAGTGCCGGGCGGCCCAGGTTGCCGCCGATCTCGACCCGCCGCCCGTCGCGCCCCAGCATGTGGCCGATCAGGGCGGTGGTGGTCGATTTGCCGTTGGTCCCGGTGACCGCGACGATGCGGGCTGCGCGCCGGCTGCGCACGAGCAGTTCGATGTCGCCGATGATCTCGGTACCCGCGGCCTGGGCCTGGACGATCACGGGATGAGGGGCCGGGTGGGTGAGGGGCACGCCGGGGCTGGGCACGAGGGCGACGATCCGGCTCCAGTCAAGCGTCGTCGGATCGGTCAGCGGAATTCCCGCAACCTCGGCGGCCTCGCGCCGGGCGGCATCATCGTCCCAGGCATGAACCCGCGTGCCGCCGGCCATGAGGGCGAGCGCTGTGGCCCGGCCGCTGCGGCCCAGCCCGAGGACGGCGACATCCTGATCGGCAAAAGCGGTGACGACAATCATCGGCTCACCTCAATTTCAGACTGGAAAGGCCGATCAGCGCGAGCATGATCGCGATGATCCAAAAGCGGATGACGATGGTCGGCTCCGCCCAGCCTTTCTGTTCGAAGTGATGGTGCAGCGGCGCCATGCGGAAGATCCGCCGCCCGGTCGTCTTGAACGACACCACCTGGACGATGACCGACGCGGTTTCGAGCACGAACAGCCCGCCGATGATCGCGAGCACCAGCTCGTGCTTGGTGATGACGGCGACGGCGCCGATCGCCGCGCCCATGGACAGCGAGCCCGTGTCGCCCATGAAGACCATGGCGGGCGGCGCGTTGAACCAGAGAAAGCCGAGGCTAGCCCCGACCAAGGCGCCGCAGAACACGGCCAATTCGCCGGCGCCGGCGACCGGGTGCAGTTGCAAATAGTCGGTAAAGACAGCGTTGCCGACCACGTAGGCGATGGCCGCGAAACAGGCAGCGGCGATCATCACCGGCACGATGGCGAGGCCGTCGAGGCCGTCGGTGAGATTGACCGCATTGCTCGAGCCGACCATGACGAAGGCGGCGACGGGCAGGAACAGCCAGCCGAGATCGACCAGCAGATCCTTGGCGAACGGCAGGGCGAGATGGGTGCCCAGCGAGCCGCCCAGCAGATGCGAAACCCAAATCGATGCGCCAATCGCGATGGCTATTTCGGCCAGCAGCTTGAGCTTGCCGGGCACGCCGTGGTGGCTGCGCCGGCGCAGCTTGAGGAAGTCGTCCGCGAAGCCCACCGCGCCGAAGCCCAGGGTGACCAGCAGTACGACCCAGATGAAGTCGTTGGTCAGATCGGCCCACAGCAGGGTGCCTGCAGAGATGCCGAGAAGGATGAGCACGCCGCCCATGGTGGGGGTGCCGCGTTTTCTGACCAGGTGGCTCTGCGGGCCATCGTCGCGGATCGGTTGGCCTTCGCCCTGGCGGCGGCGCAACGCACGGATGATCGGCGGGCCGAACACGAAGCTGATCAGGATTGCGGTCAACACCGCGCCGCCGGTACGAAAGGTGAGGTAACGAAAGAGGTTGAAGAACCCCACGTCGTCGGCCAGCGGATAAAGCAGGTTGTAGAGCATGACCCGTCCCGCCCCCGCTCAACCGTTGACCGCGCGGCGCGACGGCAAAGCTGCGACACCTCGGAGCAGGGCGTCGACGACGAGCCCCATGCGGCTGCCTAGTGAGCCCTTGACCATGATTAGGTCGCCCGGCACGAGGGCGTCGAGCACGAGTGGGGCGAGGGTCTCGGAATCCACCGCGTGGGCACCATCGATCGAAGCGGGCAGGACCTCGCGCAACGCGCCCATCTGCTCGCCGCAGGTGAAGGCCGAATCGATCCCGGCGGCCTCGACCGCCGGCGCAAGCCCGGCGTGGAGCGCGGGACCGTCGGGGCCCAGCTCGAGCATGTCGCCCAGCACCGCAATGCGCCGCCCGCCCGCGCCGGGTCGGGCGGCGGCCAGGACTTCGAGCGCGGCGCGGACCGAGACGGGGCTGGCGTTGTAGCTCTCGTCGATCAGTTCGCCCATGCCGCCATCGATCGCGAGGCTATGACGGGCACCGCGGCCGGGCAGGGGCTTTAGCGCGCCGAGCATGGCGGCGGCGGCGTCGAGGTTGGCACCGAGCGCCTGCACGGCGGCCAGCACACCGACGCTGTTGAGCGCCATATGGCGACCGGGCAGAGCGAGGCGATAGGCGAGCGGGCGGCCATCAAATTCGGTCCTCAGGATGCTATCGACGGCGCCGGTTTCGATTTCGAGGAGCCGGGCATCGGCGTCTGCGCCCGTGCCGAAGCCGACGATGCGGGCGAGCCCGCGAGCGCGTGCCGCGTCGGCCAGGCGGTCGAATTGCGGGTTGTCGCGGTTGAGCACCGCGATGCCGTCGCGGCTCATGCCCGCGAAAATTTCGGCCTTGGCATCGGCGATCTCCTCGACCGAGGCGAAGGAGGCCAAATGGACCGCCTCGACGGTCGTGATCAGCGCGACGTCGGGGGCGATCAGCTCGGACAGCGGCGTCAGTTCGCCGGGATGGTTCATACCCGCCTCGAAGACGCCGAAGGCGGCGTCCGTCGGCAGGCGGGCGAGGCTCAGCGGTACGCCGATATGGTTGTTCAGGCTGCCCGTGCTGGCGTGAGTCGCACCGCTCGGTCCGAGCGCCAGGTGGAGCATTTCCTTACTGCTCGTCTTGCCCACGCTGCCGGTCACCGCGGCAATCCGGGCCTGGCTCCGGTTGCGTGCTTCGCGGCCGAGGGCCTCGAGAGCGGCGCCGGTGTCGGTGACGCGCAGACAGGCGGTGTCCTCGGCGAGTTCCTCGGGGCGCCGCTCGATCATGACCGCGGCGGCGCCCGCTCCGGCGGCGCCGGCGGCAAACGCGTGACCGTCGAAATTCGGGCCTTTGAGAGCGACGAACAGGTCGCCGGCGGCGAGGGTGCGGCTGTCGACAGAAACGCCCGTCGCGGACCACCCGCCGCCGGCAAGGCTGCCGGTGGCGCGCGCCGCGTTGGCGGCGGTCCAGAGCACGGGGCCGGTCATGAGCGCGGCCCCCCGGCGGCGAGCACGGCGCTGCGCGCGACCTCGGCGTCGTCGAACGGAATAATCTCGTTGCCGACGATCTGGCCGGTCTCGTGGCCTTTGCCGGCGAGTAGTAGAACGTCGCCGGCGGCGAGACCTGCAATTGCCTCGCGTATGGCTTCGCCCCGATCGGCAAACTCGCGCGCGTCGGGACAGGCCTCGCGTATGGCGGTGCGGATCGGCGCCGGCGTCTCGGTGCGGGGATTGTCGTCGGTGACGATGACGGAATCGGCGAGTTCGGCGGCGGCCGCACCCATCAGGGGGCGCTTGCCCATATCGCGGTCGCCGCCGCAGCCGAACAGCACCACGAGGCGTCCCTTGGCGTGGGGACGCAGCGCGCGGAGCGCAGTGGCCAGGGCGTCGGGGGTGTGGGCGTAGTCGACGAACACGGGAGCGCCGTTCGGGCATCGCGTGACGAGTTGCAGGCGGCCGGGTGCACCCTGCAGCGCGGGCAGCGCATCGAGCGCCGTGGCCGCGGGCACGCCGGTGGCGATGGCGAGGCCCAGCGCGGCCAGTAGGTTGAACGCCTGGAAGCGACCCGCGAGGCCGATCTCCACCTCGTGGTGGGTGCCCTCGAGGGCGAGGGTGAGCTGCTGGCCCGTTTCGAGCGGCCGGGCGGCGCACAGCCGGATGTCGGCGTCGCGCTCGCCGTAGGTGATGATGCCGTGGCCGCGCCGCCGGCAAATCTCGGCCAGAGCATCGAACTCGGGCACGTCGGCGTTGAGCACGGCGGTACTGTGCTCGGCCATGACCGTGTCGAACAGGCGCTGCTTCGCAACGAAATAGCTCGCGGCGTCGGCGTGATAGTCGAAATGATCGCGGCTCAGGTTGGTGAAGGCGGCGGCACTCAGGCGTACGCCGTCGAGCCGGCACTGATCGAGGCCGTGGGACGAGGCCTCCATGGCCAGATGGTCGACGCCGTGGTCGACCAATTCGCCGAGCGCCTGGTGCAACGCCACCGGATCGGGCGTGGTGTGGCGGAGCGGGCTGGAATAGCCCGTCGCGGTGATGCCCAGGCTGCCCAGGCTGGCGGCGTTGTGCCCGGCGTGAGACCAAATCTGGCGGGTGAACACGCAGACCGAGGTTTTACCATTGGTGCCGGTCACGGCGGCGATGGTGCGCGGCTGCTCGGGATAGAAGCGCGCCGCCATCAGGGCGAGACGGCGGCGAGGATTGACGTCGGTCAGGAACTGGACCGGGCTTTGATCGGGCGGCAGTGCGGTGCCCGGCGGCGCCAGCACCGCCACGGCGCCGTGGCGCAGCGCGTCAGAAATGTAATCGGCGCCGCAGGCCTTTTGCCCCTGCAGCGCCGCAAACAGATAGCCGTCTTCGACCTCGCGGGAATCCGCGGCGAGACCCCGGATTTCCACGTCTTCGGTCCCACCGGCACCGCCGGTCGCACCGTTGATCAGGTCAGAAAGACGCAAGCTCGGCCTCCTCGTTGCCAATCATGACGAGAACGTCGTCGGCGCGGGGCTCCGCGTTCGGCACCAGGGGTGTGACGCCGAGCAGTGGTCCGATGCGTGAGACCACGCGGCCGACCGAGGGCGCTGCGGTCCAGCCCGCGGTTGCGTAGCCGAAGGTCTTGGCGTTGCCGTGGGGCTCGTCGACCATGACGAGCACGACGTAGCGGGGCGCGTCCATTGGGAAGGCGCCGACAAACGAGGTGATCAGCGCCTTGCGCTCGTAGCTGCCGGCGACGACCTTTTCCGAGGTGCCGGTTTTGCCGCCCATCTGGAAGCCGGGCGCGGCAGCGTTCTTGCCGGTGCCTTCGTCGACCACGAGGCGGAGTAAGGCGCGCATGATGTCGGAGGTTTCGGGCTGGATCACGGGCACGCCGGGTACTGCTGCTGCTCCGTCGTGCTTCAACAGTGTCGAGGGCCGGAGCAGGCCGCCGTTGACCATCGCCGCGGTCGCCCGTGCCAGATTGAGCGGCGGCACCGCGATGCCGTGACCGAACGAGATGGTCATGGTGTTGATTTCACGCCACGGCGAGGGTGCCAGCGGCGCTCCCAGCTCGGGTAATTCGATTTCGGCCGCACTGAGCAGGCCGAGCGAACCGAGGAAGGCGCGCTGGCGCTCGGTGCCGATATCGATCGCCATTTTCGCCGCGCCGATGTTGGACGAATACATGAAAATTTCGGGCACCGTGAGAAACCGGTTCTCGGGATGGTAGTCGCGGATCCAGTAGCGCGAAATTTTGATCGGCTCGCTCGCGTCGTAACCGTCACTCAGCGTGACCACGCCGGAATCGAGCGCGGCCGCGAGCGTGAAGGTCTTGAAGGTCGAGCCCATCTCGTAGACACCGAGCGTGGTCCGGTTGAAGCGCGCGTTGGCGTCGGGTTGGCCCGGCAGGTTGGGGTCGAAATCGGGCAGGCTGACCATCGCTAACACCTCGCCGGTCTCCACGTCGAGCACCAGCCCGGCGGCGCCCAGTGCCTCGAATTCGACGACCGCGGCCGAAAGTTCTTCGTGCAGCACATGCTGGACCCGCAAGTCGATGGACAATGCCAGGGGCCCATCCTGCTGCCCCGCTTCGCCCGCGAGCCGGGAATCGAGCGCCAGTTCGAGGCCCGCGAGACCCCGGTTGTCGATGCCGGTGTAGCCCAGCGCGTGGGCGAGTAGGGGGCCGTGCGGGTAGACCCGGCGTTCGTCGCGCTCGAAAGCAAGGCCCGGCAGGCCCAGCCGGTTGATCTCGTATTGCTGGCGCGGCGTCAGGTGGCGCTTGATCCAGACGAAGCGGCGGTCCGCCGTCAGCTTGGCGATCAGTGCGTCGTGGCTGAGCTCGGGCAGCACCGCGGCGAGGCGCAAAGCCGCCTCTTCGGCGTCGAGCACCAGCGCGGGATCGGCGTAGAGCGAGGCAGCGGGCAGGTTGGTCGCGATCAACACGCCGTTGCGGTCGACGATGTCGGCGCGCGCGCCGGAATAGCCCGCGACGCCGTCGCCGTGGTGGGCGCGCGGCCGGTAATCGATGCCGAGCAGCGAGACATTGATGAGCTGGCCACCGACCACCGCGAAGGCCAGGGCGAACAGTGCGCCGGCCACGACAAGGCGGAGCCGGCCGGTCTCGATCTCCTGTTTGCGGGTGCCCTCGAGCTCGACGCGCAGGAACGAACGCGTCGCGACCTGGCCCAAATTATCCTTGCGGCGGCGGCGAAGGCGGCGAAGCAGTTTCATTGGCTCACCGTGAGGATAGGCAGGTCGAAGGCATCGGCGGGCGCCGGCGCATCACCGCCTTCGCGCCGCGGCAGGGCGTCGAGACTAATGAGCTGCGAGCCCTCGATGGGGTGCAGGTCGAGATGGCGGGTGACCAGCATCTGCAGCCGCTCGGGCCGGTTGAGATAACTCCACTCGGCTTCGAGCACGTGGATTGCCTGCTGGTTTGCCGTGATCGTGCGGGTCAGGGCGGCGCGCTCCTCTCCCAGATGCCGAACCTCGTAGGACGCAATGAAAACGCCGAACGCCAGGGCGGCGGTGATTCCAAGCCACAGAAAGGTCGCCGGACGATTCATGCCGCCTCCCTGGTGGGCCAACCGGGAGCGGCAGTCCTTTCGGCGATCCTGAGCCGCGCCGACCGCGCCCGGGGGTTGGCAGCGATCTCCGCGGCATCGGGGCGAATCGCCCGGCGGGAGATCAAGTTGAAGGACGGCTGTGGCGACTTTGTGGCGAGCTCGGGCTGGTGTCGGCTGGGTCGCGCCGCCTGCCCGGCGTGCAGGAACAGGAAGTTTTTGACTCGGCGGTCTTCAAGCGAGTGGTAGGAGACCACCGCGAGGCGCCCGGCCGGCGCGAGCAGCCGTTCGGCCGCGCTCAGGACCCGGTCGATTTCGGCCAGCTCGTCGTTGACCGCGATGCGCAGCGCCTGGAAAGTACGGGTTGCGGGGTCGATGCCGTCCTTGGCTCGGCGCACCACACTACGCACGATCCGGGCGAGCTCACCGGTTCGCGTGAGGGGCTCCGCGGTGCGGGCTTCGACAATGGCCCGCGCGACCGCGCGCGAGCGACGCTCCTCGCCGTAACGGAAGATAATGTCGGCCAGCTCGGTTTCACTTGTCCGGTTGACGAGGTCGGCGGCGCTCTCGCCGCCGACACCCATACGCATGTCGAGCGGCCCGTCAGAAGCAAAGGAAAAACCGCGCACCGGGTCGGCGATCTGGGTCGAGGACAGGCCGAGATCGAGGGCGATGCCGTGGACGAGCCTTACGCCACACTCTTCCAGCAAGGTCTCGAGCTCGCCAAAGCGTCCGCTGAGCAGGGCGAAGCGGCCTGGGTAGTTGGCCGCCAGCGCGTCGCCGCGTGCCTGCGCGTCGGGGTCGCGGTCGGTCGCCCAGACCCGGCAATCAGCGGCCTCGAGCAGGGCGCGGCTGTAACCGCCGGCACCGAACGTGCCGTCAACATAGATGGCGCCATCGGCGGGTGCGAGGACGGCGATCACCTTGGCGAGCAGGACGGGGGTGTGGCCTGGGGCGGTCATTAATCGTTCCCGGCGGGGCCAAGCAGCGCGGCCTCGCTCGCGGCTTTCTCGCTGACCTCGCGGTCGTAGGCGGCGAAACGCTCGGGATCCCAGATCAGGAAGGTCTGGCCCATGGCAACGAACTTCACGCGCTCGGTGATGCCGGCGTGGTCGAGGAATTCCCGGGGCAGCATGACGCGACCGGCGTCGTCGAAAGGAATCTGCATGCTCCGGCCGAAGATCGCGGTGGCCAGCGTGCGGTGACCGGGCGTGAAGGGATTGAGAGTATTGATCCGCTCGTTCAGGCGTTCGAGCCAGTCCATGCCGCAGGCCTCGACCGCGGCGACGCCATCGAACGCGGGGTAGGCGACGATGCCGGAGAAACTTTGATCGCCTAGCGCGGCACGGAAACGCGCGGGCACGGAAACCCGGCCCTTGCTGTCGACCTTGTTTTCGTATGTTCCAACGAACAACGCCACGTTACGCCCCCCATGAGGCCAGGATTTCCGCCGGTTTTCCGACCGACTGGTGGGTCCCGTCGATGCCGTGCCGAACCGTCGTGCACGAGTTAGCCCGGCGTGGGATTTAATGGGATAACATGGGATATTATGGGCGTCAATTATTTAATCAATTATTAATGCAGTCAGATCAAGTAGTTATTACTACTCGTTGCGGTCGATAATGAGATTGCAATACCTGGATCAGGAGATCGGACAAGGAGGAGGAAAAACTTCGGCCTGCCTTATGTTCTATATTTGTTCCTTCCATTAACGATTTTGCCCAAGGTGTTCGGAAACAAGAAAAATTTCCGGGTTTCAGAAGCGATATCGCGGCAAGTAAAAACGGCGTCAGGTGGCCTGTAAGCCGGGTTCTGTTCCCTCGGTCGGCCGAAACCGGCGAGGGCGATGACCATTCATCTAGGACGTTCGTTGCCGAACGCCTCATGCAACCGACCCGGGCGGCGGCTCGGAAACCCGCCTGCCCGTCTCCCGAAGAAGACGGGCATGCCGCCCCTATTTGGTCTTGCTCCCGGTGGGGTTTGCCCTGCCATCGACGTTACCGCCGATGCGGTGCGCTCTTACCGCACCCTTTCACCCTTACCCGCCATCCCGAGGGACGCGGCGGGCGGTTTGCTTTCTGTGGCACTTTCCCTGGAATCGCTCCCGCCGGGGGTTACCCGGCACCGTGTTTCCGTGGAGCCCGGACTTTCCTCCCCCGCGCAAGCGCGGCGGCGGCCATCCGGCCACCTGACGCCACGTCTATAGGTGGCGCAGCCGTGCCAAGGCGTCAAGAGAGCTGCGCAAGGAGAATAAACAGCAACTGGCTAGTTTCGGGGTCGGCGAGGCCGTCGACCCGGCGCGGGCGGAAGTGGCGCTGGAATGCCTTCACGACGGCCTGCGTCCGCTCGCCATAGGCTCCGTCGAGACCGATACCGTAGCCGTACTCGGCCAGCGCACCCTGCAGATCGCGCACCGCGATGCCGCCATCGCCGGGGCCGAGGCGCAAACCGACCTCGCCGGCGACCGGGCGCCGCTTCGGCCATAGCCCGATCCCCGCGGCGCCAAGCCGGGCCCAGTCGAACAGCTCGCCGGGATCGGTCTTGCGCCCAACTGCCACGTCCGAATGGCCGATCACGTTGCGCGCCGGAATCGGCCAACGCGACAGGATGTCGGATCCCAAGGTCTCGCAGGCCGCTATCTGGGTCTCGGGAAAGGGGCGGTAGCCGAACTCGTGGCCCGGATTGACCAACTCTATGCCGATCGATGCGCCGTTGACGTCTTCGACGCCGCGCCAGCAGGCGATTCCGGCATGCCAGGCGCGCTGGCTCTCGGCGACCAACGCCGTGACCGTGCCATCTTCGTCGATAACGTAATGGGCGCTGACTTTGGCCGCCGGGTCGCACAGTCGGTCCAGTGCCTCGTCCCGGCTCGTCATGCCCGTGTAGTGAAGGACAAGCATGTCGACAGGCCGGCCCTCGGGTCGGGCGTCGAAATTGGGCGAGCTGCGCGGGTTCACGCGACGGGCTCCGGTCCGGGCAAAGCGCGGCGCACGACGATCGCTGCGACACCCGCCGTGGTCAGGATGCCGCCTGCCACGACCAGCCAGGTGAGTTGCTCACCCAGGGTTAACACCGCGAAGGTGACGCCGAAAACAGGCATCAAGGGCATGAAGGAGACCACGCGATACATTGGATAAACGCGCAGGAGATAATACCACAGGCCGTATCCCACCAGGGTCGTGCCCAGCACGAGATAGGCAAGCGCGGCATAAACCTGCCAGTCTGCGGCGGCGAGGGCGGAGATCTGGCCGTCCTCGAAAATCCAGGAGAGGGCAAACATGGGTAGGGTCGCAAAGATTGCGGTCCAGCCGATCAGGGTGATAGGCGAGACCCCGGTGAGCTTCTTGGCCCAAACGTTGGACAGGCCCCAAAAGATGCCAGAGCCGACGATCATGAGAAATCCGACGATGCCCGCCATGACCCGGGGCTCGCCGATCATGACGCCGATGCCGGCCAGCGAGAGCACCATGCCGACAATGGTGCGCCGGTCCATCCGCTCGCCGAGCAGGAGGGCTGCGAGCAGGTAGGAAAACGGGATTTCGCTCATCACCGCGAGGATCGACGTCGAGGCGTCGACCATCTGCATGCCGACGAAGACGAGCGAAAAATGCACCACGCCCATGACGAAGGCGATCATCAGGATGGGTTTCGCGTGCTCGCGAGGAAGTCGGGCGAACCAGACCAGCAGCAATGCGACCAGGCCGAAGCGCAGGCCCGCGGTGAAGAGCGGCGGAAGATGGGTCACACCGATCTTGATGGCTATGAAGTTAAAGCCCCAGAGCGCCATGACGAAGACCGCGAGGACGGAATGGAGCGGCGTCATCGGGCCGTCGCTCAGGTCAGGTTGCGCAACTTGCGGATGCGGTCGTAGGCGTCGTTGGCCGTCGCCATCTTCTCGGTCGCCACGTCGATGAACTCCTGAGGCATGCCCTGGGCAATCAACTTATCCGGATGATGCTCGCGCAGCAGGGTGCGGTGGGCGGCTTTGACCTCGGCGTCGCCGGCGTCCGGGGCGATGCCAAGAATTTCGTAGGGGTCGCCCTGGCCCCGGCCCATCATGCTCGCGCGAATCCGTTCCACGCCCCGGTCATCGATGCCGAAGATGTCCGCGACGGCGTGAAGGAATTTTTCTTCGGCCGGGTGAAGCGTGCCGTCCGCCAGCGCGATGGCGAACAGCCCGGTCAGCAGTTCCTCGAGCACCGCTGGGTTGGCGTGGAACAGATCGGCGATTTGCTGCGCGTAGGGCTCGAAGCCGCCGGGTTCCTGGCGGGCCTCACTCCAAATCCGCCCCACGTCGCCGGCGTCGCCCTGGGGCACACGAAAGATCTTGCGGAAAGTCTGGACCTCGTCGCGGGTCACCTGGCCGTCGGCCTTGGCCATCTTTGCACACAGAACGATAACTCCGACGGTAAACGCGATGCGCTTTTGCAGCGCATCGTCGCGCCCCGCGCCAGGCGCTGCGCGCATGCGGTCGACGAGATGGCCGGCTGCAACGCCGACCAGGATGCCGATCGGGCCACCCAGCATGAAGCCGGCGGCACCGCCGATTAATTTCCCCCAGATACTCATGACGCTCGGTCCATTTTATGCCTGCAGGTCAACGCGATTCGTATCATTAGCAGGCGCCCGGCGCACCGCCAAATCATGTTACAACCCCTACTGGGGTAGGGATAGAGAGAGGTCGACACAAGGGGCGCACTTTGCGGCAACCACGCGTCCCGAAAAATATAAGTCACTAAGGCGCCCCGGTTGGCGTTGCCCGAAGGGAAATCCATGTCCGATGTAGCAAACACGGGCCGACAGAATATTGCCCTGATAGGCTCTTTTTCAAGCGGTAATAAGTAATCGAATTCAAATGAAAACAATCGTTAATCGTATGGTCGGGAAACTCTTGAAACCCGTGAGGCTCAGGCCTGGAAACGGGGCGGGTCAGTGACCGAGCGTTGGCAATTTTGGGTCGACCGCGGCGGCACCTTTACCGATGTCGTGGCGCGCGACCCCGACGGGAGGCTTATCACCCATAAGTTGCTCTCGGAAAACCCCGAGCGCTATGCCGACGCGCCGCTTCAGGGCATGCGCGACCTGCTCGGGCTCGGTGCCGACGCGCCGCTGCCCGCGGCGCGCATCGGTTCTGTCAAGATGGGCACGACGGTTGCGACCAACGCCCTGCTCGAGCGTAAGGGCGATCGGTGTGCGCTGCTGGTCACCGAGGGCTTTGCTGACGTGCTGCGCATTGCCTATCAGAACCGGCCGGACATCTTTGCCCGCGAGATTCATCTGCCCGAGATGCTCTACGAGCAGGTCGTCGAGGTTCCCGGCCGCTTCGACGCCGATGGCGAGGAGCTGGCGGTGCTCGACCTTGCCGGCGCGGAGGCAGGGCTGCATCGTGCCTTCGAGGCTGGCATCCGGTCGGTCGCCATCGTCTTTATGCATGGCTATCGTTTTCCGGACCACGAGCGCCAGGTCGCTGAGGCCGCACGTAAAATGGGCTTTACCCAGGTCTCGGCGTCGCACGAGGTCAGCCCGGTCATGAAGATGGTCAGCCGTGGCGATACCGCCGTGGTCGATGCCTACCTCTCGCCCATTCTGCGCCGCTATGTCGACCGGATCGCGAGCGAACTTGAGGGCGCGCGCCTGATGTTCATGCAGTCGAGCGGAGGGCTGACCGACGCGCGCCTGTTCCAGGGCAAGGACAGCGTGCTCTCCGGCCCCGCCGGCGGCGTCGTCGGCGCTGTCGAGGTCAGCCGGCTGGCGGGCTATGAAAAGATTATCTCGTTCGATATGGGAGGCACCTCGACCGACGTCGCCCACTATGACGGCGAATACGAGCGGGCCTACACGACGGAAATCGCGGGCGTGCGCTTGCGCGCGCCGATGATGCAGATCAAGACCGTGGCGGCAGGCGGCGGCTCAATCCTGCGTTTTGATGGCGTGCGCATGCGGGTCGGGCCGGATTCCGCGGGCGCCGATCCTGGGCCCGCCTGTTATCGTCGCGCTGGGCCGCTCGCTGTGACCGACGCCAACGTCATGGTTGGCAAGATAATCCCTGAGCTGTTTCCCCAGCTATTCGGACTGGGCGGCGACGAAGCCCTCGACGCCGCCGTGGTGCGGGAGAAATTCGAGACACTTGCAGCCGAGATCACCGCGGCGAGTGGCGATAAGCGCTCGGCCCAAGAGCTGGCCGACGGGTTTCTCAAGATCGCGGTTGAGAACATGGCGCGCGCGATCAAGGAAATTTCCGTCCAGCGCGGTTACGACGTTTCGGAATACACTCTCTGCTGCTTCGGCGGCGCGGCAGGGCAACATGCCTGCCTGGTCGCCGACGCACTGGGCATGAACCGGGTCCTGCTGCACTCCTATGCCGGGGTCCTATCCGCCTTCGGCATGGGGTTGGCCGACCTCAACTCTATCCACCAGCAGGCCGTGGAAGAGAATTTGAGCGAGTCCGCGCTTGCGCGCATCGACGATATCCTGGCCCGGCTCGAGGCGGCGGGGCATGGCGAAATAGCCGAGCAGGGTATTGAGGCTGCGCGCATCGAGGTCCGGCGTAAACTGCATCTGCGCTATCTCGGCACCGACAGCATTCTCGATGTCGATTACGGCACGCCCGATGAAATCGTGGCGCGCTTCGAGGCCGCCCACCGCCAGCGCTACGGCTTCGTCACAGACAAGCCTCTGGTCGTCGAAACCGCTGTTGTTGAAACCATCGGCCGGATGCCTCCGGTCGAGGAAAGCAATTCGCCCTCGCGCTGTTCCGGCGGCGCGAGCCCGCTGCGCACCACGCGGATGTTCACCGACGGCGCGGAGGTCGAAACCCCCATCTACCGGCGCGAGGACTTGCTGCCCGGCGACCGGATCGTGGGTCCCGCGATCATCGCGGAGGTGAACAGCACGACCGTCGTTGAGCCGGGCTGGCAGGCCGAGGTGGACCGGCGCAACAACCTCGTGCTCACCCGCGCGGTGGTGCGGCGCTGGGCCGCGGCAATCGGGACCGACGTCGATCCTGTGATGCTCGAGGTGTTCAACAATCTGTTCATGTCGATCGCCGAGCAGATGGGGCGCACGCTGGAGAACACCAGCCATTCGGTCAATATCAAGGAACGGCTCGACTTCTCCTGTGCCCTGTTCGACAAGGACGGTCAGCTGATTGCCAACGCGCCGCATATTCCCAACCATCTGGGCTCCATGGGCGACGCGGTCGAGACCATCATGGCCGCGCGCCGGGACCGCCTCCGGCCGGGCGACGTGATCGCCCATAACGCGCCCTACAACGGCGGCACTCATTTACCCGACGTCACGGTGATCACCCCGGTGTACGACACGGCGGATACGGAGATTCTGTTTTACGTCGCCTCCCGCGGCCACCATTCCGAGATCGGCGGCATCTCGCCGGGCTCGATGCCGCCCTTAAGTCGTGTGGTTGAGGAGGAAGGCATCCTGTTCGACGACTTCACGCTGGTCGACGCCGGGCGCTTTTGCGAGGACGAGCTCAGGGCCCTGCTGGGCTCAGGGCGTTATCCGTCGCGCAACCCCGAGCAGAATCTATCGGACCTTGGCGCCCAGATGGCGGCCAACGAGAGGGGGGTGCGAGAGCTGCACAAGATGGTCGCTCATTTTAACCTGCCCACGGTCCAGGCCTATATGGGCCACGTCCAGGACAACGCCGAGGAATGCGTGCGCCGGGTCATCGACGTGCTCTCCGATGGCCATTTCCGCTATTCCTTGGACGATGGTAGCGCAGTCGAGGTGACGATTTCCATCGACAAGGCAGCACGCTCCGCGCGGCTCGATTTCACCGGCACCAGCGGCGTCCATCCGGGCAACTTCAATGCCCCCTCTGCGATCTGCAAGGCGGCCGTGCTCTATGTATTTCGCACCCTCGTGTGCGACGATATTCCGCTTAATGCGGGTTGCCTGAAGCCCCTCGAGATCGTACTTCCCGAGGGCTGCATGCTGCGCCCGGTCTATCCGGCAGCGGTTGTTGCCGGCAATGTTGAAACTTCGCAGTTCGTCACCGACTGTCTCTACGGCGCGCTTGGCGTCCAGGCTGCCGCGCAGGGCACCATGAACAACTTCACCTTCGGCAACGAGTGCTATCAGTATTACGAGACGATCTGTGGCGGCTCGGGCGCAGGGCCCGACTTCGACGGCACCGACGCGATCCACACCCATCTGACCAACACCCGGATCACCGATCCCGAAGTAATGGAATGGCGCTTTCCCGTGCTCGTCGAGCGCTTCGCTATTCGCCGGGGCAGCGGCGGCTCGGGCCGCCACCGGGGCGGCGACGGGGTCGTGCGCGCAATCCGCTTTCGCAAGGCGATGACCGCGGGCATTCTTTCGAACCACCGGGTCTTCCCGCCGTTCGGTATGGCGGGTGGTGAGCCCGGCGGGATTGGTCGCAACCGGGTGATCCGCGCCGGGGGCGACGAAATCGTGCTTTCCGGGCAGGCCGAGATTGAGATGCAGCCGGGCGATGTCTTCGTCATCGAAACGCCGGGCGGTGGTGGATTCGGCACGCTCGAAGACTGACCCCGCGCGCATTGCCCCGCTCGCCCGGGAGGGCTAGAGTTGTGCGCGGCTGAACAAGCATCCCGAGGGCCGGCCCGACGAGGCCATCCTCTACATGAAAGGACCTCGGCGAGAAGGTGTTCTACGGCGGCTAGCCCGCACCCGAAACCAGGAAAGGAATTGCCATGGCCCGCAAAACGGCCGTGGTGGCCGGCGCCCTCGGCGTTATCGGTCGCCACCTGACGGCGCATCTCGCCTCGCTCGACGACTGGGAGGTCGTCGGCCTGTCGCGCCGCGCACCCGATTTCGACAGCTCGGCGAGCTACATCGCGGTCGACCTGCTCGACCGCGACGACTGCGCCGCCAAGCTCGCCGACCTGGGCGGTGCGACCCATGTGTTCTATGCCGCGCTCCAGGGCGCGCTCGAGGCGGACAACGTTGCGCCCAACGTCGCCATGCTGGTCAACCTGGTCGATACCATCGAGCCTGTCGCAAAAGGGCTCGAATTGGTTTCGCTGATGCAGGGCGGCAAGGTCTATGGCTGTCATCTCGGACCCTACAAGACCCCGGCGAAGGAATCTGATCCGCGCCACATGCCGCCGGACTTCTATTACGACCAGGAAGATTTTCTGAAGGACCGCGGCGTGGCCGGGGGCTGGAGCTACTCGTTGATCCGCCCCGACGTGGTGTGCGGGTTTGCTTCCGGAAACGCCATGAACCTGACCACGGTGATCGCGGTCTACGCCGCCATCTCGCGGGAGCTCGGCTTGCCACTTCGCTTTCCCGGCAGCGAGGCGGCCTATGGCAGGCTCTTCGAGGTCACCGATACGGGGCTGCTTGCGGAAGCGACGGTGTGGGCGGCGAGCGTGCCCGAGGGCCGCAACGAGGTCTTTAACATGACCAACGGCGATTTTTTCCGCTGGTGTGATATGTGGCCGAAGATCGCTGCGATGTTCGATATGGAAGTGGCGCCGCCGCAGGCCATCTCGCTGACCGATACCATGGCCGATAAGGGCCCAGTGTGGGACGCGATCGTAGCCCGGCACGGGCTCAAACCCTACGCCTACGAAGACATCGTGCAATGGGGCTTTGGCGATTTCTGCTTCAACCTCGATTACGACCTGATGCAGGACATGACCAAGGCACGCCTTGCGGGCTTTGCCGGTGCGGTCGACAGCGAAGAGATGTTCGCCCGCATGTTTGCGGAATTCCGCCGCGACAAGATCGTCCCCTAGAGGGCCCGCCCATGTCGGCTTCCCGCCTGTTTGAGCCTCTCACCCTGCGCGGCCTCACGCTCAAGAACCGTGTTGTGATTTCGCCCATGTGTCAGTACTCCGCCCATGAGGGCTTCGTGACCGACTGGCATGTCGATCACTTGGCGAGCTTCGCGCGCGGCGGGGCCGGACTGGTTTTTGTCGAGGCCACCGGGATCGAGGCGCGCGGGCGCATCACCCATGGCTGCACCGGGATCTGGAGCGAGGGGCATCTGCCCGGGATGCACCGGATCTGCGAGGCTATCAAGCGCCTGGGCTCGGTGCCCGCGATCCAGCTCGCCCATGCCGGGCGCAAGGGCAGTGCCCAGCGGCCCTGGCACGGAAACGACGCGCTCACGCAAGAGGATTTCGCGCGCGGCGAGATGAACTGGCAGACCGTCGCGGCCGACGCCGAGCCGATCTTTCCCCACTGGCCGACGCCTCATGCCCTGACGATCGAGGAGATCGGCGGGGTGCGCGACGCCTTCGTCCGCGCGACCAAGCGCGCGCTCGAGGCCGGCTTCGAGGTGGTCGAGGTGCACGGTGCCCACGGCTACCTGCTCAACAGCTTCTTCTCGCCGCTGACCAACCACCGCGACGACGCCTATGGCGGCGACGCGGAACGGCGCATGCGCCTGCCCCTCGAAATCGCCGAGGCGGTGCGTGCCGTCTGGCCCGACGAGAAGCCGCTGTTCTACCGGGTCTCGGCGGTCGACGACGCCGAGGGTGGCATCGAGCTCGAGGATACCGTCGCGCTCGCCAAAGAGCTGGGCGCGCGCGGCGTTGATGTAATGGACTGCTCTTCGGGCGGCATCGCCGACGACGAGACCGCGGATCACGCGGCGCTGGGCGAAGGTTATCAGGTGCCTTATGCCGCGCGCGTACGGGCCGGTGCCGGCATCGCCAGTATGGCGGTCGGTCTGATCCACCGCCCCGAGCACGCCGAGGAAATCGTCGCGAACGGCTCCGCCGATCTCATCGCCATCGGGCGCGAGGCGCTGCGCGATCCCCACTGGGCGCTGCACGCGGCGGAAGCGCTTGGCACCGATCCGGAGATGACCATGTGGCCCGAGCAATACGGCTGGTGGCTGGTCCGGCGCAAGCGCGCCGAGGGCTATTAAGGCGGCAATGAAGGGATCGGCGCTGTTCTCGCCCCTGACGCTGGGCTCGATCGCACTGCCCAACCGGATCGTTGTCTCGCCTATGTGCCAGTATGCGGCGCATGAGGGACACGTTAGCGACTGGCATCGTTATCACCACGCGAGCCTCGCCATGGGTGGGTCCGGGCTGGTTTTCGTCGAAGCGAGCGCCGTCGAGCGGCGCGGGCGGATCACCCACGGCTGCACCGGATTGTGGTCCGATGGCCAGATCGAGGGCATGCGCGCTCTGGTGGATATCATCCACCGCCACGGCGCGCGCGCGGCGCTCCAGATCGCCCATTCCGGACCCAAGGCCAACACTAGCCGCCCGTGGGAAAACGGCTATAAGCCTCTGGGACCGGAACAAGCCGCCCGCGGCGAAACCTCGTGGGAATCCGTGGCCCCCAGCGCACTGGCTGCCGGCGAGGGCTGGCGGGTGCCCCGGGCCCTGACCGAGGATGACCTCCCGGCGCTTCTCAACGCCTACCGCCATGCAACACGGCGCGCCGAGGCCGCGGGTTTTGATGTGCTCGAGGTCCATGGCGCTCACGGCTACCTGCTGCACTGCTTTCTCTCGCCGCTCGCCAACCTGCGCGACGACGCCTACGGCGGCGATCTCGCCGGGCGGATGCGCTTTCCCCTCGAAGTGGTCGAGGCGGTGCGTGCCGAATGGCCCGAACACAAACCGTTATTCTACCGCACCTCGTGCGTCGACGGCATTGAGGGGGGCCTGACGATGGACGATACGGTCGCCCTCGCGCACGAGCTCAAGGCGCGCGGCGTCGCCGCGCTTGATTGTTCGTCGATGGGCATCCAGGGGGCGACGGCGGTGTCCGGCGGCGTGCCCAAGGGCGAGGATTATCAGGTGCCTTACGCCGAGCGGGTGCG
This sequence comes from Alphaproteobacteria bacterium, assembly GCA_963694715.1. Classification (GTDB taxonomy): domain Bacteria; phylum Pseudomonadota; class Alphaproteobacteria; order UBA828; family JAPUJA01; genus CAVOEB01. Next base: position 23,724 of record CAVOEB010000009.1, on the reverse strand, counting down.
GCGCGAGACAGGGTTGGCGACTGTGGCCGTCGGCCTGATTCGCCGCCCCGAGAATGCCGAAGAAATCGTCGCGAGCGGGTCCGCCGACCTCGTAGCACTTGGCCGCGGGTTGCTGCACGACCCGTTCTGGCCGCGCCGTGCGGCAGAGGCGCTCGGCGTCGACCCCGACATGGCGGGCTGGCCCGCGCCCTACGGCTGGTGGCTGGTGCGGCGCAAGCGCGCCGAGGGGTTTTAGAGCGAAATCCGACTTTCTGGCACTGCTTGAATTTGGCAAGCCTGCGACTGCAGGCCGCCGTTTATGCGGTGCCAGACTGCGCGGCGATTGAGCGCGCCCAAGCCTTCGTGGTGACTGAACGCCGCTTCGCCGTTAAGCGAAACGGCAAAGGACTTAAGCGGCGTCGCGTGTCGGGTCGTAGTTGAGGTTGGGTGCGAGCCAGCGTTCGGCTTCGTTGAGATCCCAGCCCTTGCGCCGGGCATAATCCTCGATCTGGTCGCGCTCGAGCTTGCCGACGCCGAAATAGCGCGCCTCGGGATGGGCGAAGTAAAAACCGCTGACCGAGGCGCCCGGCTGCATGGCGCAGTTTTCGGTCAGCGTGATCCCGGCGTTCCCCGGTGCGTCGAGCAGCGAGAACAGGGTGAATTTCTCTGTGTGGTCGGGGCAGGCGGGATAGCCCGGCGCCGGGCGGGTGCCGCGATATTGCTCGGCGATGGTCGCCGCGTTGTCGAGATCCTCGTCCGGCGCGTAGCCCCAGAACTCGCGGCGTACGCGTTCGTGTAAGCGCTCGGCGGAGGCCTCGGCGAAGCGGTCGGCCAGCGCCTCGGCGATGATCGCCGAGTAATCGTCATGATCGGCTTCGAATTTGGCGACCAGCTCCGCAAGGCCGACGCCCGCCGTGACCGCGAAGCCGCCCAGCCAGTCCGCGACCCCGGACTCGGCCGGGGCGATGAAATCTGCCAGTGCCTGGTTGGCCCGTCCCGGCCTGCGCGGCATCTGCTGGCGCAGCGTGTGGATTACGGCGCGCGTCTCGGAGCGCTCCTCATCGGTGTAGATCGCGATGTCGTCATCGCCCAGCCGGTTGGCGGGCCAGAGCCCGACCACGCCCTGTGCGCGCAGAAGTTTTTCGTCGACAATCCGGGCGAGCAGCGCCTGCGCGTCGCTATAGAGGGCGCGCGCGGCCTCGCCGACGGTGTCGTCTTCGAGGATGTCCGGAAAGCGCCCAGCGAGATCCCAGGCGCCGAAGAACGGCTTCCAGTCGAATCGCTCGACGAGTTCCGCGAGGTCGAATTCCTCGAATACCGTCAGGCCGGAATGATGCGGCGCCACGGGTGGGGCGACGGTCCAGTCGATGACCGTCCGGTTGGCGCGGGCTGCGGCGATCGGCTGGCGCGTCTGGGCATTGCGCTGGCGGTCGTGGCTGTTGCGGATCGTCTCGTAATCCTCGCGCACGCTGGCGGCGAAGGGCTCGCGTTCGATCGGCGAGACCAGTTGCCCCGCCGTGCCGACGGCGCGCGAGGCGTCGACCACATAGATCACCGGGCCGTCGTAGTTGGGCGAAATCCGCACAGCGGTATGGACCTTGCTCGTCGTCGCCCCGCCGATCAGCAGGGGCAGGGTAAAGCCTTCGCGCTGCATTTCCTTAGCGACGTGGCACATCTCGTCGAGGCTCGGCGTGATCAGGCCCGACAGGCCGATTAGATCGGCGCCCTCCTTGCGCGCGGTCTCGAGGATCTTGCCCGCGGGCACCATGACACCGAGGTCGATGATTTCGTAATTGTTGCACTGGAGCACGACGCCGACGATTTTCTTGCCGATGTCGTGCACGTCGCCCTTGACCGTGGCGAGCACCACCTTGCCGGAGTTTTTCTGGACTTCGTTTGCTTTCTTTTCTGCCTCGATATAGGGGATCAGGCGGGCGACCGCTTTCTTCATCACGCGCGCGCTCTTGACCACCTGGGGCAGGAACATCTTGCCCTCGCCGAACAGGTCACCGACCACGTTCATCCCGTCCATCAATGGTCCCTCGATGACCTCCAGCGCACGCTTGGCGGCCTGGCGGGCTTCTTCCGTGTCGGCTTCGACATGATCGGCGATGCCGTGGACGAGGGCATGAACGAGCCGGTCATGGACGTTCAATTCGCGCCAGGCGAGGTTGACCTCCCGTTTCTGGCCTTCGCCCCGGTAACGATCGGCCAGCTCGACCAGCCGATCGGTCGCGTCCTCGTGGCGGTTGAAATAAACGTCCTCGATGGCGTCGCGCAGGTCGTCGGGAATGTCGTCGTAAACGCACAACTGGCCGGCATTGACGATGGCCATGTCGAGCCCGGCCCGAATTGCGTGATAGAGGAAAACCGAGTGCATCGCCTCGCGCACGAAATTGTTGCCCCGAAACGAAAACGAGACGTTCGACAGGCCGCCCGAGACATGCACGCCCGGCAGGACCTGCTTGATGCCTTCGGCCGCCTCGAAGAACGCCTTGGCGTAGTCGTTATGCTCGGCAAGGCCCGTCGCCACGGCGAAAATGTTGGGGTCGAAGATGATGTCTTCGGATGGAATACCGGCCTTGCCGGTCAGAAGCGCGTGGGAGCGGGAACAAATCTCGATCTTGCGTTTCGTCGTGTCGGCCTGGCCGTCTTCGTCGAATGCCATGACCACCATGGCCGCGCCGTAACGTCGGACGCGCCGGGCCTGGTCGAGAAACGCGGCCTCGCCTTCCTTGAGGCTGATCGAATTGACGATGGCCCGGCCCTGGACGCATTTCAGCCCGGCTTCGATCACCGACCATTTCGACGAATCGATCATGACGGGCACCCGGCTGATGTCGGGCTCGGCGGCAATCAGGTTGAGGAACCGGACCATGGCGGCTTCCGAATCAAGCATGCCCTCGTCCATGTTCACGTCGATGATCTGGGCGCCGGTTGCGACCTGCTGGCGCGCCACCTCGACCGCGCCCTCGAAATCGTCGGCGAGGATCAGATTCTTGAACTTGGCCGAACCGGTGACGTTGGTCCGCTCACCGATATTTACGAAGGTGCTCTGATTGCTCATCGGCGAACCTCGAATGGCTCGAGCCCGGAAAGCCGCAGGCGGGGCGGAAATGCTGGGCGCTCGCGCGGCAACGCACCGGACACTGCAGCGGCAATTGCCTGGATATGGGCGGGCGTGGTGCCGCAGCACCCGCCCACGATGTTGAGCAGCCCGGCCTCGGCCCATTCGCCGAGCTGGGCTGCGGTGGCCTCGGGGCTTTCGTCGTATTCGCCGAACTCGTTGGGAAGGCCCGCGTTGGGCCAGGCGGCGATATAGCTGTCAGTCGTCGTGCTGAGGTCCTCGATATGGGCGCGCATCTGCTCGGCGCCAAAGGCGCAGTTCAAACCGATCGCGAGGGGCTCAGCGTGACGCACTGAAAGCCAGAACGCCTCGGGTGTCTGACCCGAGAGATTACGCCCCGAGAGGTCGGTAATGGTGCCCAGCACGAGCAGCGGAAGACGTATCCCGATCTCGTCGAACAGCGCTTCGATGCCGTACAAACCCGCCTTGACGTTGAGAGTGTCGAACACGGTTTCGAACAACAGCAAGTCGGCGCCGCCGTCGATCAACCCGCGCGCGGCGTCGGCGTAGACCTGCGCCAGCTCGTCGAAGGTGACGTTGCGGTAGCCGGGGTTAGAGACGTCTGGAGAGACCGAGGCGGTCCGGTTGGTCGGCCCGAGCGAGCCCGCGACAAAGCGCGGCCGGTCGGGCGCTTTCGCTTCGGCTGCGTCGGCCGCAGCGCGCGCGATCTCGGCGCCGGCGCGGTTGATCGCGTAGGACTGTTCGGCGAGGTCGTAGTCGGCTTGCGAGATGGCGTTGGCGTTGAAGGTGTTGGTTGTGAGTATGTCGGTGCCGGCCGCCAGATATTGGCCATGTATTTCGGCGATGATCTCGGGCTGGGTCAGGTTAAGAACGTCGTTGTTGCCCTTGAGATCGGCATGATGGCGGCGAAAGTGCGTGCCTTCGTAGTCGCGCTTTTCGAGCTGATAGCTCTGGATCATGGTACCCATCGCGCCGTCGGTCACGAGGATGCGCTCGGTCAGGGCGGCGTCGAGAGCGTCGCGGCAGGAGGTCCGGGTCGTCATCGAGAGGGCTCCCTCTTTGCCCTAGTTTGCCAACGCCGCCGCCCGGGGCAACACGCCCAGCATGCGGCAGATCGCGAGGGTCAGCTCGGCCCGGTTCAGGGTGTAGAAATGAAAATCCTCGACCGCTTCCGCCTGCAGCCGCCGGCACTGTTCGGCGGCGAGCTCCGCGGCGACGAGCTGGCGCGTCTCGGGTTCGGCGTCGAGGCCGTCGAACAGGCGCTTGACCCAGTCGGGTACGTTAGCGCCGCAAGCGGTAGCAAAACTGAGCGCCCGGGCGGCGTTGGTTACGGGCAAAATTCCCGGCACGAGCGGCGCGTCGATCCCCGCACCGGCGACGCGGTCGCGGAAGCGTAAGAACACGTCCGGGTCGAAGAAAAATTGCGTGATCGCGCGGCTCGCGCCGGCGTCGAGTTTGCGCTTCAGGTTGTCGAGATCGGCCTGGGCGCTCCCCGCGTCGGGGTGGGCCTCGGGGTGGGCGGCGACGGAAATTTCGAAATCCGCCAATCGGCGCAGCCCGGCGACCAGGTCGGCGGCGTGCTCATAACCGTCGGGGTGCGGCTCGTAGCGGGCCACACCTTCGGGCGGATCACCACGTAGTGCGACCAGCTGGCACGCGCCTAACGCCCAGTAGGCGCGGGCCACATCGTCGATCTCCGCGCGCGAGGCGCCGACGCAGGTCAGATGGGCAGCGGGAACAAGCGCCGTTTTGCTGATGAGGCGGCCGATGATGCGGTGGGTCCGGCTGCGCGTGCCACCGCCTGCGCCGTAGGTGACGGACACGAAGGCCGGATCAAGGGGCGTGAGGCGCTCGATCGCGGTCCACAGGGAGGCTTCCATGGCAGGCGTCTTGGGCGGAAAGAACTCGAACGAGATACGCGGCGGCTGGGTCGGGACGGGTGGGCCTGTGCGGCGCCGCGCGCGGTGCTCAGTGGGCTGGGTGTGCGGAATCATATGGCCACTCCCGAATAGGCCGAGGCTGCGGTACCGGGGCCCGAGCCACCCGTGGCACGCACGGCCGGCCAGAGCACGACGGTCAATTCTCTGCCGTCGAGATGGATCGCATCCCCGGGGACGAGGCCGGCGGCGCGAAACCAGCCTTCTATTTCGGAATCGCGAAAGCCGAGGCGGCGATGGGCGTGCTGGTCGCGTAGCTCTTCGCGGTCATGAGGCGCAAAATCGACGATCACCAGATGGCCGCCCGGGCGAAGCGCGCGCGCCGCCCCCTCGATGACGGCGGCTGGGTCGTCGGCGAAGTGCAGGACCTGATGAATGGTGGCGGCGTCGAAACTGCCGAGCGAGACCGGTAGGTCGTACATGTCGCCGAGGCGGACCTCGCAATTGGCTATCGCCCTACGCGACAGCTGGACGCGGGCAATACCCAGCATTTCCCGCGATATGTCGACCCCCAGCCCGCGGTTGATCCGAGGCGCGAAGATTTCGAGCACGCGGCCGGTGCCGGTGCCGATATCCAGAAGATCCTCGGGCTCGGTGGGACCGAGCAGGTCGAGCATGGCCTGTTCGACCTTGATCTCAGGCACGTGCAGGGAGCGGATTTTGTCCCATTTCACAGCGTTTTCGCGGAAATAGGCGGCTGCCTTGTCGAAACGCTCGCGGCGTACCGCGGCGAGGCGTTTGAGATAGGTTCGCGCGCTGGGGTCGTTCTCGGGGATCAGCGTGAGTAGGTAGGCGGCCAGAGGCGCCATCGCGGAGTTTCGGCTGGTCCGGTAGAAAACCCAGGTTCCTTCCCTAAACCGGTCGAGTAGCCCGGCGCCGCACAGCAGCTTCAGGTGACGCGACACGCGGGGCTGGCTCTGGCGCAGGATGGCGGTCAGTTCCGAGACGGTAAGCTCGCCTTGGGAGCAAAGCAGCAGCAGGCGCAGGCGGGTGGATTCGCCAGCTGCCTTTAGCCCGATCAGCAACTCGTCCATGGTATTCACGCTGGCGCCACGTGGATTGCGAACCAGCCCGGCGGACGGATCGCCGGGCGGAAACTCTGGGTCGCTTCGGCTTCTGGATCTGATTTTTTCCATGAAATCCGTTCGTATCTACCCGTTCGCGCCTGAGTGATGCCCGATGGCGGCGAGGCGCCTGTACAGGCCCGCCCGTTCAATCGCGGCATAAATATACTTGGTTATCTTTAGTACATTACAGATATCCTTATATCTTTATAACGACATTTTTACAAGTTAATATTTCTAAGCTTGGGTTTGTGGCGAATGAATCGGGTGTCGGACTGTGGCCGGTCGATGCTCCCAAGTCTTCTCGACCCACCCTTGGGCCGGTCACGGAGCTCAAGGCTAGGAGCGCCTTTGCCAGAGCCGTGGGAAGGGCCAAACGGCGCTGCCGATGAGGGTGAGCCTTGTCACTGTGGGCACCGCTCTGGCGCCCTGAGATTCTCCCGCGTTCTGGCAAATTTTGGGGCACTAAACGAGGGCCGCAGGGCGGTGAATTTGAGCGATCCCGCAGCTGGTGTTTCGCGAATCGTTATGGTATGCAATTTAAATTCGCCGGCCTGGTTAACCAGTTCTTGGTGCTTGCTTTGAGGCGTTTTAGATTCGACGCTAAGGTTTTGTTTGCGGCGTCATTGGACAACCGCGAGGCTGGGCGCACGGAAGTAAGGCCGGACGGGGCGTTTTTTCGTCGTAGCTGGGTAACGGATAACTAGAGGCGCGTCGCTGTGGGTTGGATAGTCAAGAACAATAAGAAAATGATCGCGGCGCGGTTGCTTTTTCTCGCCCTGCTTGCGTTGCCGCTGGCCAATTGCGCGACGGCGCCCGAGGGCGATGCGGATGCGGTGGCCCGCTATGAAGAAGCCAACGATCCCATGGAGCCATGGAACCGGGGCGTCCTCGAATTCAACCGGGGATTCGACGACTTCGTGCTGCGTCCCATCGCGGTTGTCTACCGCCATATCCTTCCCGGCGTCGTGCGCGGGCGGATTAATTTGTTTCTGATGAACCTGCGCACGCCGGTCATTCTGGCTAACGACCTGATGCAGGGTGAACCGGAGCGGGCGGGCGAAACCCTGGGACGGTTCGTTATCAATTCGACAGTCGGCGTCGGCGGTCTGTTTGATGTTGCCACCGAGTGGGGCCTCGAACCGCACAATGAAGATTTTGGCCAGACACTGGCCGTCTGGGGCGCCGGCGAGGGGCCCTACCTGATGCTACCGTTCTTCGGGCCGTCCAATCCGCGTGACGCCACGGGCATCGTCGTGGATCTTTTCCTCGACCCGCTTAGCTACGTGCTCGACGACAAATATCTCATCGCGCGGTTCGGAACGCGCGTCGTTGACGAGCGCGAACGCAACATCGAAAATCTCGATAACCTCGATGCCACCTCGGTCGACTTCTATGCGGCTTTGCGCAGCCTGTACCGCCAGTATCGCGACAGCGAGGTCCGCAATGGCTCGTTGCCGCCTCCGCTCCCGGTACCGGGCATTTCGATCGAGCACTATCACGACGACGACGCTCCGCCCGTGACCGAAGAGATGGAGCAGGAAGATAGCGTACCCATCCAGGACACCGCTTCGGCGAGTTGACGTCATGCTGAAACGCCATGTTCTATTTGGCCTTGTGGCTGCGGCACTCATCGTCAGCGCATCCTTGTCGAGCCCGGCGCGGGCCGGCTATGCGGAGGCGGAAGCCTTTGTGGAGGATCTCGGCAACAAGGTTATCGACCTGCTGAAGCGCGAGGACCTCACCTCGTTTTCGGAGCGCGAAGCCGCCTTCCGCGACATTCTCATCGATAGATTTGACATTCGTACGATCAGCCGGGCGGTGTTGGGGTCGAGTTGGCGCGAATTGTCTTCGGATGATGCAACGGTCTATCAGACCGTGTTCACCGATTTCGTCGTGCGGATTTACACTGTCCGCTTTAACGGCTATCCGGGCGAGACTTTCCAGGTGACGGAGGTGACCGACTGGTACGATGGCGATCTTGCCGTGCGCGCCAAATTCGAATTCTCCGGTTCCATGGCGTCGATCAATCTCGACTTCATCGTCCGCGAGGTCGATGAGAGCTACAAAATTATCGACGTCTACGTCGAGGGCACCAGCATGCTGATCACCCAGCGCTCGGAATTTTCCGCCGTGATCGATCGCCACGGTCTGGAAGGCCTGCTCGACGAGCTACGCTCGCGGGTCGGCGATAGACCCGAAACCGATACGGCCGGGCACTAACCCCGCCTAGGCGGTCAGAACCTCAAGCGCCTCGCGATATTTTTTGGCGGTCCGCGCGGCCACGTCGTCGGGCAGCGCCGGCGCCGGCGGTGTCTTGTCCCACCCCTGGACCTCCAGGTAGTCCCGGACATACTGTTTGTCGAAACTTTCCGGGCTGGTGCCGGGCGCGTAGCTCGCGGCCGGCCAGAAGCGCGACGAATCCGGGGTCAGCACCTCGTCCATCAAGACGAGCAAGCCGTTGGCGTCGAGTCCGAATTCGAACTTCGTATCCGCGATGATTATGCCCCGCTTGCGCGCGTAGGACGCCGCTTCGTCATAAATCGCAATGCTCACATCGCGCACCTGTGCGGCCAACGCTTCCCCGACCAGCGCGACGGTGGCGGCGAAATCGATGTTCTCGTCGTGACCGCCCATATCAGCCTTGGTCGAGGGCGTGTAGATCGTCTCGGGCAGCTTGTCCGCCTGGCGCAGGCCGTCGGGTAGTTCGATGCCGCAGACCGTGCCGGTCTTCTGGTAGTCCTTCCAGCCGGAGCCGATGATGTATCCGCGCACGATGGCCTCGACAGGCAGGGGCTTGAGCTTTTGAACCACGATCGCCCGGCCGTCGACCTGGGCGAACTCTTCCGCATTGGGCAACACTTCGGCGAGCGCAATCCCGGTCAGATGATTCGGAATTGTCCCCGTCATGCGCGCGAACCAGAAATTCGACAGCTCGGTTAGCACTGCGCCCTTGCCTGGGATCGGAGTCGGGAGCACCACGTCGAATGCCGAGAGCCGGTCTGTCGTGACGATCAGCAGGCGGTCTTCACCAACGGCGTAGATGTCGCGTACCTTGCCGCGCTGGATCAGCGGCAGGCTCGTCAGGCTCGATTCAAACAGGGCGTCGAGGGTGGGCAGCATCGGGTCTCTCCTAGGATGTAGGCCAAGGGCGAACAAATTTAGCCGATCAGACTTGTATGGGCCAGAGGATAGAGGCGCAAACCGCGACAGAATTCGTACGGCCGGTGAGGCAGCGCCGGCCGGCCATTGCCCGGGCTATCGCTTTGGCACTTAATGCCGGATACAAACGCGGTAAACCGTTCAGGGGAGGGAATGATGCTTGACGAGGTACTATCGGGACGGATTAGAGATTCGGTCGATCAAGGGTTTTACGACCAGCTGGCGTTTACGGCGGGCTTGGTACGCTTCCCCTCGGTCCGTGGGTAGGAGGCGACGGCACAGGATTTCGTTGTCCGCGCTCTCGCCGCACGCGGTTACTGCGTCGACCGCTGGCTGATCGATGCCGACGCGATTGCCCATCTCCCGGGCTTCGCGCCTGTCCATGTTTCTTATGACGACGGCTGGAACGTGGTCGGCTCACACCGGCCCGCGACGCCGACTGGCCGCTCGCTCATCCTCAACGGCTATATCGACGTGGTTCCCGTCGGGCCGCTCGACATGTGGCGGGATCTGCCATTTAAACCGCGCGTGGCGGATGGTTGGATGTACGGCCGCGGGGCAGGCGACATGAAGGTCGGTCTGGCTGAAAACATTTTTGCGCTCGATGCCCTCCGGCGGATCGGCTTCCAGCCCGCCTCGGGCGCCTTCGTCCAGTCCGTGATCGAGGAGGAATGCACCGGTAACGGCGCGCTGGCCTGTCTCGAGCGGGGCTACCGGGCAGAGGCGGCGATTACCCTCGAGCCCAATCAACGATACCCTGCAACGAGCCCAGGTCGGCGTCATGTGGTTCCAGGTCAAGCTCAGGGGCTATCCGGCCCACGTACTCGAGACGTCGAGCGGTGCCAACGCCATCGAGGTGGCCTTTCCGATCATCGCCGCGCTGGAACGAGCCCAGCCGCCGTCACCCGGCGTTCGCCGGTGTGGCTCATCTGATCAACTTCAACGTGGGACTCTCCCAGGGCGGCGACTGGGCTTCGAGCGTCCCCGCCTGGAGCATCTTCGACATGCGGGTCACCGTCTATCCGGGCCAGGATCTGGCCGAGGGAAAAGCGGAGATCGAGGTCTGCACCGCCGACGCGGCCGCAGCCAATTCCTTCCTCACCAGAAACTCGCCCGAGGTCGTCTATCATGGCCAGATGGCGGAGGGTTATGTGCTGGAGAACAGCGATGCGGTTGTGGCCGTCCTCGGCGCTGCCCACCTGGCAGCATACGGCAAGCCACTCGCCACTAAGGCACTCACTGCGACCACCGATGCCAGGTGCTTCGGGCTCTATGCGGGGATTCCGGCGCTGGTCTATGGCCCCGTGTCGGAAAACATCCACGGCTTCAACGAGCGGGTCAATCTCGAGTCCGTGCGCAAGAACACTCAGGCGACCGAACTGTTTGTCGCCGAATGGTGCGGTTTGGAAGCCGCCGGACGCAACACGGCGGGAGAGCCGCTGCGTAGATCTAGAAGTAGGTCTCGAGCTCTACCAGCCACTTGAAGGTGCCGTCGGCGGTACCTTCGGTCAGGCCCACCAGCCAGCCCAGTTCGTAGGCGAGCGCAAGGTCGTGCCCCAGCAGCGGGATGGTGCCCATGATCACCGGGCCCAACTGGTGGCGCTGGCGGTCGGGCGAGATGGTGTTGTTGATTTCTCCGAGCTTGCCGAAGGCCTCAATGCTGGGCTCGAACAGGGGATTCCAGCGATATTTGACGCGGCTGGCATACTCGAACACGAGACCCTCCCCCGAGTTCTCGCCGACCTCTTTCTCGAAGATCGGGTTGAGCGTGATCTCGGTCCGGCCGAAGCTCTTCTCGAACAGCGGCTTGAACTCGAGGATATCCGGATCGTCGCGGTCGTCGGCGATTTTGTATTCGACGTAAATCCCGAAATCGAGCCACATTTCACCCTGATCGAAGACCTGGTAGATGTTCTCCCAGTAGGTTGAGTTGTAGCGCAGTGCGCTGTTAGCACCCTTCTTCAACTGGCCGCCGATCGCCGTCTTCCAACGGTCGGTCACGCCGTATTCGATCTCGTAGCGCTGCTCTTGTGCGCCGTCCTTCGAATCCTCGTCGTCAAAACCCGCATTACCTCGGGCCTCAAAGGCAAACTCGCCTTCCTCGACGATAGGCGAATAGACCTTCAGGTCCGCGGCCTGGGCGGGAGAACCGAACAGGCCGAGGCCCGCACCGGTCGTGATGAGCGCGGCTGCGACAACAGCGGCGGTCTTTCTCGACGGGGAGGGTGCAAAGAGTTTCATCAACACTCCGATGATCAGGATGGTGGCGCCATAGAAGGCGATCTGGATGCCCATGGGCTGGGCGTTATAGCCGATAAGGATATGCAGGACCTGGCCTAGGAAGCCGCGCTCCGAGAGCAGGTGCGAGGAATCCCAGACCCGGTAGCCCCAGGCGGGCAAGAGCCCGGCCTGCTCCAGCTTGCCGGCCGCCTGAGCCGCCATGCCGGCGGCGAGCAGCAGGATCAGCCAGCTCGTCACCGAGAACAGGTAACGCGTCGGAATGCGTAGCAGGCCGAGATAGAGCGCGATGCCGAGCGCCGCGCCGGCGCCGAGGCCGAGCGCGCCGCCGGTCAGCATCTGGCCGGCGCCCGAGCCGCCCGCGGCCGCGATGCCATGAAGGAAAAGAACGATTTCGGAGCCCTCGCGCAGCACCGCGACGCCGACCACGAAGGCCAACGCGACAAGCGGCCGGCTGCCTTCCGAAACGGCGCTGCCCACTGCGTTCATCTCGGACACGAGTTGACGGGCGTGACGGCTCATCCAGACGTTGTGCCAACCCAGCATGAGCACGGCGAGGAACAGCACGATTGCGTTGAAAACCTCCTGGCCCAGCCCTTGCAGCGCATTCGCGATCCCTTGCGCGAAGACGGCGACGAGCACCGCGCCCGCGAGCCCGCAAGTGATACCGCCCGCGATCCACCATCCGCGATTCGTCACCCCACGGGTCGCCGCGAGCACGATACTCACGATCAGTGCGGCTTCGAGCACTTCGCGAAAGACGATGATGAGGGTGGGAATCATGATGGCTCCGGGTCGGGTAAACGGGGGCGCGGCGCTATTTAGCGACGATCCAGCCCAACGCTGTGTCCATGTTGAACTCACCGAAGTATTCGTAGCGGCCCGGGTCAAGCGGACCGATGAAGACGCTGATCGTACCGTTTCCCGAAACGATTTTCTCGCGGTTGAGATCGTAGCTCTCGAATTCCTCGGGCGTCGGATCCTGGTTGACGATGATCAGCTTGACCTTGGTATCGGCGGGCACGTGCAACTCGACCGGGTCGAAGACGTGGTCCTTGATATGGATGGTGAATTCCTCTGCGGCCCGGGCGCCACCGGCGCTAAAAAGGCCGATCAGGGCGGCCAGGGCCAGCGCGGCGCCAAGGCGGTTCGGGGTGAAGGTTCGCAAGGTTCGGCGGTGGGGCATGTCGGATCTCCGCTTCGAAGGGCAAGTGCATCAATCGGCGTGGCGCTTGATTAGAATTATCGCGAGAGTGATTTTCATTGGCAGTTAGATAATGAGGCTATTGAAACTCATTCGCAATAATGGGTCAAGCGTTATCTGGCTCTGCGACGATTTGCCGTAGCCGTTCTTGTAAACCCGCAACCCCGGCCTGAGCGCGCGTCATGTCGCTGTCCGAAAAATCCGCGCCCCGGGTCCGCTGTCCTCTCGGCCTGTTCGAGCGCGGTCTCTCGCTCTGGGTCGCCTTGGGCATCGGGGCGGGGGTCGGTCTGGGCACGGCGTGCTGTTCTTCGAGATCGTCTTTCGCGATCTCATCGATCCCACCACGGCGGGCGAGTATGTCGCGGGGCTGACCCTGCTCGGCGCCGCACCCTGCACCGCCATGGTCTTCGTCTGGAGCCAGCTGACCCGGGACGATCCGACCTACACGGTGGTCCAGGTCTCGGTCAACGACCTGATCATGGTCGTTGTCTTCGCGCCCCTCGTTGTCCTCCTGCTCGGGGTCACAAAAATCGTGGTGCCGTGGGAGATGCTGCTGCTCTCGGTCGGGCTCTACGTCGTCGTCTCCCTTCTTGCCGGGATCGCCACGCGCCGCGTCGCGCTGCGCCGATGCGCGCGCGCTGGCGAGCCTCTCGGGCCGGCTCAAGCTGTTCCCGGTTGCGGCCCTGCTCGCCACGGTGGTTCTCCTGTTCGGGTTCCAGGGTCCGACCTTGCTCGCCCATCCCGTCGTCATCGGGCTCATCGCAATCCCGCTGCTGATGCAGACCTACGAGGTTTTCGCCATCGCCTATCTCTGGGCCTGGCGCTGGCGCGTACCGTTTGCCGTCACGGCGCCCTGCGCGTTGATCGGGCGTCGAACTCCTTTGAACTCGCGGTCGCCGTCGCGGTCAGTCTGTTCGGGATCAATTCGGGCGCGGCGCTGGCCACGGTGGTCGGCGTCCTGGTCGAGGTCCCCGTCATGCTTTCGCTGGTCGCCTTCGCCAACCGTGCAATACATCAAGGAAGGCAAGAACGCGATCAAATGGACGCGGCTGTCGTGCCGCAAATTCCGCGACAACGCCGTCCGGCTCCAGCTTCACGCCCTGGCCTACAATCTCGCCAACTTCATGCGAACACTGGCTTTGCCAAAGGAGGTCGAGCACTGGTCGCTGACCACACTGCGGGAGAAATTGGTGAAGATCGGTGCCAAGGTCGTCCGCCATGGCCGGTACGTCACGTTCCAATTGGCTGAGGTGGCGGTGCCGAGGAGCTTGTTTCAGGGAATCTTGAGCCTGATCGATGATCTGCGACGAAGACCCGCTCCGGCGTAGGCCGAGGAAATCCACGGCGGGTGCAAAGCGACGGGAGAGGTGCGTCTGGATGACGGGAAATATGGACAAATGGGCTTCCCGACACAGGAAAATCGAGAAATCAGGTCATTGGGTGGCCGCGAAAATTATCCCGCTCCCTCGACGGTGGCACGGTGGTACGATTTCCGCGAACCTGGAGGCTATCTGGGGAATGTCGGATAAGACTGCGGTGAAGTGGTACAGACTTGCTGCTGAACAGGGGGTTGCCGATGCCCAAGGAAATCTGGGTGTGATGTACTATTTGGAAACGGGTATCCCAGTGGGTTATGTTTATTCGTATATGTGGGAAAATTTTTCTTCCTCTAATGAAAATGAGAACGGGGAGTTTGTGTAATGGGACGCTTAAATAGAGTTCTTCTGATCGGCGCAATTTCTTGTTTCATCGGCGCATGTGCGAGTTCAAGCGATAATATTTCCGCGTCCTATGTTTCGCAAATAAAATATAATTCTTATACATGCACACAATTAGAACAAGAATACGCAAGGCTATTACAAGAAACAACTATGACGAATAAAGAGCAAAACGATATAGCCACCAATGATGCCGTTGCGATGGGCGTCGGCCTAATTCTGTTTTGGCCCGCGTTATTTTTTATCGATAGCGATGACAGAGCAGAGGAAGTTGGCCGCCTAAAAGGGGAGGTCAAGGCTCTGGAGCAAGCGTCGATACAAAAAGATTGCACAACATTGGCAAAAACCATGGTTGAGGACAAAGCGGCCTTCGCCAAAGCAAAAGAAGAAGCGCTCAAGAAACGAGCGGCAGATTTCGATCCTGCCGTCGATGCCGGGCGATGAGGATGTATTGAATTTGCTGCGTCAGATTGAGCTCAGTGTGGCGTCTGGCAGCAGTGTAGAGACGGCCTGCCGCTCAGCCGGCATCAGCGATGCGACATATTACAATTGGCGCAAGAAGTACGGCGGGATGGGCAAGTCACAGCTTCAGGAGCTCAAGGGCCTTGAGAAGGAGAATACCCGCCTCAAGAGAATTGTTGCGGATCTTGAACTGGACAAGCTGATCCTGAAGGAGAGCCTCGATTACCTAAAGCCGAAGGTCTGACGATTGCCGATCTGCGTCAGGCTGTAGTCCATGTGCGTCAGAAGCTCGGGCCATCCGAGCGGCGGGCTTGCAAAACGATCGGCGTGGCACGCTCCACACAGCGCTATGAGGCATCCCCAGGAGATGATGACAGCCTTCGGCTGGCTTTGGTCAGACTGGCAAAGCACTATGGTCGCTATGGCTACAGGAAGATTGCCGAGCTGCTTCGCATTGAAGGCTGGGAAGTCAATCACAAGAAGGTAGAACGGCTGTGGAGGGAAGAGGGTCTCCAGATACCGCAGCGTCACAGGAAGCGGAAGCGTCTGTATCACAAGGACAGCTCTGTCATCCGGCTGCGCCCCAGGTATCAGAACCATATCTGGAGCATAGACTTTCATAGCCCTGGTTAAAGCAATCTGGCCGCTGAAATAGTTGGCGGCCCCTGAACAGTGGGGAGCCATGAACTGTGATGCCCGTTTATGGCTAATTGTGGACACTCAGGGGACTTGGCCTTGGCCGCGGCTTCGTGGCAGAATTACGACGCATCGGAGAATGCGAATTAAAGCCGTCGACGTCGAGATAGGCGAGAACGCCCTGATTGTCCTGGCGCTTGGCGTCGGCCAGCGCACGCCGCAGCTCGCGCATGAAACCGCGGCGGTTGACCGGGCCGGTCAGTTCGTCGGTCACGGAGAGCGCTTCAAGCACTTGGATGCGGTGGGTCTGCTCCGAGATCCGCTGTTCCACCCCGGTGGCCACGGCGAGCAAGCGCTCGATTAGAGCGCGCTGGTCGATCTCGGCGCCCGAGCCGCCCCGCTGGATCGAGCGGATCAGCCGGTCGGCGACCAGCCCCACGCTGACCACGACATCGGGCTTGGGCAGAGCGAAAGCGTCAGCGGTATCGGTGATGTTGGCCATCGGCGTCTCTCTTCCTGTTCGGGCCGTGCGCACGGGACACGGCGTCGGCTACGGTGTTGGCGCTTGGCGCGCGCCATCAATCTCTAGCCGGTTATGTCGCAAGGCGCGTGCCAAGGAAAAACCCGCAGGATATCTCGAAAAACGGGTAGATCGCGGCGGCGCGGGCCGCTGGTCGTGCGGCAAATTTTGCCGCCCGGCAGGATCGGGGAAAGAGAATTTCCGGGGCGCGTTCGGTTACAGGCGATCAGCAAGCCGAACCAGGCGTCGGGCAGGGGCTGTGGGGTGAGCTCATTATAGCAGCGAGATTAACCATCAAAATCTCAACGAAATCTTACCGACGATGCGGCGGGTTAGACCGCGAGACCGCCGCCCCCGACGGGCAGGGCGACCCCCGTGATGTGGCGGGCCTCGTCCGAGGCCAGGAACGCCGCCGCCGCCGCGATGTCCTCGGGCGTTGCCAGCCGGCCGTTGGGCGAGGCCTCCCGCGAGGCTTGGCGCAGTTTCTCGGGATTGCGGCCCTGTTCGCGTGCCAGCTCGTCGAGCATCGGCGTATCCACGTCGCCGGGGCAGACCGTATTGATGCGTACCCCGCTTCGCGCATAATCCGCGGTAATGCTCTTCGCCATCTGGATCACGGCCGCCTTGGTCAGCGACATCGTCAGCGTGCAGACCGCGCTGGTCACAGGCGATGTCGATATCGTCGGCGGCGGCGCGGAATTCATCGTCTCGCATCTCATGGTCGATGAGCGCCCTGACCTCGATTGGACCCTGCCCAAGGAAGATGGCATCCGCTGGATGCAGTCGATCACCGTGCTTGAGCAGTCCGGGCGCAAGGATCTCGCGATGGACTTCCTGCGCTACATCATGAGCCCGGACGGCCAGGGCCGGCTCGCCAAGTCCGATTGTGGGCCATGCCGGCGAGCCGCAGTGCGGCGCTGGCGGCCAACGAGAAGGCGGCGCCGCGCTGGGACGATCAGCCGAAATATCTAGAAAACTCCTACTGCGACCACTACCTCTCGCTGGAACTCGATACCGCATAGCTCGACATCTGGGCGGAGTTCCTGCAATCCTGACCCGTAGGCGCGGCGGCCTCGCGGTCGCCGCGCCTACGGCTGGTTTGGGACACGGAAGAATAGGGGGTCGTCATGGTTGGTACCGTCTGGCTGAATGAACTCGATTGGACCGAGTACGAGACCCGGGTGCACAGCGACGCGCCCGTCGTCATGCTGCCCGTGGGTTCGCTCGAACAGCACGGCCCCCATCTTCCGCTCTGTTGCGATACGGTCATCCCCGAGCAGATTTCCGCCCGGGTCGCGGCCAACATCGGCGGGCTCGTAGCTCCCGCGATTGCCTACGGCTACAAGTCACAGCCCAAGTCCGGCGGCGGCGAGCATTTCCCGGGTACCACCAGCCTCGATGGCGCGACGCTCACCGCCACGGTGCGCGACCTCATCCGTCAGATGGCCCATGACGGCGTGCGCCGCTTCGCCCTGTTCGAGGGCCACTACGAAAACGCCATGTTCTGTATCGAGGGCATCGATCTAGCACTCCGCGAGTTGCGCGGGGAGGGCATCGACGATCTCAAGATCCTGCGCGTCGACTACTGGGACTTCACCACTCCGGCGATGTACGACAAGGCGTTTCCCGACGGCTTTCCCGGCTGGCCGCTCGAGCATGCCGGGGTCATGGAAACCTCGGTCATGTGGGCGCTCCGGCCCGAACTGGTCAAGATCGACCGCATCCCCGATAACCCGCCCGCCGAATTTCCGCCCTACGACACCTATCCCACTGACCGCTCGCGCATTCCCTCCTCGGGCGCGCTCTCCTCAGCCAAGGCGGCAAGCCGCGAGAAAGGCGAGTTCCTGGTCGAGGGCTATGTTCGCGAGATTACCGCCGGCCTGCGTGAGGCGTTCGGGATCGACGAGCAGAGCAGCCGCTCCGCCGCCGAATAGACAGCGCGCGCCTCCGTCAGGTCAGCGCGTCGCCGGGGGTTTGGCCTGCGAAAAACGTACCCAGATTATCGAGGGCGCGAAAGCCCATGGCGTCCCGCGTCTCGCGGGTGCCGCTGCCCATGTGGGGCAGCAGGAAGGTATTCTCTAGTTCACGATAGCCGGGATGGACGTCCGGCTCGCCGTGATAGACGTCAAGCCCGGCGGCCGCGAGCTTGCCCGATTTGAGCGCCGCGATAAGCGCGCCGTCGTCGACGATATCGCCCCGCGCGCTGTTGACCACGATGGCGCCGTCGGGCATTCGCGCGATGCGTTCGGCATTCACCCAGCTGCGGGTTTCGGGCGTTGAGGGGCAGTGCAAGCTGAGGAAGTCCGAGACCGCGAGCAGCCCGTCCGCCTCGGCGTGGTAGGTCGCTCCTTGCGCAAGGTCGTCTGCGAGCGGGGCGATGTCGTGGTAGTGGATCTCCATCTCGAAGCCGCGCGCACGTTGGGCCAGCGCGCGGCCGATCCGGCCCATTCCGAAGATGCCGAGGCGCTTGCCCGTGACCTGGGTGCCGAGCATTGCCGTCGGGCCCCAGATGCCCCAACTCCCCGCGCGCATCATGCGCTCGCCCTCGCTCGCGCGCCTTGCTGCGCCGAGCAGCAGGAGCATGGCGCAGTCGGCAGTTGCGTCGGTCAGCACGTCGGGCGTGTTGGTCACCATCAGGCCGCGAGCCTGGGCGGCGGCGAGGTCGATATGGTCGAAGCCGACCGAGAAGCTGGCAGCGATTATCACCGCGTCGGGCAGGTTGGCGATGAACCTGGCGTCGAGCTTGTCGGTCGGGCAGATCAACAGCCCCTCGGCGCCACTCTCGGCGGCCGCCGAGAGCAACTCGGCCTGGGCGTAAAGCGTATCCTCGGTGTTAAGCCGGGCGTCGAAGTCGCGCGCAGCACGGGCCTCGACGGCGGGCGGTAGCTTTCGGCTGACCAGAATCACGGGCTTGGACGTCATGGCGGCGGGTTTTCTTATAGTGGGTACTAATAGCCCCGCGGGCTCACGCGGGCCAGAGCCAGGCCGCGCCCCGCACGCCGCTCGAATCGCCGTGAGCGTTGGGTAGTAGGCGGGTGTTGACCCGGTCGGAGAAGACGAAATTTCCCCACAACCGCGGCACCGCGTCGTAGAGCCGCGCGAGGTTCGACAAGCCGCCGCCTAGCACGATGACCTCGGGGTCGACGACGTTGATCACGCTGGCAAGGGCGCGGGCAAGGCGGTGTTCATAACGCACCATGCTGGCCGCGCAGGTCTCGTCGCCGGCGTTTGCCCGGGCCGCGATGGCGGGCGGATCGAACGTCTCGCCGGTGATGGCGCCGTGGTCGCGGGCGAGGCCGGGACCGGAGAGAAAGGTCTCGATGCAGCCCGCCCGGCCGCAATAGCAAAGCGGGCCCGGGCGTTCGTCGTCGGTGGGCCAGGGCAGGGGGTTGTGGCCCCATTCGCCGGCGATGGCGTTGGGACCGGCAAGCAGCCGGCCCTCGACGACGATGCCGCCACCGACCCCGGTGCCGAGGATCGCGCCGAACACCGAACGCGCGCCCGCGCCCGCGCCGTCGGCGGCTTCCGAGAGGGCGAAGCAGTCGGCGTCGTTGGCGAGCCGCACCGGGCGTTCCAGCGCCGCACTCAGGTCGCGGTCAAGCGCCTCGCCAATCAGCCACACGGAGTTTGCATTCTTCATCCGCCCGTCATCGGGCGAGATTGTGCCGGGCACCGCGACGCCGACGCTGGCCGGCTCACCAAGCCCGGCCTCGATTTCCCGGACCAGACCGGCGACGGCCTTGACCGACGCGTGGGTGCTGCCCTGGGGGCTGGGCACGCGGCGGCGCGCCAGTTTGGTACCGCCGGGCCCGAGGGCGACCGCCTCGATCTTGGTGCCGCCCAGATCGACGCCGATGCGAATGCCGGCCGCGCCGGACTCAGAAGCCGGCGTCATCGAGATGGCTATCGATCACCGCGCGCGCGGACGGCCAGTTGTCGGTTCGGTGATGACTGTCGGGCGCCTGCTCGATCAGCTTGGCGAGCCGCGGGTGGCCGACGAAATGCAAGCGGACCACCTCGGGCGCGGTCTGGGCCACGGATTCGTGGTGACGCGGGCTATCGTCGAGGAAAAAGACCGGCGCCGAGGTCTGTTCCGCCAGCGCCCGGACCGCCGGGCCCTTGCGCCCGACATTGGCGATGACGGGGACATTGAGGCCGTGGAGCGCCAATCCGCGCGCGCGCTCAAAGCGGTGCGGCAGCGGCAGGTTGGAGAGCACGACGACGGTGGCGCGTTCGCCCAGCGCGACGAGGGCTTCGATGGCGCCTGGGACCGGATCGAGATCAGCGGTGTGGTCGCCGTAGAAGGCGTGGAAGACGCGCGCCATGTCGTCCTTGCCCGCGGGCCGGCCGTTGTCGCGCACGACGTTTCCGGTCAGGTGGTAGGACGCCCAGGTAAAGGAAAATCCGTGCTCGGGCAGGAAGTCGGCGAAACGGTCGATGAAGTTGACCACCACCTCGTCGGCGTCGGTAATCACCAGCGGCCGATCGGGGGCGACCGCGATGCTGGCCATCTGTTCCGCGACCTCGGGATGCAAGGGATCGGTCATGACTGTCTCTAGCGGCCGGGTCAGTCGCCGAGTTGGTCGATCAGGGCGCGCTCTTCCCAAGTCATCGGGGGCAGCAGCGTGTCGCGAAATTCGGCCGCGTTGGGATGGTTGCGCCGGGCCGCCCGATCGAGCCAGTACCAGGCGCGGACCAAATCGACCTCGACATCCATGCCCGTGGCGTAGCGTGCGCCGAGGATGACCTGCGCCGCGGTCTGGCCCTGGCGCGCCGCCCGCTCGTACCATTCGAGCGCCGCGGCCGTATAGCCCTGAGCCTCGGCCAGCATACCCATGGCGAACTGGGCGTCGCGGCTGCCCGCTTCGGCCATGGGCCGCCACTCGGCATCGGCGCGGGTGTAATCGCCGCTGTTGTGGGCCTGCCACCCGGTGGCGCTGTCGGCTTGAACCGGTGCCGGTCCGGCGAGGACGGTGAGGCCGAGAAGGAGGGCAAGGGACAGAGGCAGCACGTGGCTGCGGAAGCGGGCTGGGGCGCCGAGGGCGCCGAGGGCGCCGAGGGCGCGGTATACTGAGAAGATTCCGCTAATGTCGATCACTCTGGCGAGCGGTCGGATCAAGCCCCCTAAGGAGGGCTCGCCGGCTACTTGATCTTCGCCTCCTTGAACTCGACATGCTTGCGCACGACGGGGTCGTATCGCCGCGAGATGAGTTTCTCGGTCAGGGTCTTGGGATTCTTTCGAGTTACGTAATAAAACCCGGTCCCCGCGCTGCTCACCATACGGATCTGGATGCTGTTCGTTTTGGCCATCGGTCATGCTCCGTCGGATCGCACTCGCTGCGTGCAATGGCGCGGAAGATAACGCCCGGACCGGGACTGTCAAGTGTCGCGCTCGCGCCAGCCATGGCGGAACGAGTAGAGAAGCGCGAAGACGAGGAAGCCGCCGGCGATGACGCCGAGTGCCACCATCAGGCCGTGGGGATCCCAAAGGTTCATCCCCGCCCCGCCGATCGACGGCCCGGCCGACGCGCCGATCGCGTAGCAGATGCCGTACATGGTGGTGGCCGCCGCCAGGTCGGTGCCCCGGAAGCGATCGCCCAGGGATGCGAGGCTGACCGTCCACATGCCGATGACGCCGGCGCCACAGAGCACGAGCACGATCCACAGGGCGACGCCGCCATGGATCAGGAAGGGCAGGAGAACGCAGGCAATCAACGCCGAAGCGCCGCACAGGATCATGACGCGCCGACGCCCGAATAGGTCGCCCAGCCAGCCCATGGGAATCTGTAGGGTCACCGCACCCGCGATCCACACGGTGAGCAGCAGGAGCGCACGGGATTCGTCCAGCCCCGCATGCAGGCCGTAGACCGGTAGCAGGGCGATCAGCGACTGGTCGATCACGCCGTAGAGCAGGATCACGGCCATGGGAACCGGTACGAGGCGCAAATAATCGAGCAGGCGCGCCCCGCTGGGCGCATCCATCGACGGGCTCGATTTGTGCATCAGCAGGAGAGGGAGAAGCGCCGCGCCGACGAGGCCGCTGGCGACCAGGAAAGGAGTGACGCCCGCCGTACCAGTCCACTGGACGAGCAGCGGCCCGATGAAAAGGCCGGCGGCACAGGCGCTGCCGTAGGCGCCGATGATCCGCCCGCGCAGGCGGTCGCCCGCCTCCTGGGAGAGCCAGACCTCGCCGCCGATGAAGGCGATATAGAAGCCGAAGCCCGTGAGCATGCGGAAGGGAAGCCAGCCCCAGGGCGGTTCGACCGCCATCATCGCGAGCGCCGCGACGAGCGCCGAGAGGAGGCCGATCGTCATGCCTCGCCATAACCCCATCGCGCGAAGAAAGCGGGGCAGGAAGACGCCCATGGCGATGATGATGAAATTCTGCGAGCCGGAATTGACCCCGATCACCCAGGCGGGGATGCCACGATACTCCATCACCAGGGCAAAGGCGGGCATGGTGTAGCTGTAGGCCACCGTGATCAGGCCACAGCTGATCATGATCGGGATCAGCCGCAGCCAGACCCGCACGTCGGACTCATGCGGTGAGGCGTCGGCGGTTGCGTGGGGGTCGGGCGTGGGGGTCATGGGGTCGCCGCTCGGGCCGGCGGCGCAGAGTAGGCCGGCCGGTTGCTGGGGAGAAGACCTAATTCACCGCCTTCGTGACAATTGCGCGGCCCGCCTCGGTCAAGCGGCAGACCAGCCAGTCGGGCTTGATGGGATTAGCGATCCAGGGCTCGGCCCAGCCCTTGCGCAGGCAGGTCACGACCGTCTTGCGATTGACCTCGCGCCCGTCGTCGTAGAACAGCGGAAGCTTGCCGCCGGGCTGGTCGAGGCCGAGCGCGAGCCAGCGACGCTGCACCGCCGTGGGCTGCCCGCCGCGTACCCGTCGCCGGGCCGGCGCGTCATCGTTGGCGGCCAGAGCGGGCCTTGGGCGCGCCCCGGCGTCACTCTTGTCGGTCATGTTGTCGATAATCCCCCAATTCTCAATCCAGACTAGCCGAACCGCCGGGGAGATACCAGTTGCGCAGAAGAGCGCGATAGAAAATAATCCTTAAGAATTATTATATAAGATTGTTAAGGCGGAGGCAGGCGTACCGATTATAGTTTTGGGGGCTGTCGGGCGGATGGAGAGGTCGTTGAGGGTGGAGAAAGCCTTCGAAGCGACTCTGGACGAGACCGTACTGCGTTTGCGGGACGATTTCATCGTCAACGCCGAGGGCCGTCTGGCACGCATGGCGACCTTGCTCAGCCGGCTCGGCGGGGGCGTCGAGACGGGGGCTGACGCGCTGCACCTCATCCGTCGTGACGCGCACAACCTGAAAGGTATGGGTAAGACGTATGGACTTCCGATGATTACAGTGGTTTCGTGGCGCCTCGAAGATTACCTGTCGGGTCAGGGCAACCTGGCAGTCGGCGATACCGTTGCCGTTCGCCGGCTCATTGACGCTATGGACGAAGTGATCGCGGGTTACGATTCCGAAGATCCCGCATCGAAGCTTTGGCGCGAATTTCCGGATCGTGCCGGCGCCCTGTTCGGTAGCCATACGACCGATTATCCCCCGGCGGTCGGTCCGGACTGACCGGACCGCAGGAAGAGCGCGGGGCGGACTTGGAGCAGTCTCAGAAAATACTACTTAAGACTTATGCTCTAGAGCGTTTCTTCGACGATCCTGCACGACGAGACCTCGTCGCGTCGCGTGGAGGCTTGCCGGG